>NZ_LZLE01000045.1 GCF_001673155.1 Mycobacterium sp. 1423905.2 | reverse complement strand
GCGCGACATCGGTGTCTTTGAAGTCAATGAAGCCTTCGCGCCGGTACCGCTGGCGTGGCTGGCCGAAACCGGAGCCGTTGCCAGTCGGCTCAACCCGCTGGGCGGAGCCATCGCACTCGGTCACCCGCTGGGCGCATCGGGAGCGGTCCTGATGACGCGCATGGTCCATTACATGCGCGACAAGGGAATTCGTTACGGGCTGCAGACCATGTGTGAGGGGGGCGGCACGGCCAACGCCACCCTGGTTGAACTAGTCGTCTGACGCGGGCGCCGAAAGCACCCTTGCCACGACCGGTCAACCAACCTACTGTGTATTCACTAGGTTGGTTTCGGCCCAATGATGTGACGAGGAAACCGGTTGCCTGACGTTCGGCCCTACGATTCGCTTCTTGCCAAGGGCGAGGACCGCAAGCAGCGCATTCTCGCGGTGGCGCAGCGGCTGCTGTCGCGCAACGGCTGGCGCACCACCACCCTCGCCCAGATCGCCAGGGAAGCCGGGCTCACCCCGGCGGGTCTGCTGCATCACTTCGAATCCAAAGAGCAGCTGCTGCATGCGGTGCTCGACGCGCGTGACCGTGACGACGACGCCCACTCCGACCGCGGTGGCGACCTGCTCGGTGAGATCGCTCAAGTGGCCGACCGCTTCACGCGGGCGCCCGAACTGCTGGGCACCTTCACGGTGCTGCTGGTGGAGAACATCGCCCCCGACGCTCCGCTGCACGACCGGCTGGTCACCCGGCAGCGTGATGCCGTCGACATCGTTGCCGACGGTATCCGCCGGGGTCAGGCGGCCGGTCGGTACCGCTCAGATATAGACCCCGCCCTCAAGGCAGTGGAGATTCTCGCCTTCATTCACGGAATGGAAATGACATGGTTGCTCGATCCTTCGATACCGCTGACCGAAGTGTTCAAGGAGTACGCGGAGACACTGGCGCGCGACTTTTCGCCGCAGAGGACGACATGAGATACCGGCTCGACGTCGTGGCGTCCAGCGTCGTCGACGTGGTCAAGTTCGCCGGTGGCTGGTTGTTCGACCGCGCCATGGCGGGCTGGGACGTCACCGTGCTGCTCGCCGACCACCTGACGAATCGTCCCGATGACCGTGCGCTGCACATCCTCGGGGTGAAGACGCTCGACCTCGATTTCGCCTTGGCGACCGTGGACACGCGCCATCGTCCGCAGGCGCTGGCGGCCGCGGCGGATCTGTTCGGCTGCGATGCGCGGGTGCGTCGTGGCGTGTTGCAGGCGCTGGATCACGGCGTCACGGAAGTTACGTTGTGGGGCACCACTTGGCCGGCCGAACTCGACGACAACGTCGGGCTGGTGCAGCACCGGTTGAGCATGGCCGCGCACAAGTTCAAGGCCCAGGCGCTGGCCGCGGCCGGGTGTCCGGCGAGTTCGGTCGGTCTGATCGAACCCTTCCGCAGCGGCCTGCTGGCTTGCCCCTCCGTGGCGGCCGACCTGTTGCCGGCTTGAGGACGCGTTGACGGCGGCAAGCCGCTATGGAAATCTGATACTCATTCGTGAGAGGCGCATTCTCACAGCTGAGATTGGAGCTTGGGATGGTGAACGAGTTCGCCGAGATGGACTTCTTCCGGGATGGCCGCCTCGTCGAGAACCCGTACCCCTACTACGAGGCTCTGCGCCAGCGGTGCCCGGTCAGCCAGGAACCGCACTACGGCGTCACCATGGTGACCGGATGGGAAGAAGCCGTCGGCGTGCTGAACGACGCGGAGACGTTCTCCTCATGCGTCTCGGTGACCGGCCCGTTCCCCGGGTTTCCGGTGCCGCTCGAAGGTGATGACGTCACCGAGTTGATCGAGCAGCATCGCGACAAGTTGCCGTTCAGTGATCAGCTGCCCACCCTGGATCCGCCGACACATACGAACCACCGCTCGCTGCTGATGCGGCTGATCACGCCCAAGCGCCTCAAAGAGAACGAGGACGCCATGTGGGTGCTTGCCGACCGAGTGCTCGACGACTTCTTGGCGCCCGGTTCCGGCGAATTCATCAAGGGATTCGCCGGACCCTTCACACTGCTCGTCATCGCCGACCTGCTGGGCGTGCCCGAGGAGGATCGCGACAAGTTCGTCAAAGGCATCCGCCAGCACTCGGGTGGCGGCGTCGGTGGCACCGGCAAGGAGGCGCTGGCGCACAGCCCGCTGGAATTCCTCTACGGTCTGTTCTCCGACTATGTGCGGGACCGCCGCCGCGAGCCCCGTGACGACGTGCTGACCGGCCTGGCGACAGCCACCTACCCTGACGGCTCGATTCCCGACGTCGAAGACGTGGCGCGGGTGGCCAGCAACGTCTTCTCGGCGGGACAGGAGACCACCGTGCGGCTGCTCGGGGCCGCGCTGCAGACGCTCGGCGAGCGCCCGGACATCCAGGCGCAGTTGCGCAAGGACCGCAGCCTGATCCCCAACTTCATCGAAGAGGCGCTGCGCATCGAGAGCCCGGTCAAGGGCGACTTCCGGATGAACCGGGTCCCCGTCAACGTCGGTGGCGTCGACCTGCCGGCGGGCAGCACCGTGATGGTGGTGCAGGCCGCCGCGAACCGCGATCCGCGCCGATTCGAAGAACCCGCCACATTCGACCCGGCCCGCAAGAACGCACGCCAGCACATCTCGTTCGGGCGCGGCATTCACAGCTGCCCCGGCGCGCCGCTGGCGCGCGCCGAAACCCGCGTCGCGATCGAGCGAATGCTCGACCGAACCTCGGAGATCAGGATCAACGAAAGCGTTCACGGCCCGGCGAACGACCGCCGCTACCAATACGTTCCGACTTACATCCTGCGCGGGCTGACCGAGCTGCACCTGGAATTCGCGCCGGCATGAAGGTGTGGGTCGACGACCAGTGCTGCCGCGGGCATGGCATGTGCCTGACGTTGTGCCCGGAGGTCTTCAGCCTGACCGACGACGGCTACGCCGAGGCGCTACCCTCCGACGTGCCAACCGAATTCGAGTCTGCGGCTCGGGAAGCCATCGAATGCTGTCCGGAACAGGCGATCCGGGAACGCTGACCGTTATTCGGTGATGAAGATGGCCTGCCGGGGGCACTGACGCACCGCATCGCGCACCAGGTCCTCGTTTTCGGGAGCCACGTCTGGTTGTAAGACGGTCAGCATGTCGTCGTCACCGAGCTCGAACACTTCGGGGGCGATGCCCATGCATACGCCGTTGCTTTCGCAGAGGTCCCAGTCCACATCGACTTTCATCGCAATACCCTCACCGGTACGTTCTTCCAACCCGCGACGTTCTGCATTTGGACACGATTACAACCGGACCAGTCCACCTCATAGCGTGGCATGAAGTCGAGCAGTTTTTCCAGGGCGATCACGCTTTCCATGCGGGCCAGTGCCGCGCCCAGGCAACTGTGAATCCCGTAGCCGAAGCTCAGATTCAGCGCTTCATGCCGGTCGCGGTCGATGTCGAACTCGTCGGGATTGGTCCAAGCTTCGGGGTCGCGGTTGGCCGCACCGTTGATCAAGAACACCGGCTTGCCGGCCGGGATGGTCACCCCGTGCAGCTCCACATCCCTGGTGGAACAGCGAACCTGGTACTGCGACGGCGCCTCATAGCGCAGGAGTTCTTCGACCGCAGCCGGAATCTTGCTGCGATCGTCGAGCAGCTTCTGCCATTGTTCGGGAAAGCGCGCGAACACCACCGGCGCATTACCGACCAGCTTGGTCACCGTCTCCGCACCGGCGCCGCCCAATAGCGTTGCGAAACCTGCGATTTCGATGTCGTCGAGTTTGGTCTTCTGGCCGTCCTCGCGTTCGATTTCGGCTTCGATCAGCTTGGTGAACAAATCGTCGCTGGGCTCGGCTCGACGCTGCTGGAGCAGTTCGTAGTACAACATCCCGGTGGCGATGTTGGCTTCCATGCCCTTTTCGCCCGGCTCGACCTGCCCCGGTTCGCGGTGCAGCGACTCGTCGATCCAGTGGCGCACCTGCTGGGCGTGCTTTTCGGGCACGCCGAGCATGGTGGTGATGACTTCGACCGGGAACGGTGCGGAGAACTCCTGCACCACGTCGAACCGCTCTGGGTTTACCTTACTGAGGTACTTGTCGATCTTCTCGATGACCATCTCGCGCTGCGACTGGATTGCCCGTGGGGTGAAGACCTTGTTGAGCAGGCTGCGCATGTGCCGGTGGTCCGGCGGGTCCATGAAGATGATGGCCCGTTGTTCGGGTGGTTTACCGGACCGCACCATCGACAGATCGATGCCGAAGGCCGACGAATATGTTTCGAAGTTCTTCAGTCCGGCGGCCACATCCGCATGCCGGGTCAGCGCGTAGAAGTCGTACTCCTCGCTGTAGTAGACCGGCGTCTCCTCCTGCATGCGCCGATACGTATCCCATGCTCCGTTGAAGAAGTCTTGCGAAAACGGATCGAAGACGACCTTGGTATCGGTCATTGAGCATCCTCCTCGACGACGGGCTGAGGGCTGAAGTCGGCCGTACGGAAAGCCTGACTGTAGCGGTAACGGTAGCGGTTTCACGACGCATCGAACAGAGCTTCATCGGCTATGTCCCATCAAGGCGAGGGCGGCGTCGGCGGCCTCGAGCACCGCACCTCCGGTGACGGCCGCGTCAGCGGCGAGATCGACGAGTAGCCGCAGATCCTTCTGCAACAGTGCACCGGCATGGCCGGCCAACCGATCTAGTCCACCGATCCCGCGGATCGCGTTGAGGGCGAAGCTGTTACCGCTGCTTCGGGACACGACTTCACCGAGCTGGTCGGGCGTCACACCGAGGGCTTCACCGAGGGCAAGTGTGCTGGCGGCCGCACCCAGATTGGCGGTGAACATCAAATTGTTGAGCAGCTTGGTGGTCAGCCCGGCGCCGAGTTCCCCCATGTGCACCACGGCGTCCGAGTAGGTGCCGAAGATGGGTCGGCAGCGGGTGACGGCCTGCGCGTCGCCGCCCACCATCACCAGCAGGCGACCTTCGGCGGCCGCCGGCCCGCCGCCGCTCACCGGCGCGTCGATCACTGAAACGTCCACCGCCGCGGCTTTGTTGGCCAGCTCGCGGCAGGTAGCGGGGTGCACCGTACTGTGCACCGCGATAACGCCGCCTGCTTTGATTCCCGCCAGCACGCCATGCTGGCCGGTGGTGACTTCGTCGACGTCGGCGTCACCGACTACGCAGAGGCAAACCACATCGCTGGCCGCTGCCAATTCGGCGGGTGAACCGGCAAGGTCGGCCGCCGAGGCGGTGAACGGCCCCAAGGTCTCGGCTCTGCGTGCCCACAAGGTCATCGGATAGCCGGCGTCGAGGATGCGACGTGCCATGGGCGCGCCTTGGCTGCCCAACCCGATGAACCCTACTCGCATCAACCTGCCTCGCGATCGACATCGTCGGCAGCGGAACGGCCGGCCGCGCATGCGTCGACAAAGGCGCAGATCTTGCGGTGGTAGTCAGCGGCGCTATAACCGAGACTGAGATTATGCCCAGCCTCCGGTTGCAGGTTGCTGGCGAAGCTAGCTGCGGCGGCGAACATTTCGGCGATCTCCGCCAACGCTGTGGCATCCGCGCGGAAAACTTGATCGTGCTCACCCACGGTGAAGCGCACCGGTACCCGCACTTGCGGCGCCAAAGCCGGAAAGTCTTGGTGCGGCCAGTTCAGCGCCATCGCGCGCTCGTACGGTGGGGCTCCCGCCGCGCGGGTCAGTCCGCGCAGCACGTCTGGCGGATAGAAGTGCGTTGGCTCCCAGAGCAACTCGCGAACTCCGGGCGGGCGGTCCATTCGGCTGGCGGCGTTCATGACCTCCTTGGCCGCCGGGTGATAACGCCGTCCGGTGCCGCCCAGCTCGAGACCCAATAGATCGTCGGCGTGCGAACTGGTCGCCATGCGCAGTGCCAGCTCGCATCCGCCGGAATGCCCCAGCAGGAACAGCCCGGCCCCGCGTGGTCGCTGGTCGAGAATGCGGTTCACCGCGCCGAACGCAAGCGCGACGCGATGCTCCGGGCGGTCCATCGCCTCGGCATAGGCCGCCGAGCTGCCGTGGCCGGGCCGGTCGAGAGCGACGACGGTGAATCCCGCCGACGCGCCCAGCCGCAGCAATGACAACTCCGGATGACCGGGACAGTCGAAATAGTTCGAGACGGTGCCACCGCCGTGCAAGGCGACGATCACTGCCCGGGCCTCTGGTGCCTCGGCAACCAGCGCCGACATCGGAACCCCGTCGACGATCACCACCCGCGGGCGAACGGCCGGCCCGCTCATGCGTCGGCTCGCAACAGGAGCACACCGCTGGGCGTCAAGCCGCCGCTGCTCACCACGCCCACCCGGGCGTCGGTAACCTGACGTGCGCCGGCCTCGCCACGCAGTTGGGTGACCGCCTCATGCAAAAGGCCCATGCCGTGGGTGCGGCCGTGGGAGAGCTGACCGCCATGGGTGTTGAGCGGCAACTGGCCGTCGCGGGCGATGTTCTTGCCGCCGTCGAGGAATTCTTTGGCTTCGCCGATGCCGCAGAATCCCAGCGCCTCGATCCAGGACAGGCAGTTCATGGTGAACCCGTCGTAGAGTTCGGCAACGTCGACGTCGCTGGGCCGCAACGAGGTTCGTGTCCACATGTGTGCGGCTTGCCCGAGCACCTGCGGTTCGTGAGTCAAAGTGCTTTGGTCCCAGTCGATTCGCTCGATGATCTGGGTGCCCACGGCTTCCACCAGGACGGGCGTCTTGGCCAGGTCGCGAGCGGCGTCCGCGGCGGAGACGACGACGGCGATCGCTCCGTCACACGGCACGTCGCAGTCGTACAGCCCGAAGGGCGTGGTGATCGGGCGGGCGTCCAGGTAGTCCTCCATGGTCATCGGGGACCGGTAGACAGCGGTCGGATTCAGCTCGGCGTTGGCTCGCTGGTTCAACGCGATCCAGCCCAACGTCTCCTTGGTGGTGCCGTAGCGATGAAAGTGGCGTTGAGCGTTGATCGCCAGCGTGTGGGCCGCCGACGTGGCACCGAACGGGAATTGCCAACTGGCGGTACGGCCCCCGGACGGCGTGATCTTGCCCTGCTTCATCAACTCGTTGAAGGTGGCTTCCCACAGTGTGCGGAAGCACAGCACATGGCGCGCCAGACCGCCGGCGATCGCGAGCATCGCCGCGATGACCGATCCGCCGGGGCCGAATGTTTCGATGCCGCCGTTGTGCCACGTCGGCCGAATGCCCAACGCCGCTTCCAGCGCGGTGACCCCGCCTTCCCCAAAGCCGCCGAGATTTCCACCACCGGGATAGGTGGACAAGCCGTCGATGTCGTCGAATGTCAAACCAGCGTCGGCGATTGCGGCCTCGCATGCTTGCACCGTCAACGACAGCGGCGGCTGCATCAACCGGCGGCCGATCGGCGACATCCCGATTCCGGTCAGCGCGACCTTGTCCTCGAACTTCTCGGTCGTGAGCATGGGCCGGACGTACTCGCCGAAGCGTTCCGGTGCGATCTCGTCGGTCGGCAGGGGAGCGGGTTCGGTGTCGGCGGCGGGACGAAACAGCGGTAACCACACGTCGTCGACATGCTCGAAGACGACTTCGACGGGTTGGCCGATTCGCAGTTCCTCGGGCTCGGATTCCACGATGTTGGTGGTCAGCCTGACCCGGGGATCCTCGACGATGGCGACCTGGGCGACGACGTACGGTGCCGGCATTCCGGGCACGCTGAAGCGATGGTTCACGGTGAACCCGGTCAGCGTCGCTTGTCCCGACACCGCCCTCACCCCGATGTCGCGGGACCGGCAGTACCGGCATACCGGTGCGGGCGGGTGGATTAGCGCGTGGCAGCCGTGGCATTCCTGGAACCGCAGTTGGCTGTCGGCGCCCGATGTCCAGAAGAACTCGTTGTCGCTGGTGAGTAGGGGCAGCGGACGTCCAGGTGCAGCCGACACGTCACCTCCGCGCAATCTGGCCCACAAACCTAGTTGGTAGGCTCATTATGCGATTCAGAGAATTACGTTATCACCCTCGGGTAGGGGCTTGCATGAACATGGCGGAGACGTTGGTTCACCAGACGCCGCGCCCCGGCATATCGGTCATCCAGCTCAACCGTCCCGAGCGGTTGAACGCCATCAACCATGCGATGGTGGCCGAGTTCCAGGAGATCTTGGCCGCTCTGGCCGCCGACGCCCGAGTCAACGCCGTGGTGCTCACCGGCGCCGGCCGTGGCTTCTGCTCCGGTATAGACGTGCGGGATTTCGGCCCCGGCATGTTGGAAGCGACCGACCCCGCGATTGATCGAATGCGCTTCCAAGAGGCGATGGCATCGATACCGCAAGCCATCCGCAACCTGCCGCAACCGGTGATCGCAGCGGTCAACGGGCCCTGCGTCGGTGCGGGTTTGGCGTTGTGCCTCGCCGCGGATATCCGTATTTGCTCCACGGCTGCCACGTTCGGAAACGCCGCCATCCTGTTAGGGCTATCAGGTGCGGAGATGGGCATGAGCTATCACCTGCCGCGCATCGTCGGGACCAGCGTGGCCGCGGACTGGATGCTCACCGGGCGCATCGTTTCGGCGCAAGAGGCCGACCACCGAGGGCTGGTGAGTCAGCTGGTGGAAGCGGAGGAACTGCTCGACCGGGCGCTCGAAATGGCCTCCGCCATCGCAGATTTAGCGCCTTTGGGAGTGCAGCTGACGAAGCGGGCCTTGCAGATCAATACCGATGCGGCGGGGCTGGCCGCGGCGCTGGAACTGGAGAACCGCAACCAGGTGATCACCCACGCCACTGACGAGGCCGCCGCGCGGCGGCAGAAGTGGTCCTCATGACCGGGGCGACGAGACTGCGCTCAGCGCGTCGATGCGCCGCGTGCGGACGAAGTGTGCGCAGGCTCGATGCCGGCAGCGCAGTCTCGGGGTAACAACACGAAAGGAACAGCTTGTGGCGTGGGATTTCTCCACCGACCCGCAGTGGGCGGCGCAACTGGCGTGGGTCGACGAATTCGTGCGCTCGGAATGTGAGCCGGTCGACCTGTTGGTCAAGGAATCCCACGACCTCAACGACCCGGTGCGCCAGGCGCTGATTCCGCCGTTGCAGCGAATCGTCAAAGACCGTGGATTGTGGGCCACTCATCTGGGCCGCCATCTGGGCGGGCCCGGGTATGGGCAGCTGAAACTGGCCTTGCTCAACGAAATCCTGGGCCGCTCCGAATGCGCCCCGATCGTATTCGGTTCGCACGCACCCGATTCGGGAAACAGTGAGATCCTCGCCCACTACGGCACACCGGAACTCAAGAAGCGCTATCTCGAACCGCTGCTCGACAACCGGATCGTGTCCTGCTTCTCGATGACCGAGCCACAAGGTGGTGCCGACCCTAAGGTGTTCACCACCAGCGCCGTGCAAGACGGCGACCACTGGGTCATCAACGGCGAGAAGTGGTTCTCCTCGTTCGCCTCGATGGCGTCGTTTTTGATCGTGATGGCCGTGACCGACCCGGAAGCCCCGCCGTATGAACGGCATTCCATGTTCGTCGTTCCGGGCGATACACCGGGTATCAACGTCCTGCGTGACGTCGGGCTGGGTTATCAACCTGTAGGCGGGGGGCGGGAGGGCTATGTGCGCTACGAGAACGTGCGGGTCCCCGCCGATCACATGCTCGGCCCGCGCGGCGGCGCTTTCGTGGTCGCGCAAACCAGGCTGGGCGGCGGGCGCATCCACCACGCGATGCGCACGGTCGGCCTGGTCCGCCGCATCTTCGACATGTTGTGTGAGCGCGCGGTTTCGCGGCACACCCAAGGCTCACTGCTCGCTGACAAACAACTCGTCCAAGAGATGGTCGCCGACTCGTGGATGGAAATCGAGGCGTTTCGGCTGCTGACTCTGCAGACGGCGTGGAAGATCGACCAGCACAACGATTACAAGGCGGTCCGCGCCGACATCTCGGCGGTCAAGGCGATGATGCAGAAGGTCTTGCACGACGTCTCGGCGCGTGCCTTGCAGATACACGGATCGCTGGGCACCACGCACGAAATGCCTTTCGTGCAGCATTTGGTGGAGTCGTTCGTGTTGGGCTTGGCCGACGGGCCCACCGAAGTGCACAAGACCGTTCTGGCTCGACTGCTGCTGAAGAACTACAAGCCGGCCCCGGACCTGTTCCCCTCCGAGCACTGGCTGCGGCTGCGCGAGGCCGCGGAGAGGAAGTACGCCGCCCAACTGGCGGGCATACCGCGCGCTTAGGCCAGCAACTGCCGGGCGCGGGACAGCAGATGCACCAGCACCCCCGACATCGCTTCCAGGTCAGGATCGGGGCGGGCGCGGCGACGGTTGTACTTCACGATCAGTGACCAGGTAGCCACCGACTTGAAACAGGTCAACGCCTGGAACCAGTCGAGGTCGCGCGTCGAATGACCCAACGCCGCCGAATAGGTGGCGGCCAATTCGTCGGTGCTGGGCGTCCGGCCCGCGTACCGGGTGGCGCGCCGGTACGTCCGCGGATCACTGTTGATCAGAAACCAACCCACGTCCACCCGCGGGTCACCCACCGACCAGATCTCCCAATCGATTACGCCGCTGATTCGACCGTCGACGGCCAGCAGATTGCCGAGCCGGAAATCGCCGTGGACGATGGCCGCCGGCACCGGCGTGGGCAGCCGACTTGTCAAGGCGGTGGCAACCTGCTGCCATCTGGGCACCAGCGTTTGGTCCACCGTGTCCAACGTTGCACACCAGCGCTGTACCTCCGCCGACGCGTCGATCACCGGCTCGGCTCCCAGCCCGACGCTGGCCGGCTCGATCCGGTGCAACGCAGCCAATGTGGTTGCGGCGGCCGAGAAACGTTCGGCCACAACCGGATCGCTCACATCGGCGTCGGAGTCGAACAACGGCTCGAAGGAACTGCCGTCAACCCAAGACATCACGAACAGCGGCGGCTCCTGCGGCGGGTGACCGGCGTCTTCCCATACCACGTTCGGAACCGGCACCGCCGTCGGCGCAAGGGCCTTGATGACGCGGCACTGCCGCAACACGTCGCGATGCCCGGTGGCGGGCAGTCCGGCGGGGGCCACCTTGACCACCAGACGTTGCCCCGGTGCCTGGCCGATATAGGTGAGGCTCGACGCGCCACCGGTCAACGGACGAACACCCTCGATGCCCAACCGGGCAAGCCGGCTGACCAGCCGATCGAGGTGTAGGTCGGTCAGGTCAACCATCCGATCTCGCGCAGGAACGGTTGCGTGTGAGCGATGCGGCCGGTCAGCGACTTCGGGTCACCGGTGCACAGTTCCAATGCAGTCTGGGTGATCAGTTCGATGTCCTCGGTGTCGGTCTTGGCCAGGTCGAGGGTGCCCGCGCCAGGCGTCGCGACCGGGTTACTCGGCGCGGCCGCGTTGACCGCGATTCCGTCGTCGTAGAGTTCGGCGGCGAGGCTTTTCGTCATGCGGTTGAGCGCCGCTTTCACCGTGCCGTAGATACCGAAGCCCGCGCTGCGGTCGAACTCGGCAAACGGCGGGCCGTCCGGCAGGTCCCCGCCGACCGACGTCACGTTGAGCACCCACCCGCGGCGACGCTCACGCATGGCGGGAATGGCCAACTGGGTCAGGTGCAGCGGCGCAAGCACGTGCATCTCCATCATCAACCGCACCCGCCGGTCCGGAAACTGGTCGAGGGGACGCAAAAAGGTGACGGCCGCATTGTTGACCACGATGTCCGGCGCACCGATCCGCTCGACGACTTCGGCGAAAAGGCGTTCTCGTTCTTCGGCTTTCGACAGGTCGGCCGGGATGGCAATGGCCGAGCCGTCGGCAGAGGTGATTTCTTGCAACGTTTCTCGCAGGGAGCCCTGATATTTCGGGTCTGGCTCCATCGTCCGGGCGGTAAGCGCAACCGTGGCGCCCTCGCCGGCCAATCGTCGGGCTATGGCCTTGCCCAAACCCCTGCTGGTGCCGGTCACCAACGCGGTCAGCCCGTCACACCGCTTGGTCAACGGGTGAAACCCCACTGTGCTTCGTTCGAATCCGTCTTGAGGTGCTCGGCGGGGTCCTCTTCGTCGTGCAGTTCGGGGTGCGGGACGCTGGCCTTGCGCTCGCCGACCTCGGTGATGGCATGCACCGGGCAGTCCAGCAGCGCCCGCATGACCGGATCGTGGTCGCGCTCCGGCACACTGCCGTCGCCGATCAGGGACGCATATCCCCAGTCATCGAGCGAAAAGTATTGTGGGGCATGCTTTGCACACAGGCCGAAGCCGTCGCAAATCGTGCGGTCGAGACGAATCTTCACCGAAACCTCACCGCCTCATCAATTCCATAGCTTCATAGGGACGGTCCGCGCGGAACGCGCCCTGGCTACACTCCGCGCACGTGCCGGCGAGATGGCGCGTCACCTCATCCGGGAACTGGCCGAGCAGAGTTGCCGCGATATTGGTGGCGGCATCTAACGTTTGGCACGCCCCTCGCCCGCGTAGGACCACCGACCAGCGGCGCAGTCGATCGACATCTTCCCCGGTCGCGACGAAATCCCGCAGCGCCCCCGCCGCAGCCGCCATGGCCGCGGTGCCGTTGAAACACGATCCGCATTGCCCGGCGTTTTCGCGGTCGAAATAGGCCAGTACCGCCGCCGCGACCGCGACGGGACAGTCGTCGGTGATCAACGAGATTGCCCCGTTACCCAGCCCGCTGCCGATACCGCGCATCGTCTCATGGTCCAGTCGGGTGTCCAGCACGCTGCGATTGAGCAGGCCGGCGAAGTAGCCGCCGATCAGGACACCGCGCAGTTGCTCGGCCGAAACACCGTGCAGGGCAAGCAACTCGGTGAAGGGCAGACCGTAGGGCAGCTCGTAGAGCACCGGTGACCGGTTGGCTCCGGTGATGGTTGCCAGGAAGGTGCCCGGCGACACCACAGTGCCCTGCGTGCGGAATGCCTCGGCGCCGTGGCGCTGTAGATACGGCAGATTGGCCAGGGTCTCGACGTTGCTGACCAGGGTGGGAAGCTCGCTAACGCCGGCCTCGAACGGTCGCGGCGGTTTGTCGGTCGGTTTGGCCGGACCGCCGTTGATCGCCTGGACGGCCGCGGTCTCCTCACCGGCCACGTAGCCCGCCTCGACCGTCCATACCTGCACGTGCAGAGTGTCGAGTTCGGCCTCGTTCAACGCGGCTTCGATGCTGTGCGCCGAATCGTGATCGGACACGTAGACGTAGGCCCGTTGCGCGGCAACGATCGCCGCGGCAAGTCGCAACCCGTCCAGGATCAAGTGCGGCCGATGACGCAGCAACCAGCGGTCTTTGACCGAAGCCGGTTCTCCCTCTTCGCCATTCGCGACGACCACCGCGCCGCCCGCGGCTCGTCCGTTGTCGCGCACCGCGCGTAACTTCACCGCGAGGGGAAAAGCGGCGCCCCCGCGACCGGCCAATCCGCTGCCGTCGACCTCACGCAGTAAGCCGTCGGGGTCGACCAACGGCAGGTAACCGCCCCGCTCCCGATACGTCACGCCGTCTTCGCGGTCACCGTCCGCGGTCAGCAACCGCGGTGTGCAGCCCGGCCCGACAGCGGTGTGAAATGCGGCGTCCGTCTTCATCGCGCAGCCCGCCGTGCCGTTAGGCTTGCCGCATGCGCACTGCGGTGGTGCGGGTCGATGTCGATCCGACCGGTCTGCTCGTGGCCGAGCAATTGCGGGCGGGCATGACCACGCTGCGCGACCTGACCGACCGAATCGACGCCGACGTCGTCGACATCGACCTCGAACGCCGACCACCCGGCCGCCGCATCGTCGAACTGCTCATCGCCGGCGTCGACGTCGAATCGGCCAAGAAGAGGGCGATCGAACTGTGCGCCAAGGCGTTCAACACCGCTCCGGTGGCCGGCGTAGTGACCTTTGTGAGCCGGGGGACCGACGATGACGCGCACGGGGTGCTCTCCGGCTTCGGGATTACCGGTGACATCGTGCGCGAGGCCGGAGAAGACGGCTACGACGTCGTCCACGTGACGCTGCGCGAAGTGGATCTGGATCGGGTGCCGGAGAGCCGGATCCACACCGCGCTCGAGGCGTCGCTCAATTGCGAGGTCCACATCCGCACCATTTGACGGCATTACGACGCCAGGAATTCCAGGATCGGCGGTGCGGCCTGGACCCAGGTGTCGAACATGTTGAAATGTTTGACCCGGCCCGCCGCGCGATCCTCCGAAGCCCGCTCCCAGGCGTCTTCCGGCCACGGGGGATCGATCAGCTTCGATCCCTTGATCAGACAACTGACCTCCAAAGACGTGCGTTTCGGGTGATCGAGGTCGTTCTCACCGCCGCGGATGATCAACGTGGGAACCTTGATGCGATCGAACATCTCGTCCTCGACGCCAGGAATCGTCTGTCCTGGTTTGGAGACGAAAGCATTGAGCCACCGCATCATCACCTTCAGGAATTCTTCCTTGTCGAAGTCAAGAAATCGCTGCTTGTTGGCCGGGTTCTCCTCGATGCGGTCGCGCCACTCCTGAACTTTCACCACCCCGTCCATTCCGGTTCCGCGCACCGCGAGAATGCTGGGAATGATGTAAAAGGAGCCCAACACGAAGGTGCCGTACACACCGCCGACGATGTTCCACACCACCAGCTTGGTGACCATCTCCGGGTAGAGCATGGTGGTGAGCATGGAATCCCTTGCGCCGCCAGATCCCCCGGCCAGGATGCAACGCTCGAACCCCAAGCCCGTCACCAACTTGTGCAGGGTTTCGGCGCGCATATGCGATTCGCTTTGCCCGTAGAACTGCACATCGGAGGCGCCGCAGTTGGGCCGGTCCCACAACAGCACCCGATACCCGCCGTCAACCAGAGCTTCGGCCAGCGGACGCAAACCGTCGATGTCCTTACTGAATCGGCCACCGGGCGTCAGAGCGATGAGATCGCCGCTGTCACCGAGGATTTCGTAGACAACCTTGCCGCCGTTGATCTCGATCGAAGACACGCGACTCCCTTGCTGCGTCATGCCATCACCAACACGTCGTTGCCGATCACCCGGACCGGATAGGTGCGGATGCTCCACTCCGGCTTTACTGCGGTGGTTCCGGTGGCCAACTCGAAACCCCATTGATGCCACGGGCAGTAGATGTATTCCAGGTCGCGCACCATGACGGCATCCCCGGCGGCGCTCTCGTCGACGACGGTCAGGCCACGGGCGCGTCCCGAGCAGAGCGGACCGCCTTGGTGCGGGCAATAATTCGCGATCGCGTAGAAGGTGCCGTTGACGTTGTAGACACCGACGCCGTGGCGCCCGATCGGCACCAACTTGTGGGTACCCGGCGGAATTTCGTCGACGGTGGCAACGACATGCTCGCGGCCCTGAGCGAGGCGGGGCTGCTTGATCTGTTCGGCCAACTCAGTGGACCCGGGTTTGGCCCTCGAGGACCGGCACGGTTTCCGGCAGGTGATAGGTCGCGATGCCGTTTCTGAACATCACCGCTTCCCGCGCGGCCTTGGGGAGATGCTTGACCAGCCACCTGGGATCGTCGAAAGTCCAGTGCGGGTAATCCGAGGAGTACAGCAAGATCTTCTCGCACTCCATCCACTCGAAAGCGCGGCTCAACTCGGTCTTGTCCTCGGGATAGTCGAGGGGTTGCGTGGTGAATTTGATGTGGTCCTTCACGTACTCCGACGGCTTGCGCTTGATGTCCACCCAGGACTTGCGGGCTTCGTAAATCGCGTCCATGCGCCACATCAACGGCAGGATCCAGGTGAACGCGTGCTCGACGAAGACGATCCGCAGCGTCGGGAACCGGTCGAAGACTCCATCGAACACCAGGCTCATCACCTGGTTAGCGGCCAGCAGCGAGTAGGTGACCATGAAGTCGTGGTTGTAGCTGGGGAACCCGACCGGTGGTATCGGCAACTCGTCGAACTGGCTGCGGGACAGGTGGCAGCTCACCGTGATGTCGTGCTTGGTGGCCGCCGCCCAGATCGGATCGTATTTCGGGTGGCCCCATGACGGCCGCGGCTCGGCCTTGATCAAGATCTGCGCCATATAAGGGTGGCCGGCCCAGCGCTCGATCTCGCGCACGGTCGCTTCCGGATCCTCGATGGCGACGCAGATCGAACCGCGCCAGCGCTGATGCCAGTTGTTGTGGCTATCCAGCCAGTGATTGGCCTGCCAGTCGTTCAAGGCGACCGACATGGCGTGCTGGGCCTCCGGAATACGAGCCGGGTAGGCGGCCGGCTCCAGGATTGCGATGTCCGAGCCGGCCTCCATGATCAGCTGACGGAACGCCATGTCGGGGTCGCTGCCGGGGAACTCACCGTCTGGCGGGAAAGTGTCCACCCGCATCGCGTAGGCGTGCGCGTAATCCGGTGCGTCGTAATAGATCTGCTCCCCCACGTTGCGGGTGAGGAAGTACTTGCTGCGCCACGGCTCCGGGATGTACTGGATGATCTCGCCGCGCTTGGGCACGGGGTGGACATCCGAGTCGACGCACCGCACCGCGATGCGCTCGGTGGGCGTGACACGTTCCTGGATGTGGGTCAGCGTCATTTCGACCTCCTCAGCCTTTGTTCTACTGTGCGCCCGAGTCGACGGCGATGTCTATGCCGTACAACTGGGCGGCGTTGCGCCAGCACAGCTTCTCGCGCTGCTCGTCGGAGAGCGCCGAAGGCAATTTGCTGACATCACCGCACTGCCAGTGCGGGTAGCTGGATCCGAACATCACCATGTCGTCCTTGCCGGTGAAGCTGAACCATTCACCGGCGAAGTCGGTGTCGCCGGGTCCGTCCAGGCTGCCCTGTACGAAATACACGTGCCCGGGCAGGTAGTCGCTGGGGATGCGCGGCGCCCAGGGCGTCTGTTCTAGGTGCGGGCGGCCGAAGGTGTCCATCCGCCAGATGAACGGCGTCACGAAATCCGCGGCGCCGTCGGCCCACACGAACTTCAAGCCGTCGAATCGCTCGAAGACGCCTTCGGCGATCATGTTCATCAGGTGATACACGTAGTTCAACGCCATGAAGCTCACGTACTGCTCATAGGTGCGGGTATTGCCGTTCGGGGTCGGCGGGAACGCGATCCCGGAACCGACCTCGATGTGGGCGGCCACCGGCAAGTTGGCCTCGACTGCGGCCTCCCAGAGCGGCCAGAATTGCGGTTTCCCGTAGAGCTCGCGCGACTGCAGTGGAACACCGATCTGGACCACTCGCGGATGGTCGCGCCATTTGTCGATCTCCCGCAGGGCGCCGGTGATGTCGTCGGGGTTGATCCGAATTGTGCCGCGGAACCGGTCGTCGGTTTCCAGCCAGCGCGAGACCATCATCTCGTTGTGGGCGGCATGCAGGGCGCTGCCGAGGTGCCGGTCGGGCATGATGCCCCGCGCCATCGGATGCAGCACCGCCACGTCGACTCCACGCTTGGAAAAGAGTTCCTCGGCAACGTATTCCGGATCGGATCCCGGATACTGACGGTCGGGACCGGTGGTGTTAGGCGCGTATTCACCGCCTGGCGCGCCGTACCAGTCCATCTCGTAGTCGGGGAACCCGCGGCTCTTGAACGGCTCGCGCAGGAAGCTGCGCAGGTCCTTGTTGGACGGGAAGAAGATGTGGACGCTGGCGTCGATAACCGGCGTGCGGACCCCATCGGCGTGTTCGATCACGAGGGCCACCCCCTGACCGCGACGGGGCAAGATAATAGACAACCTAACATTTCGCCGGGCCATCCATCAATGGTTGTTCGGTAAGCACGTCGGTTAGTCATCTGTACTGGTTACGGCGGCTTTCTAGGGCTGTTGCAAGTGTTGTTCTTGCTTCCGGATAATAACATTCTCCCTAATCGTTGTAACACGCGCTGAGTGTGGGGTTAAGTAGCGGATCGCGGCGCATTTCGTACCTAGGCCCCACAGTCGGCGTCGGGGCGACGCGCTCACTGTTCGGCGAATACCTCACCGGCGGCGCGAAAGCTGTCGACCGCGGCCGGAATGCCGGCGTAGATGGCGACCTGAAGGAAGACCTCACGGATCTCCTCGCGTGTGACGCCGTTGGTCAACGCGGCCCTGATGTGCGTGCGCAGTTCGTGTGGCCGGTTGAGCACCGACGTCATCGCCAGGTTCAGCATGCTGCGGGTCTTGCGATTCAAGCCGTCGCGCCCCCACACCGCTCCCCAGCAGTACTCGGTGACGAGGTCCTGCAGCGGTCCGGTGAAGTCATCGGCCTCGGCGAGTGCTTTGTCGACGTAGGCCTTGCCCAGCACTTCGGAGCGGATCTGCCTGCCTCGTTGGTATGTTTCGTTGTCCAATCCCGGCCTCCTTCGCGGCTAGCCAGCAGCCTATGACCTCGCCGAGATACGGTGTCGGCTACGACTCGAGGCGACAGTGCCTAGTTGCACACCGAGAGGACGATCTGCCCGCCGCCGAGGTGGGACATGGCGTGCGTCTCGGCTGCGGTGCGCGACAGGCCGACCCCGCCGTGGTAGGTGGCGCCGTCGTGGGCGACCGCGCCGCATTTGGTGAAAGTGGTGACCACCGTGCAGGTGCCGCCCCCACACCGCTCCATCGCTTGTTGCTGCGCCCCTAACTTCGACTTATGGCGCCGCGCCATGCCGAAGGCCCCGTCATGGCTGTAGGCGATCGCCCCGTAGTGGGTGAGCAGTGGCGGCAAGTTAGTGGGCGCCTGAACGGGCATGTTGCTCGTCGCAGTGGTCACCGCCTGCGCCGGGGGGTGAACCGGATGGGGCGCGAAGGCCATGCCAACGGCGGCAACCACACCCGCGGTGGTCAAGGCGACGCGACGTCGTTGTCGTGCCGTCATTCCAATGACTCCTCTCTCGGTAGCGACGACTTAGGAAGGCGTGAGCACATCTTTACAAGCACGAAACGTGTTACCTCTACAATACCGGCACTTCGTTCGTCGATACTGCTCGCCGAGGTCTCGGCGGGCAGCGGTCAGGAGAGGGCCGTCGGTGAAACTGCCCGATCTCGTCTTGGTGCACGGCGGCGCGCACGCCGGCGACTGCTGGGACTTGGTGATCGACGAATTGTCTACGTGCGAGCCAAGATTGCGCGTATTGGCGGTGGATCTGCCGGGCCGGGCCAGCAACCCGGCGCCAGGGAAGACGATCGCGCAGTGGGTCGACTCGGTGGTCGCGGAGATAGACAAGGCGTCGTTCGGTGACGTCGTCATCGTCGGGCATTCGATGGGGGGTGTGATCGTGCCCGGCGTGGTGGGTCGGTTGGGCGCTGACAGGGTGCGGGAGATGATCCTCGCGGCGGCGTTCATCCCGCCGCAGGGAACGTCGATCGTGGAAACCCTCAGCGGGCCACTTGCGCCGTTGGCACGTGCCGGACCGTGGATACAACGACTGGACAGAGCCGGCAGAGCCGTCACGATGCCCAGAAGTGCGGCCCGCTGGGCGTTCTGGAATGCCATGCCGGCCGATCGGCGCCGCTTGGCGCGCTCGCGGCTCTATCCGGAGAGCGTCGGGGTGATCATCGAGCGTGTCGACCGTTGCGATCTGCCCGCCGAAGTTCCGCGGACGTGGATCATGACCCTGCGAGACCGGGCGTTGTCGCCGGCGCAACAACAACGCTGCATCTCCTCACTCGGCGGCGTCGACACGCTGGTCGTCCTGGACACCTGCCATGACCTCATGTACAGCGAGCCACGCCGGCTGGCGACCATCCTGGC
>NZ_LZLE01000044.1 GCF_001673155.1 Mycobacterium sp. 1423905.2 | reverse complement strand
GTTCAAGACGACCACACTGGCCGATCTGGGTGCCGAGCCCACCGCCACCCGGCGCCCCATCCCCATCGACCTGCGCGGTGACTGGCCCACCGCGCTACAGGCCGCAGGTTTCGACACCAGCGCACCGACGGCTTGGTTAGCCGAAGGCCTGCTCATCTATCTGCCGCCCGACGCGCAGGATCGGCTGTTCGACGACATCACCGCCCTCAGCGCGCCCGGCAGCACGGTCGCCACCGAATTCGTGCCCGGCATAATCGATTTCGACGCCGACAAAGTACGCGACATCTCGCCGTCGTTCCGCGACCACGGCGTCGACATCGACATGGCGTCGCTGGTGTACCCCGGGCCGCGCCACCATGTCGCGGATTACCTGCGCGCCAAGGGCTGGGACGTCGAGGGCGTCACCCGAACCGAACTGTTCCAACGGCACGGCTGCCATGTCCCTGCCCCCGAAGACGACGACCCGCTGGGCGAGATCATCTTCATCAGCGGCGGTCTGCGCCGCACCGGCTAGAACCGCGACTGGCCCAGCCAGAGCACGCGGGCACCGCTGAGGGTGTGCTCCACGTTGTCCAGCATTCCGGCCACCGAGCGAACCAGCACCGCGCCCAAGGCTTCCGGCAACCCGGCCGCGGCGGGCTGCGACGAGGTGCGCGGGCGCAGCATGTCCAGCAGCGACGAGCCCGGGTATCCGACCACGCGCACCTCGGTGTCCTCGTCCAGGCCGGCAAGCACCTTGGCGCAACGCACCGCAGTCCTAAAGCCGCCGAGTTCGTCGACCAATCCGCGCTCCTTCGCGTCGGCACCGGTCCAAACCCGGCCTCGCGCAACGGCGTCCACCGCTTCGGTGGTCAGGTTGCGGCCTTGCGCGACGCGCTCCACGAAGTCGGTGTAGATCAGGTCCGCTTCGGCTTCCCGATGCGCCTGCTGCTCGGGGGTGAAGGGCGCGTCGATCGACCACGCGTCGGCGTTGGCGTTGGTGCGCACCGTGTCCGACCGGACCCCAAGGCGGTCCTTCAGGTCGCGGACGATCAGCTTTCCGGTGATCACACCGATCGAACCGGTGATCGTCCCGGGATTGGCCACAATGGCGTCGGCGCCCATCGAGACGTAGTAGCCGCCTGAGGCCGCCACCGAACCCATCGACGCCACCACCGGCTTGCCGCGGTCGCGGGCCTTCTTCACCTCACGCCAGATGGTCTCCGATGCGGTGACCGAACCACCGGGGCTGTCCACCCGCAGCACGATGGCCGACACCGAATCGTCGGCGGCCACCTCGCGCAACGCGGCGGCGACGGTGTCACCGCCGGAGCTGGATGGGCCCAGCGGCAAGAACTGCGGCCCGCCGCGTCCACTGACAATCGTGCCCTCCACCGAGACCACGGCGATCGTCGGCTTGGACCGGCGACCGGGCATGGCCGGCACCGGCGGCGCCAACCGGGGTCGCGCCGTATTGGCATAGCGCGACAGGTACATTCGGGGCGGCTTCTCGTCCGGATCGATCGACTTCGCCGAATCCTCCTCAACGCCAACTAATTTCGCCATCCGCACGTAGGCTTCGTCGCGGAACCCGATCGTGTTGACCAGGCCCGCGGCCACCGCGTCGTCGCGCAGCAGCGGGGCGCGGTTGGCCAGGCCGTCCAGCGAATCCCGGCTGATGTGCCGCGTCTCGGCGACCGCCTGCCAGACCTGCTCCTGCAGGCTTTCCAGCATCCGGGTGACCGCCTCGCGGTGCGCCTCGGTGAAGCCGTCCTCGGTGAAAAGATTTGCCGCCGACTTGTATTCGCCGCGCGCGATGAACTGCGCTTCGATGCCGGCCTTCTCCAGCGCGTCCCGCAAGAACAGGGCGTTGCTGGCGAACCCGATCAGCCCCACGCTTCCCGACGGCTGCATCCAGACCTCGCCGAATGCCGAGGCGAGGTAGTAGGACAGCGTGCCAGGATAGGTTTCGGCCCACGCCAACGACGGCTTGACGGCGGTGAATGCTGAGATGGCCTCCCGCAGCTCCTGCACCGCGCCCACGGGTGCGGCGGAGAGTTGCACGCGTGCGATCAGCCCGGCTACCCGAGGGTCCTCGGCGGCGCGGTGCAGCGCGGCGACGGCGTCGCGCAGCGCCATGGCCCGGCCGCCGCCGGTGACGATCGCCAGCGGATCGAACCCCGTCGACTCCGGCGGGACCGAGCGCAGATCCAGCTCGAGCACACAGCCGTTGGGCACGCCGTGGTGACGGGCGGTGTCGACCCGGTTGACCAACGCGCGTACGTCGTCGACGCCGGGGAGGGAAGGCAAGAAGGCGAACATATCTGCAGCGTACCGACAGCCCGCGAATGGCCACCGTACGGTGGAGAGGTGAGGTTCTCGATCGCCATCCCACAGTTCGATTCCGACGAATTCGACGCCGACGGGCTGCGCTCGTTTTTAGCCCGCGCCGAGGAACTTGCCTTCGAAGGCGGCTGGGTGCTCGAACAGATCATCGGTGAGGCACCGTTACTGGCGCCGCTCGAGTTGTTGGCGTACGCGGCGGCCTGCACGCAGCGGTTGCGGCTGGGCGTCGGTGTCCTGGTGACCTCGCTGCACGACCCGCTGCAGCTCGCCTCGGCCGCGACGGCCGTCGACCGGCTCAGCCATGGCCGCCTCGACATCGGCGTGGCACCCGGTGGCGGACGCCGTCGCTTCGCGGCCTTCGGTGTCGAAAAGGACAGCTACATCAGCTATTTCACCGAGGGGCTGCAGTTGATGAAAGCGGCCTGGTCCGATGAGCCTCGGGTGAGCTTCCACGGCCGGTTCCGCGACGTCGACGACCTGCCGATCCAGCCCAAGCCGGTGCAGCGCCCGCACCCGCCGATCTGGTTCGGCGGGTCGGCGCCCAAGGCGCTGGCCAGGGCGGTGCGGCACGGCGATGCGTTCCTTGGTGCGGGATCCTCGACGACCGCCGACTTCGCCCAAGCCGCCGCCGCGGTACGCCGCGAACTCGACGAACAAGACAAGGACCCCGCGCGGTTCACCATCGGCAAACGGGTCTACCTGATGGTCGACGACAACGCCGACCGGGCCCGCGAACGCGTGCTCACCGGGCTGCGGTGTATCTACGGCAAGATGCCCGGCGTCGAGAACGTGCCGGTGTCGGGCACCCCCGACGACGTCGTGCGTGGCCTGGCCGAAGTGATCGACGCGGGCGCGCAGATGCTACTGCTCAACCCGGTCGGGCTCGACGTCGCGCAGAACCGCGAACAGATGGAACGCCTTGCCGCAGAGGTGATTCCGCGGCTGTGATCAGAGGTCGGTGGCGGAGCCGCCGGCCGCGGTGATCTTCTCGCGCGCGCTGCCGCTGAACTTGTGCGCGGACACCTGCACCGCGACGGACAGGTTGCCGTCGCCGAGGACCTTGACCAGAGCGTTCTTGCGAACCGCGCCCTTGGCCACCAACTCGTCGACACCCACGGTGCCGCCTTCGGGGAAGAGTCGGTTGATGTCGCCGACGTTGACCACCTGGTACTCGGTGCGGAACCGGTTGCGGAAGCCCTTCAACTTGGGCAGCCGCATGTGCAGAGGCATCTGCCCACCCTCGAAGGTCACCGGCACGTTCTTGCGGGCCTTGGTGCCCTTGACGCCACGGCCGGCGGTCTTACCTTTCGAGCCCTCACCGCGACCGACGCGGGTACGCGCAGTCTTCGAGCCCGGCGCAGGCCGCAGATCGTGCAGCTTGATCGTCACTGTGTGTTACCTCCGGAGTCAGCGGGCTCAACCTGGACCAGGTGTCGCACCACCGCGATCAGACCACGGGTCTGGGCGTTGTCCTCCCGGATCACCGAGTGGCGGATCTTGCGCAGACCCAGGGTGCGCAGGCTCTCGCGCTGCTTCCAGCGGGAGCCGATGGTGCTGCGTACCTGGGTGATTTTCAGTTGACCGCTCATGATTGTGCCCCTGCCTCGCGTGCCGCGGCCGCGCTGGCCAGCGCGTCACTTTCGCGCCGAGCCTTGAGCATGCCGGCCGGTGCGACGTCCTCGATCGGCAGACCGCGACGCGCGGCCACCTCCTCCGGACGCTGCAGCATCTTCAGCGCGGTGACGGTGGCGTGCACCACGTTGATCGCGTTGTCACTGCCCAGCGACTTGGCCAGGATGTCGTGCACGCCGGCGCATTCCAGCACCGCGCGCGCCGCACCGCCGGCGATGACACCGGTACCGGGGCTGGCGGGGCGCAACAGCACCACACCGGCCGCGGCCTCACCCTGGA
>NZ_LZLE01000043.1 GCF_001673155.1 Mycobacterium sp. 1423905.2 | reverse complement strand
CGCCATACCGTCGAGGATCTCGATCATCGGGACGCGTCGGCCGTCGAGGAAGACGCCGTTGTTCGAGTGGTTGTCGATGGCGATCCAGCGGCCCTGCTCGAAGCGCAGCAGCAGGTGCGCTCGCGCCACCAGCGGGTGGGCGACGCGCAGGTCTGCCCGCAGGTCGCTGCCCACGGTGACGTCGGGACCCGCGGCGAAGCTGCGCTGGGACTGCCCGGCCCGAACCGTCAGCAGGGGCGGCTGAGCTCGGGTCACCGGTTCAGGGTAGTGGTGAAGGCCATCAGGTCAGCGGGGAGTCAGCGGCGCTTCAGCCGGATCTTCCACCACACGATCGTGCCGTAGGCCAAGCACAGCACCGCCAGCATGCCCATGTCGAACAGCCAGTTGGCCGCGTTGTGGTTCCAGTGCCGGTCCTTGGGGTCGGTGGGGCCGGGGATCAGCCGGTGGGTGTCGATCGTCGACGCCGACGCCGCGAAACCCCATCGGGCGGGGGTGAACCAGGACAACTGGTCGAGCAGGAACCGGTCGGTCACCCAGATCATGCCGCCGGAGAACACCAGCTGGGACATGATCGACACCACCAGCATCGGCATGATCTGGTCTTGGGACTGGGCGACCGCCGACATCGCCATGCCCAGCAGCGCCGAAGCCACACAGGTGGCGGCCACGGTGACGAACAGCTCGAATCGCACATCTCCGAGCAGGACGGCATCCGACAGCGGCTTACCCCAGCCGACCACCGAGATGATCGTCGCGATGGCCGCCTGCACGATCGCGAACGCGCAGAACACGACGATCTTGGCGCCCATATAGGCCGCCG
>NZ_LZLE01000042.1 GCF_001673155.1 Mycobacterium sp. 1423905.2 | reverse complement strand
AACGTCGAGTGGACGCGGAGCAACCGCCATACCGGTATCCGCCACCTGGTCGTGGAATTGCACGAGGCGCGGTGAACCTGCGGCTCGCCGATGTCGAGCCGGCTCCCGATGTGTTCGCGGCGGTCATGGCCACTGGCATCGTGTCGATCGCCGCTCATCTACAGCATTACCGCTGGATCAGCGACACGTTGGGGGTCCTGGCAACCGCGGGCCTATTGGTTCTGGTCATGCTGGTGGCGGTGTATGCGGTGCTCGGCAGGATTCGCTGGGATCTCACCGATCCTGATGTGACACTGCGCCTGTTCACCTTCGTGGCCGCGTGCGCAGTACTGGACAGCCGGCTGGCAGCGCAGCCGGTGGTGGTGGCGACGCTCGGGGGAGTCGCGCTGTCGGCGTGGCTGGCCTTGACGGCGCTCACCGTCCGCAATATGTGTGTTCACCGCGCCTCGTGCAATTCCACGACCAGGTGGCGGATACCGGTATGGCGGTTGCTCCGCGTCCACTCGACGGGCCGCACCACGCGCACGCCGTCGAAGCGCGACAGCAGTTCCTCGAACAACACCCGCAATTCCAGTCGGGCCAGGTTGGCGCCCAGACAGTAGTGCACACCTTGACCGAATCCCAGATGTGGGTTGGGTTTTCGGGCGATGTCGAACTCGTCGGCACGGTCGAACACCGCTGCGTCGCGATTGGCCGAGCCTTCCCAGATCTGAACTTTCTGTCCGGCTTCGATGTGCTGTCCGCCCAACGCGACGTCGCGGGTGGCGGTGCGCCGCTTGGACGGCGAGGGCGAGGTCCAGCGGACCATCTCCTCGACCGCTGTTCCGAGAAAGTCGAGATCGGCACGTAGCGCGGACATTTGGGCTGGGTGTTCGGCCAGCGCCAGCAGCCCACCGGCGACCGCATTGCGAGTGGTCTCCGCACCGGCGCTGAACAGCAGACTGAAGAACAGATAGACCTCGACGTCGGACATCACCGGCGCGTCCGCATCGTCGGCCAACGCGTTCGCCACTACGGACAGCATGTCGTCGGTCGGCTGGGCCCGCTTCGCGGCGATCAGTTCCTGCCCATAGGCGTACATCCGCGACCCGGCTTCCTCGAGGGAAAGCTGCGACAACGTCGCCTTGCGCGACCCACCGAAGTCGAACTGCGGCTCGATGGCTTCGAAAAGCCAATGCCGTTCGGCCTCCGGCACTCCCAGCAAGATGCAGATCATCTGCATCGGCAGTTCGGCGGCGACGTCGACCAGAAAATCGAACGGCTCCCCCGGCACCACCGCGTCCAGCAGCCGCCGAGCCCGGGCCCGCAGGTCGTCCTCCACACGCCGGATCATGCGCGGCGTCAGCCCAGAGCTGACCAGTCGGCGGATCTGCGAATGCCTCGGGTCGTCCATCATGTTGAGCACCTGGCCCGCGATGGACAGGTCCTGCAGCAGCGTGCCGCCGAACGGTCGCTGTCCGCCGGTCACCGAGGAGTACGTCACCGGATCACGCAGGACCTCAAGGGTTTCGGCGTGGGTAGCCACCGACCAAAAACCCTCCCCGTCCGGGGTGTGTTCCGTCGGCTCGTGCCAATACACCGGTGCTTCGCGACGGTGAATGGCGAAGAGGTGGTGCGGGAATCCCGCGGCGAAGTTGTCCAGATCGGTGAAGTCGATACCCGACAACGCACTGGCTAGCGTCACAGGATCGCCCCGGGCGTGTACTTGGCCGCGTCCGGATGCCGGCTGACCAGCGCGTCCACCATTGCGACGACCTCGTCGACCTGTTCACCGGCCGCACCGGTGAATGCCTTCTTGTCGGCCAGCGCCGCGTCGAGCGCGTCGCGGTCCAGCGGGAGCCTCGGGTCGGCGGCCAAGCGGTCCAGCAAGTCGGGTTCGGCGCCGCGTTCGCGCATGGCCAGCGCCGTAGCCACGGCGTGTTCGCGGATCACGTGATGTGCGGCTTCGCGGCCCATGCCGGCGCGTACCGCGGCGATCAGGACCTTGGTGGTGGCCAGGAAGGGCAGGTACCGGTCCAGCTCGCGCTGGATGACCGCCGGGTAGGCACCGAACTCGTCGAGCACGGTGAGGAACGTCTCGATCTGGCCGTCGACGGCAAAGAAGCTGTCGGGCAACGCGACCCGGCGCACTACCGAGCAGAACACGTCGCCTTCGTTCCACTGCGCACCGGCCAACTCCGCGGCCATCGAGGCGTAGCCGCGCAACACCACCTGCAGTCCATTGACTCGCTCACAACTGCGAGTGTTCATCTTGTGCGGCATCGCCGAGGACCCCACCTGCCCGGGCGCGAATCCCTCGGTGACCAGCTCGTGTCCGGCCATCAGCCGAATGGTGTGCGCCAGCGACGACGGCCCGGCGCCCAACTGCACCAAGGCGGACACTACGTCATGGTCCAGCGATCGCGGGTAGACTTGACCGACGCTGCTGAATACTGTTGTGAATCCCAGGAATTCGGCGACGTGGCGTTCGAGCTCGTCGAGCTTGGCGGCATCCCCGTCGAGCAGGTCGAGCATGTCCTGCGCGGTGCCCATCGGCCCCTTGATGCCTCGCAACGGATAGCGGTCGATCAACTCGCGCAGCCGGGTCAACGCGATCAGCGTCTCCTGGGCCGCCGAGGCGAATCGCTTGCCCAACGTGGTCGCCTGCGCGGCGACGTTGTGGCTGCGCCCGGCCATCACCAGCTCGCGGTAGGCCACCGCCCGTTCTGCCAGCCGTGCCACCACGGCCACCCCGTGGGCGTATACGACTTCCAGCGATCGTCGGATCTGCAACTGCTCGACGTTTTCGGTCAGGTCGCGGCTGGTCATCCCCTTGTGCACGTGTTCATGGCCGGCGAGCGCGTTGAATTCCTCGATGCGGGCCTTGACGTCGTGGCGCAGGACGCGTTCCCGCGCCGCGATGGAGGACAGGTCGACGTCGTCGATCACCCGTTCGTAATCGGCGATCGCCTCCGCGGGAACGGCCACCCCGAGCTCGGCTTGCGCTCGCAGCACGGCCAGCCACAGGCGCCGCTCGGCGATGACTTTGGCCTGCGGCGACCAGATCGCGACCATCTCGGCGCTGGCGTACCGGTTGGCCAGCACATTCGGGATACTCACGAAGACACAGCTTACGGGTGCGCGCCGGTTCGCCCACCTGTCGCTGCGAGGTGGGCACAAAGAGCGTCGCACCGCCCACCGGCCGGTGTGACGGAGCTGACCGCGCCTCGATCTACGCTTTGAGGGTGCACTTCGCCGGCGTGGATCTGGCCTGGGCCGGCCGCAACCCCACCGGTGTCGCCGTGCTCGACCCAACCGGTCACCTGCTGGATGTCGGCGCAGCCCGAGAGGACGACGCGGTGCTGGCGATGCTGCGGCCGTATTCGACCGGCGACTGCGTGGTCGGGTTCGATGCGCCGCTCGTGGTCACCAATCCGACCGGCCAGCGTCCCGCCGAGACGGCGCTCAACCGCGACTTCCGCCGATTCGAAGCCGGCGCACATCCGGCCAACACCAGCAAGCCGGAGTTCGCCAACGGCCCGCGCGCCGCCCGATTGGCGCGCGCGCTGCGCTTGGACCTCGATCCGCTTTCCCCGTCGCGACGGCGAGCCCTCGAGGTCTATCCGCATGCGGCGACGGTGGCACTGTTCCGGCTGCCGCGCACCCTGAAGTACAAGGCCAAGCCGGGCCGCGACCTCGCGCAGCTGAAGTCGGAGTTGCTGCGGCTGATGGATGGTCTCGAGGGCCTGGCGCAGGCCGAGATACCCCTGCACGTCACCACTCATCCGGGCTGGGCGAGACTGCGCCGGCAGGTCGTCACCGCGCAGCGCAAAAGCGAATTGCGGCGCGCCGAGGATCCCATCGATGCCGTCGTCTGCGCGTATGTGGCGCTGTACGCCTACCGCTGCCCGGCCGATATGACGGTCTACGGCGACTTGGCCAACGGTTATATCGTCACGCCGACGCTGCCCGCTGGCCTGGCGACCACGGGCCGTTGATCCACCGGCGCCAGCACGTCGACCAGGTCCACCACGGTCGACAGCGCGGCACCGCGCGGGTCGCGGCCTTCCACCAACGCGGAGACCACCGAACCGTCGACGGCGCAGATCAGCGTGCACACCAACTCGATCCGAACCGACCGGCCGGACCGCTCGATGGCCTCGGCGACCGCCTCGGCACGCTGGCGCAGGCTGCGGCGCATGCTTTCCTGCAACGCCGGTAGGCGAGTGCAGGCGATGTGCCGCTCGTATCGAGAGATGAGCTGCTCGGCGAGCCCGGGGCCGGACACGTCGCCCACCAGCAGGTCAACCAGCACCTCAGCCGTGGTCTCGGGACCCCGTCGCCGGCGGGACAGCGCGTTCACCCGAGCCCGCAACTGTGCGACCTCGATCATCCCGATGTGTTCGACCGCGCGGGCGATTAAATCGTCGAGAGACGAGAAGTAGTAAGTGGTGGACGCCAACGGCAGGCCGGCTCGCCGGGCGACTGCCCGGTGGCGCACTGCTTCGAACCCGCCCTCGGCGAGCAGCTCGGCGGCAGCGCTGACCAACGCATACCGCCTACGTTCTCCTTTTGGAGTAACTGCTGCCGTCACGCCCACACATGCTGCCAGCCAAAGTGGTACTGCATTGCCATTTTCGCCAAACGTCCATGGCATGATGGCGCGCATGCCGGACTTGAGTCGTCGCTCGGTGCTGGGCCTGGGAGCCAGCGCGGTATGCGGCGCGGTCGGCGCATATGCGCTCGACATGGTGTTTTCGCCGCGAACTTCGGTCGCCGCGCCGCAACCGGCGTTTGGAACAAGCGTTCCATTGGCGCCGGGACGACCGCTCGATCCGCCGCCGCCCGCTCAGGCCGCACCCACCATGACGACCGGCTCCTTCGTGTCGGCCGCGCGCGGCGGTGTCTCGACCAACTGGGCGATCGCCCGGCCGCCGGGACAGACCAAGCCGCTGCGCCCGGTGATCGCGCTGCACGGCAAAGGCAGCGATGCGGCCACTGTCATGGCCGGCGGTGTGGAGCAGGGTCTGGCCCAGGCTGTCAACGCCGGATTGCCGCCGTTCGCTGTCGTCGCCGTCGACGGGGGCGGCGGGTACTGGCACAAGCGCGCCTCCGGTGACGACGCCGGGGCCATGGTGCTCAACGAACTGATTCCCATGCTGGACAGCCACCAGTTGGACACCTCGCGGGTGGCTTTTTTGGGGTGGTCGATGGGTGGCTACGGCGCGCTGCTGCTGGGCGGGCGTCTGGGCGCGGGGCGCACCGCGGCGATCTGTGCGGTCAGCCCGGCCCTGTGGACCTCCGCGGGCGCGGCGGCACCCGGGGCTTTCGACGGGGCCGACGACTACGCCGCGAACTCGGTGTGGGGCATGCCGGCGCTGGGCGCCATCCCGATCCGCATCGACTGCGGGGACAGTGATCCGTTCTATTCGGCGACCAAGCAATTCATCGCGCAACTACCCAATCCGCCAGCGGGCGGTTTCTCGCCAGGTGGCCACGACGGCGGATTCTGGAGCTCGCAGCTGCCGGCAGAGCTCACCTGGATGGCGCCGCTGTTGACGGCCTGACATGAGCGCGCCGTTTGGGTGGAGCTTCCCCTATGCCTGGCCGCGCAAGCCGATTCTGGGCCGCAACGTCGTCTGCACCTCCCAGCCGCTGGCCGCCCAAGCGGGGCTGCGGATGCTGGCCGAGGGCGGCAACGCCGTCGACGCCGCGATCGCGACAGCCATCACCCTCACACTCGTGGAGCCGGTTTCCAACGGCATCGGATCGGATGCATTCGCCATCGTCTGGGACGGCACGCAACTCCACGGCTTGAACGCATCCGGGCGTTCGCCGGCAGCGTGGACACCGGATTACTTCGGCGGCCACGGTGTTCCGGCTCTGGGCTGGAACTCGGTGACCGTGCCGGGTGCGGTATCGGCTTGGGCCGAACTGCACGCCCGGTTCGGCAAGCTGCCGTTCGCGCGGCTGTTCACCCCGGCAATCACCTACGGGCGCAACGGATTTCTTGTGTCAGCAACCGTCGCCGAGCAGTGGGCGGCTCAGGTTCCGCTATTCGCCGACCAGCCCGGGTTTGCCGAAGCGTTCCTGCCTGACGGGACAGCGCCACAGCCGGGTCAGTTGTTCCGGTTGCCCGCTCACGCGGCCACGCTGGAGGCCATCGCCGAGACCAACGGCGAGGCGTTCTACCGCGGACATCTGGCGCAGGCGCTGGCGGCACATTCGGCGGCCAACGGTGGGGCGCTGGAAGCCGGCGACCTGGCCGCCCATCACGCCGACTGGGTGGGGACCATCGCCGGCAACTACCGCGGCTACACGTTGCACGAGATACCGCCCAATGGCCAGGGCATCGTGGCGCTCATTGCTCTGGGCATCCTCGACCACTTCGACATGTCTTCGCTTGCAGTCGATTCCGCGGACAGCGTGCATCTGCAAATCGAGGCGTTGAAGCTCGCGTTCGCCGACGCGCACACCCATGTCGCCGATATTGACCACATGACGCTGGCCTGTGAGCAGCTTCTCGACAGTGGCTACCTTCAGGAGCGCGCCAAGCTGATCGACCCGCGCCGGGCCAAGCCGGCAGCGGCCGGTACACCCGCCGGCGGCACCGTGTATCTGACCGCCGCGGACGCCGACGGCATGATGGTGTCGATGATCCAGTCCAATTACATGGGCTTCGGATCGGGCGTGGTGGTACCGGGCACGGGCATATCATTGCAGAACCGCGGTGCGAATTTTGTTGCGCAGCAGGGTCATCCGAATACGGTCGGACCGAACAAGCGTCCCTTCCACACGATTATCCCGGGCTTTGTGACCAGGGCTGGCGCGCCGGTGATGAGCTTCGGGGTGATGGGCGGACCCATGCAGCCGCAGGGGCACGTGCAGGTTCTGGTGCGCATCGCCGACTACGGCCAGAACCCGCAAGCCGCCTGTGACGGGCCCCGGTTCCGTTGGGTGCAGGGCCTGCAGGTCAGTTTCGAGAAGGGCTTTCCCGCAGCCACGTTGGACGAATTGCGCCGACGTGGACACGAGCTGATCACGACCGAGGACTACAACCAATTCGGCAGCTGCCAGGCGATCTGGCGGCTGGCTGACGGGTATGTGGCGGCCAGCGACCCGCGCCGCGACGGACAAGCCGCAGCGTTCTGACCGACCCAAACGAACTCGCCGAAAGTTAAGCGTTGGGTATGTTTTGGTTAACGGAAGGTGGATTGTAGGTGAACCACCGTTGTACGCTCCGTGGAGGCTGCCGCTGAGGCTGGAATGCGCAGTGAATGGACGGTGCGACGATGGGGTCAATCGCTGGGAACCCGGGCGTCGGGTTTAAGGCGGGTGAGGTGTTCGCCGGATACACGATCATCCGGTTGCTGGGATCGGGTGGAATGGGTGAGGTCTACCTCGCCGAGCATCCCCGGTTGCCCCGCCGCGAAGCGCTCAAAGTATTGGGCACAGAGCTTTCCGCCGACGACGCCTATCGATGTCGCTTCATCAAAGAAGCCGACCTGGCGGCCGGGCTGTGGCATCCCAACATCGTGCGCGTCAACGACCGCGGCGAGTTCCACGGTCAGCTATGGATTTCCATGGATTTCGTGGACGGCACCGACGCGGCAAGCCTGTTGCGCGACCACTATCCAGTCGGCATGCCGGCGGATCAGGTGGCGACGATAACCGCAGCGATCGCCAGCGCGCTCGACTATGCGCATCAACAGCACAATGTCATGCACCGCGACGTCAGTCCCGCCAACATCCTGCTTGCCGCACCGCGCGACGGTGACCAGCGAATCCTGTTGGGAGATTTCGGTATCGCGCGCAACATTTCCGACAGCAGCGGGCTGACCGCCACCAACATGACCATCGGCACCTTCCCCTACGCCGCCCCCGAACAGTTGACGGACGAACCGGTTGACGGGCGCGCCGACCAGTACGCGCTGGCTGCCACCGCCTACCATCTGCTCACCGGTACCACCCTCTTCCCGCACACCAACCCCGCCGTAGTCATCGGTCGACACCTGACCGCGCCGCCTCCCGCTCTCGCCGACACCCGGCCCATGCTCACCAACTTCGACCCGGTGCTGGCCAGAGCGCTCGCCAAGGACCCCGCCGATCGGTTCCCGCGGTGCACCGACTTCGCCGACGCGTTCGCCCAGGCGGTCCGCTCGCGCCGGCACCCCACGGTTGCCGCGCTGACCATGCCGCGACCGTTGGTGGCCAGGCCGCCCAAGCCCACAGCGGCTCCCGCGGCCACCGCTGGCGCAGACCGGGACCGGCGACGCGGCCGATGGCAACTTCTCGCCGCAGCCGCGACGGCCGTCGCGTTGACCGCCGTCGGCGCCAGTGGGTACCGGTTCGACGCCGAGAACACGGCCACACAACAGAATTCGCTCGCTGCCGCACCACCCGTGGCGCAGGCACAACACCTCCCGGAGCCGGCGCCGCCGCCCGCTGCGGTCCCGCCGCAAGTCGTGTTGCAGGCAGCACCGCCGCCGGCACCGCCGCAGGTTCAGGAGTTGCCCAAGCCGGCCGTACCGAAGGCCGCCCCGCGGCCAGCAGCCCCGGCTCTGGTCCCGGCGGCCGCGCCGCCGGCACCCGTACCGGTCCCCGCGCCCGCGCCGGCACCCGCACCACAGCGGCCCGCCCCCGACCAAACCTTCATCGGCCTGATCGAGCAGATTCCCGGGCTCACCGTCACCGACCCCACTACCGCGGCCGCCACGGGCCGTGCCGTGTGCGCGGACCTGCAGAACGGGGGAAGCCCTGATGATGCCGCGACCGCCACCGTGAACAGCGGCGCGGGAGTCAGCCCGGCGCAGGCGGCTGCCGGGGTCAACGCGGCGATCACCGCTTACTGCCCGCAGTATCGGCGTTAGGAGACGCTGATGTCGCCCTCAGCCGCCCGTAGCGCGATGTCGCTACGGAAGTGACTGCCGGGCAACCGAATCGACTCCAATATGTGGTATGCGTGGGCTCGTGCCCCGGCCAAGTCGGGGCCGGTGCCCACCACCGACAACACCCGACCGCCCGAGGAGACAATGGCGCCGTCGTCGCGGCGCGCGGTCCCGGCGTGCAGCACTCCCTCGGCCTCGGCGCCGGTGACGACGTCTCCCAGCCTTGGCCGGCCCGGATAATTTTCGGCCGCCAATACCACGGTTACCGCAGCGCCCTCGCGCCAGCGCAACTGCCCGAACTCGGCCAATCCGCCCGAACCGGCCGCGTGCAGTAGCTGGCCCAGCGGCGATTCCAACAAGGCCAGCACCGCCTGGGTCTCCGGATCACCGAAGCGACAGTTGAATTCGACCACCGCGGGTCCCTCGGCGGTGATTGCGAGACCGACATACAACAAGCCGCTGAACGGGCACCCGCGGCGCACCAGCTCAGCCGCGACCGGCTCGACAATTCCGCTGACGATTTCGCGACGGACATCGTCGGGTAACCAGGGCAATGGTGCGTAGGCACCCATTCCGCCGGTGTTGGGCCCGGTGTCACCGTCGCCGACCCGCTTGAAGTCTTGCGCGGGCAACAGCGGCACCACGGTTTCCCCGTCGACCACGCAGAACAGCGACACCTCGGGTCCGTCCAGGAACGACTCCAGCAGCACCGGATGCCCGGCGTCGAGCAGGCTGGCCGCATGGGCGCGGGCGGCGTCGCGATCCGGCGTCACGACCACGCCTTTGCCGGCCGCCAGGTGGTCGTCCTTGACCACCCAGGCCGGGTCACCAGCGGGCGGACCGAACCGCTCCAGGGCCGCGTCCAAATGCGCCGGATTGTCCACTATTTCGCTGGTGGCGGTGCGCACCCTGGCGGCGGCCATCACCTCCTTGGCGAACGCCTTGGAGCCCTCGATACGGGCGGCGTCCTTGCTGGGCCCGAAGCACACGATGCCGGCCTCCCGCACGGCGTCGGCCACACCGAGCACCAGCGGCACCTCGGGGCCGATGACCACCAAGTCGGCCTCGACTTTCCGAGCCAGGCCGACCACTTCATCACCGGAGGTGATGTCGACGGTGTGTTGCTCGGCGATCCGGGCGGTACCGGCATTGCCGGGAGCGATGCTCAGTGCACTGACCTCGGGATCGTTGGCCAGCGCCAGCAGCAAGGCATGTTCACGGGCACCGGAGCCGATTACCAGGACGCGCACGACAGGCCAGAGTAGCGGCAACGTCTCACAGAATCTTTTCCAACAGGTTTTTCAGCTCTTTGCGCTGTGTCAGGCTCAGCCGCGCCAGACGTTTGTCGAACTCGCCGGACAGCACCGCCATACCGTCAGCGGCGGCTCGCCGCCCGGCCGGCGTGAGAATCAGGCGGTGACGGCGCAGATCGGCGGGATCGATCTCCCGGCGCACGTATTGCGCGGCCTCCAGCCTCTTCAGGTAGAGCGTGACCGTTGCCTTCGGCATGCTCAACGCGGTGGCGAGCTCGGCCGGGTACGGATACTCGTCCACCTCTGCCAGCAGGAATAGTTCTTTAGAGTCCAGACCCACGGCCGCCATGTCGGCCTCCACGGTGGAGATCACCGACAACAGCAACCGATAGTTCAGCGACCAGATCTTGGCGGCGTCCTCGGCAGACGTCGACTTGCCAGATCGTTCAGACATGAACTAGTTTAGTTCTGTACAAACTCATGTGTGAACAATCTACCAGAAAGCGGTCACCATGCCTCTGGATCAATACGTGACACTCGGGCGGTCCGGTCTGCGGGTAAGCCCCTTGTGCTTGGGCGCGATGACATTCGGAGAAGACCTCGGTTGGGGCACCAGTGTCGAAGAGTCGCAACAGATCATCGATAGGTACACCGAGCTGGGTGGCAACTTCATCGACACCGCGAACTTCTACACCCGAAGCCATTCGGAGAAGATCATCGGCGACCATATCGGGCGCCACCCCGAACGGCGCGATCGTCTGGTGATAGCGACGAAGTTCAGCGGAAACCTGTATCCGGGTGACCCCAACGGCGGCGGGTCCGGACGCAAGTCGGTGATCAAGGCGTGCGAGAACTCGTTGCGGCGCCTGCAGACCGACTACATCGACTTGTACTGGCTGCACATGTGGGATGTGAACACTCCCATCGAGGAGACGATGGCCGCACTCGACGACCTCGTTCGCGCCGGCAAGGTGCGCTACCTGGGTGTCTCCGATACACCGGCGTGGAAGATCGCCCAGGCCAACCTGATCGCCGCATTCCGCGGGTGGTCGGCGTTTGTCGGGCTGCAGATCGAGTACTCACTGCTCGAGCGCACCGTCGAGCAGGAATTGGTCCCGATGGCAACCGAATTCGGCCTCGGGATCACCCCATGGTCACCGCTGAAGAGCGGCGTACTGAGCGGCAAGTACACCCGGAGCAACGCCGGCCAGCGCAGCGCCGACCGAGGTGCCTTGGTCGACAGCTTCCTCAACGACGAGACCTACGCGCTGATCGACGAACTCGAGGTCATCGCGGGCGCACACGACTCGACGGTGGCCAGCGTGGCGCTGGCCTGGGTGCTCGCCCAGCCTGCCGTCTCTTCCGTCATCATCGGCGCACGCAGACTTTCGCAACTCGACGACAACGTCCGGGCCGTCGATGTTGAGTTGACCAGTGACGAGCTGGCCCGCCTCGACGCGCTGACCGAACCCACCCTCGGCTTCCCCACCAACATGCTGGAGATGGCGGCGGGCATGATCAACGGCGGGACCACGGTCAACGGTAGGTACGGGCCGACCTCGGAGTACGTGATGCCCGAAGGTGGTCAGCCCTACTGAGGCTCACTCCGGCTGGTTGCCGGAGTGCATCTTCAGCGCGCTGTCGACATTGGCCTTCTTGTCCTCGCCGGCACCCTTGGCCGCGGCCTTCTTGCGCTTGGCCACCACGGTGTCGACGGCGCCGTTGAGCGCCGAGCCCAACGGGAAGCCGAGGTAGTGGGTGAGGAAGACGGCCATCTCCTTCAGCTCGGACTCGTCGA
>NZ_LZLE01000041.1 GCF_001673155.1 Mycobacterium sp. 1423905.2 | reverse complement strand
GTGCGTCCGGGCGGCCGCGGATCACATCGAGCAATGACCAGTCCACGAACTCCTCGAGCGCCTCTGCGCACCGATGCATGTGAGCGGCGAACACCGGTGCGGCGTCGAGCAATTCGGTGCCCATCCCAGTCCACTGCGAGCCTTGGCCGGGGAATACCAGCACCGTCTTGCCGGTCGAGCGCGCGCGGCCGAGGACCACAGCACCACCCGGCTCGCCGTCCGCCAACGACGTCACGCCGGCAAGCAGCCGGTTGCGGTCGGCGCCCACCACGACGGCCCGATGCTCGAACACCGAGCGGGTCGAGACGAGAGACCAGCCCACATCGACCGGATCGAGATCGGCGCGCTCACCCACCCAGGCGCGCAACCGTGCGGCCTGCGCCGTCAGCGCGTCGGCCGATCGCGCCGAAACCACCCACGGTATTGCGCTAGGCGGCAAGTTGCGTTGTGACGCAACGGCTTCCGCGTCGTCTGGCGCCTGCTCGATGATGGCGTGCGCGTTGGTGCCGCTGATTCCGAACGACGACACCCCGGCGCGCCGCGCCCGATCCAGCGCCGGCCATGGCCGGGCTTCGGTCAGCAATGACACCTCCCCGGCCGACCAATCCACATGCGGCGTCGGCTCGTCGACATGCAACGTCTGCGGCAGCACACCATGGCGCATCGCCTGCACCGTCTTGATCACTCCGGCCACTCCCGCCGCGGCCGAGGTGTGGCCCATATTGGATTTGATCGACCCCAACCACAACGGCCGATCGGCCGGGCGGCCCCGCCCGTAGGTGGCCAACAAAGCTTGCGCCTCAATAGGATCGCCCAACGTGGTGCCGGTGCCGTGCCCCTCGAGCAAGTCGACGTCGCCCGAGCCGAGCCGTGCATCGGCCAGGGCCGCCCGAATCACCCGCTGCTGCGCCGGTCCATTCGGCGTGGCCAGGCCATTGGACGCGCCGTCCTGGTTGACTGCGGTCCCCCGCACCACCGCCAACACCGGATGCCCCAGCCGTCGGGCGTCGGTCAACCGCTCCACCACCAGAGCGCCCGCACCCTCGGAGAAACCGGTGCCGTCGGCCGCGCCCGCGTAGGCCTTGCACCGCCCGTCGACCGACAGCGCCCGCTGGCGGCTGAAATCGACGAACATCGCCGGAGTGGCCATCACGGTGACCCCGCAGGCCAACGCCAGGTCGCACTCGCCCGAGCGCAGCGACCTGACCGCCAGATGCAAGGCCACCAACGACGACGAGCACGCCGTGTCCACCGACACCGCAGGGCCTTGCAAGCCCAACACATAAGCCACGCGTCCTGACGCCACACTGAGCGTCGAACCGCGCAGCCCGTAGCGCTCCAACTCCCCGGGCACCCGGCCCTGCCCGCCATAGGAACCGTGGAACGCCCCGGCGAACACGCCCGTCGTCGAACCCTTCAGGCGCATCGGGTCGATTCGCGCGCGCTCCAACGCCTCCCAGCACACCTCCAACAACAACCGCTGCTGTGGATCCATCGCCAGCGCCTCACTGGGCGCGATACCGAAGAAGGTGTTGTCGAAATCGGCCACGCCGTCGAGGAATCCGCCTCCCCGGGCGTATGACTTGCCGGTGGCATCGGGATCGGAGTCGAACAACGCGGCCAGGTCCCAACCGCGGTCGGTGGGAAAATCGGAGACGACGTCGCGGCCGGTGGCGACCATCTCCCACAACGCGTCGGGCGAATCGATGCCGCCGGGATACCGGCATCCCATCCCGACGATCGCGATGTCGGCGGGCGTGAGCAGTTCGCGGTTCTCCCGCTTGAGTCGCTCGTTCTCCTTGAGCGAGGTGCGCAGCGCCCTGACGAGGTCGTCCTGAGTGCTGTTCATCGGACCCAGCCTCTCGTCCTGCTCACCCGAACCGGCAACGAATGCCTCGGCGTAGCCCAAGGCACCTCAGTGCCAGCGCAGCAACACAAGTTCGGAACAGAATCCCGGGCCCATCGCGATCATCAGTCCCGGGCTGCCACTCGGCGGCGGTTTGGCCAGCGTGTCGCGCAGTACGTGTAGCACCGACGCCGAGGACAGGTTGCCGATCTCGCTCAACGAGCGCCAGGTCAGCTCCAAGGCTTCCGGCGCCAAGGCGAGGCTTTCGGTGATCGCTTCGATGATCTTGGGACCGCCCGGGTGAGTGACCCACGCGCCGACGTCGTCGGTGGAAAGACCGTGCGCGGACAGGAAACCATGGATGTCGTCGGCCAAATATTGCCGGACGACGTCGGCCAGATCCTTGGACAACACGAGTTCGAACCCAGCGGCGCCGACGTCGTAACCCATGGTGCGCAGCGAGTCGGGGTAGAGATGGCTGCGGGAGTCGATGATGGCGGGCCCGTGCGCGCCGGTCCGCTCGGCGCGACGCTCACCGACGGCGACCACGGCGGCGGCGCCGTCGGCGAACAGTGCGCTGCCGACCAGCCCCGCCAGAGACGGCTTGTAGCCCGGGTAGGTCAGGGAACACAACTCGACCGAAATCAGGGCCGCCACGCCGTCCGCCGCGCCACGCAGATAGTCATGCAGCCGGGCCACCCCTGCCGCGCCGGCCACACAGCCCAGCCCGAACAGCGGGACCCGGCGCACATCGGGTCGCAGGCCGAGCTTGCCGGCGATGCGCGCGTCCAGCGAGGGCACCGCCAGTCCGGTGACCGTGGTGGTGATCAAAACGTCGAGGTCTTGGGCCTGCAACCCGGCCTCTTCCAGGGCGCCGAGGAGCGCTTGGCAGCCCAGATCCACCGCCTTTTCGATGAAGGTGGAGTTGGCCCGCCCGAAATCGGTCAGCGTGGGGTATGTCTCGATCGGTAACGCGAGGTGGCGACTGTTGACCTTGGCGCTGGCATGCAGCTGCCGGACGATGTCTTCGTAGCCCGCGAAATCGGGGATGCTGACGAAGAAGTCGGTCAGCTCTTTCTGCGAATAGCGATAGGGCGGCAGGGCGCCGAACACACCTGAGATGACGCTCATTGGATCCACCCCTTGGTGACGAACATCCACGCCGACCGGTTCAACCCGCTTGCTTTAAAGCTGGAAGTTTAGTCGCGGCCCCTGCGGCCGACAAAGCAACGACGCGGCTCAGTGCCGGAGCTGCTGGCGCAGCCGTTGGGCGCTTACCCGCACCGCGTCCAGCTGCTTGGCAACCTGGGATGGGGCGGTGCCGCCGCGAGAGTCCCGCGCCGACACCGAGCCTTCGATAGTCATTACTTCGCGGACCTGCGGTGTCAGCTGCGGGCTGATGGCAGCCAGTTCGTCGTCGGTCAACTCCGGCAACCCGACGCCGCGCTGCTCGGCGACTCGCACCGCGGCGCCGGCGGCCTCATGCGCTGCGCGAAACGGAACACCTTGGCGTACAAGCCATTCGGCCACGTCGGTGGCCAACGTGTAACCGGCCGGGGCCAGCGCCGCCATCCGCTCGACGTCGAAGGTCAGGGTGCCGACCAGGCCGGCCATGGCCGGGAGCAGCAGCTCGAGCTGCGCCACCGAGTCGAACACCGGTTCCTTGTCTTCCTGCAGGTCGCGGTTGTAGGCCAGCGGTTGCGCCTTCAGGGTGGCCAGCAACCCGGCGAGGTTGCCGATCAGCCGCCCCGATTTACCGCGGGCCAGTTCGGCGATGTCGGGGTTTTTCTTCTGCGGCATGATCGAGCTGCCCGTCGACCACGAGTCGTGCAGGCTTACATAGCCGAACTCCGTCGAACTCCACACGATGATGTCCTCGGCCAGCCGGGACAGGTCAACGGCGATCATGGCGAACACGAACGCCGCCTCGGCGGCGAAGTCGCGGGCCGCCGTCGCATCCACGGAGTTCTCTGCGGCGCTGGCGAAGCCGAGGTCCGCGGCGATCGCGTCGGGGTCGAGTCCCAGCGACGACCCGGCCAAGGCGCCCGACCCGTACGGCGACACCGCCGCGCGCTTGTCGAAGTCGAGAATGCGGTCGACGTCGCGCAGCAACGGGTGGGCGTGGGCCAGCAGATGGTGCGCCAACAGAATCGGTTGCGCGGACTGCAGATGGGTCTTGCCGGGCATGATGGCCGTTGGATGCGCGGCGGCTTGGTCGGCCAGCGCGGCCACCACGTCCAGCGCGCCAGCGGCGACCCGGCGGACGGCGTCGCGCAGCCACATCCGGAACAGCGTCGCGATCTGGTCGTTGCGGGACCGTCCGGCGCGCAGCCGCCCGCCCAGTTCGGGACCCACCCGGTCGATCAGGCCGCGCTCCAGCGCCGCGTGCACGTCCTCGTCGGTGACCAGCGGGCCGAAACTGCCGTCGGCGACATCCTCGGCCAGGCTGTCCAATCCGGCCAATAGCCCGTCGCGCTGCTCCTCGGTGAGCAGCCCCGCGCGGTAGAGCACCACGGTGTGCGCGCGCGAGGCGGTGATGTCGTAGGGCGCCAGCACCCAGTCGAAATGCGTGGACTTGCTCAGCGCCGCCAACGCGTCCGACGGGCCGCCGGCGAACCGCCCGCCCCACAAAGATCCCTGATTGGTGCTCACTTTCCCTCCGCGAGCAGACGCAAACTCACCTCGACACGCCGTTTCGGGTGCGACTTTGTGTCTGCTCGCCGAAGGAAGGTCACCGCAGGTCCCGGCGGGCCGCCAGCTTGGACGACAGCCCGTGCACGTACACGAAACCCTTGGCCGCGGACTGGTCGAAGGAGTCGCCCTCGTCGTAGGTGGCCAGGTTGAAGTCGTAGAGCGACTCCGCGCTGCGCCGGCCGTTGACGGCGATGTGGCCGCCATGCAACACCAGCCGCACCTCACCGGAGACATGCTCCTGCGTCTTGGCGACGAAGCTTTCCAGCGCGATCTTCAGCGGCGAGTACCACAGCCCGTCGTACACCAGCTCGGCCCAGCGCTGATCGGTCTGCCGCTTGAACCGGCCCAGGTCGCGCTCGAGGGTGACGTGCTCGAGTTCGGTATGCGCGGTGATGAGCACCATGGCTCCCGGCGCCTCGTAGATTTCCCGGCTCTTGATGCCCACCAGCCGGTCCTCGACGACGTCGAGGCGGCCCACGCCCTGCGCGCCGGCGCGGCGGTTGAGCTCCTCGATGGCCTGCAGCATCGACACACGGTGGCCGTCGATGGACACCGGGACGCCGCCCTCGAAGCCGACAATCACCTCGTCCGGCGTGCTCCAGTTCAGGGTGGGGTCTTCGGTGTAGGCGTAGATGTCTTTGGTGGGGGCGTTCCACAGGTGCTCGAGGAAGCCGGTCTCGACCGCGCGACCCCACACGTTCTGGTCGATGGAGAACGGGGAGCGTTTGGTGACGTTGATCGGGATGGCGTTCTCCTCGGCGAACGCGATGGCTTTCTCCCGCGTCCAGGCGTAATCGCGCACCGGCGCGAGAACCTCCAAATCCGGTGCCAGCGAAGCGAATCCGACTTCGAACCGCACTTGGTCGTTGCCCTTGCCGGTGCAGCCGTGCGCGACGATGCTGCCGCCGTGCTCACGCGCGGCCGCCACCAGGTGCTTGACGATCAGCGGCCGGCTGATCGCCGACACCAACGGGTAGCGGTCCATGTACAGCGCGTTGTTCAAGATCGTGGGCAGGCAGTACTCTTCGGCGAATTCGTCGCGCGCGTCGACGACCACCGCCTCGACGGCGCCGCAGTCCAGCGCCCGCTGACGCACCACCTCCATGTCTTCGCCGCCCTGGCCGAGGTCGATCGCCACCGCCACCACCTCGCGGCCGGTCTCCTTGCCGATCCAGCTGATGGCCACCGAGGTGTCCAGACCGCCGGAATACGCCAGGATGACGCGATCTGACATGAACCAATCTCCTTAACTTCGGCCGGGAACCGGCAGCAGCTTATTTCAGGCGTTCCAGAGCCGCGGCCAGCTCAGCGCCGGTCATCGGTTCCCGGGCCGCCACGAATACGGTGTCATCACCGGCGATGGTGCCGACCACGTACGCTAACGCGGCGCGGTCGATAGCGCTGGCCAAATAGTGCGCCCCGCCCGGCGGGGTGCGTAACACCGCGAGGTTGGCGCTGGCATCGGTGGATACCAGCAGCTCAGCCAGCAGCCGCGACAGTCGGCTGGTGCCGCCGGACACGCCCCGCACCGGGCTACCGTCCTCGGGCACGACGTAGACGCCGACGCCGCCGTCGGCGCCGCGCAACTTGACCGCGCCCAGCTCTTCGAGGTCCCGCGACAGCGTGGCCTGGGTGACTTCGATGCCTTCGGCAGACAGCAGTGCGGCCAGCTCGGTTTGGCTGCGCACCTCGGCGGTCGACAGGATGGCCACGATGCGTGCCTGCCGGCCGGCGCGGTTGGCGCTGACCTCGGGGGCTTTAGAGGCGCCGCTCATTGAGACCGCTCCAGGAGCCACACCAGCAGCGCTTTCTGCGCGTGCAGCCGGTTCTCGGCCTCGTCCCACACCGCGCTGGCCGGGCCGTCCATCACCTCGTCGGTGATCTCGTCACCGCGGTGAGCCGGAAGGCAATGCAAGACAACGGCTTCGGAGTCGGCCAGACCCAGCAGCCGCTCGTTGACCTGGTAGGGCCGGAACGGTTTGACGCGGTCTTTGCCGTCGTCTTCTTGCCCCATCGACGTCCAGGTGTCGGTCACCAGGATGTCGGCACCGCGGGCGGCGGCGTCGGCGTCGGTGCTGACCGTCACCGACGCGCCGGTCGCCGCGGCACGCTGCTCGGCTGCGGCCAGCACCGCAGGGTCGGGAAGAAAACCGTCCGGACCGGCAATGGTCACATGCATGCCGGCGGTGACCCCGCCCAACATCAGCGAGTGCGCCATGTTGTTGGCGCCGTCGCCGAAGTAGGACATCCGCAGTCCGCTCAGGGCACCTTTGCGTTCGGCGATGGTCTGCAGGTCAGCAAGCACTTGGCAGGGATGGAACTCGTCGGAGAGCGCGTTGACAACCGGCACGGAGGCGGTCGCTGCCATGGCGGTCAGGCGCTCCTGGCCGAAGGTGCGCCAGACGATGGCGTCGACGTAGCGCGACAGCACTCGTGCGGTGTCTTCCAAGGTTTCCTCGCGGCCGAGTTGGGTGCTGCGGGCGTCGACGACGACGGCTTGGCCACCGAGCTGCGAAATGCCCACCTCGAAGGAGAAACGGGTGCGGGTGGAGTTTTTGTCGAACAGGACCGCGACCCCGCGAGGTCCGTCCAGGGGACGGCGGCTGAACGGGTCCTTCTTCAGGTCGGCGGCCAGCTGCAGAACCTCGGCCTGCTCGTCGGGCGACAGGTCGTCGTCACGCAGGAAATGCCGCACGCTGGGCGCTGCACCCGTCATGCTGCTGCTCCCGCCGCGTCGAGGATGCCCGGCAGCGCGGCAACGAAGCCGTCGAGTTGCGCCTCGGTGATGATCAGCGGGGGCGCCAAGCGGATGACGTTGGGCGCCGCCGCGTTGACCAGGAAACCGGCGTCGCGGGCGGCCGCCTCCACAGCCTTGGCATGCGGATCCGTCAGCACCACGCCTTGCAGCAGACCGCGACCGCGGACATGGTCGATGAGCGGATGCCCGAGCGATTCCACGCCATGCTGGAACGACTTGCCGAGCGCGGCGGCCTTGGTGATCAAGTCGTCGGCGGCCAGCACCTGCAGGACGGCCAGCGCCGCCGCGGTGCAGACCGGGTTGCCGCCGAAGGTGCTGCCGTGCAGGCCAGGGGTCAGCAAGTCGGCGGCCGGTCCCACGGCCAGGCAGGCCCCGACGGGCAGCCCGCCACCAAGGCCCTTGGCCAGGGTCACTACATCCGGGGTGACGTGCTCGTGCTGATGGGCATAGAACAGGCCGGTGCGGCCCATCCCGGTCTGGACCTCGTCGAGCACGAGCAGCGCGCCATGCTCCGCGGTGATCCGGCGGGCCGCGGCGAGATAGCCGTCGGGGGGAACGACGACGCCGCTCTCCCCCATGATCGGTTCGAGGAACACCGCAGCGGTGTCCGCGTCGACGGCCGCGGCCAGTGCGTCGGGGTCCCCGTACGGGACGTGTGTGACATGGCCGGGCAGCGGCGCGAATGGTGCCTGCTTGCTGGGCTGGCCGGTCAGCGCCAGCGAACCCATGGTCCTGCCGTGGAAGGCCTCCTGTGCGGCAACGACTTTGGTGCGGCCGGTCAGACGGGTGATCTTGAACGCCACCTCGTTGGCTTCGGTGCCGGAGTTGCAGAAGAACACCCGCGCCGCAGCGTCGATGCCGAGGTGGCTCACCAGTTGTTCGGCCAGCGCGATCCCCGGTTCGGTGGCGTACAGGTTCGAGGTGTGGCCCAGCGTCGACAGCTGCCGGGTGACGGCTTCGATGACCGCGGGGTGAGCATGACCGAGCACGTTGACCGCGATGCCACCGAGCAGGTCGAGATACGTGTTGCCGTCGACGTCGGTCACCACGGCGCCCTCACCGCGGGACAGCGACAACGGCGGGGTGCCGTAATTGTTCATCATCACGGCTTCCCACCTGGCGCGCAGGTCGTTGCCCGTCATGCCTTCACGACCTTGGTGCCGGTCCCGGCGTCGGTGAAAAGCTCAACGAGCACACAGTGTTTGACTCGCCCGTCGATGACGTGGGCGCTGGGCACGCCCGCGGTCACCGCGCGCAGGCAAGCTTCGACTTTGGGAATCATGCCCGCCTCCAGGGTCGGCAACAGTTGCGCCAATGTGTCGGTGTCGATTTCACTGACCAGCGAACCGCGGTCCGGCCAATTCGTGTACAGCCCTTCGACATCGGTGAGCACGAGCAGCTTCTCAGCACCCAACGCTTCGGCCAGCGCCGCGGCGGCCGTGTCGGCGTTGATGTTGTGCACCACGCCGTCGGCGTCGGGCGCCAACGTCGACACCACCGGAATACGCCGTGCCGTGATGAGGTCCAGCACCGCTGCGGTGTTCACCAGGTCGACGTCACCGACCAAGCCGATGTCGGTGGCCACGCCGTCGACGGTGACGCTGCGCCGCACCGCGGTGAACAACTGAGCATCCTCACCGGTGATACCGACCGCGTAGGGTCCGTGCGCATTGATCAGGTTGACCAATTCCCGGCCTACTTGACCGAACAGCACCATGCGCGCGACGTCGAGCACTTCCGGTGTGGTGACCCGGAATCCGCCCTTGAAGTCACCTTCGATGCCCAGCCGGCGCAGCATCGCGGTGATCTGCGGGCCACCGCCATGCACGACGACGGGATGGATCCCGCAGTTGCGCAGGAACGCCATGTCGGCGGCGAACGCCTGACGCAGCGTCGCGTCGGTCATCGCATTGCCGCCGTACTTGACGACGACGATCTGGCCGTGCAACTGCTTGAGCCACGGCAGCGCCTCGGCGAGTACCTGCGCCTTGACGGGTGTGGGCAACACATGGACGGTCATCTGCGCCGCTCCTCATCGCCGCGCTGTGCGTCGTCACCGACAGTCATGAGCTGTAGGCCGAGTTCTCTTCGACGTACGCGTGGGACAGATCGGTGGTGCGGATCGTGGCGTGTTCATTACCGACGGCGAGGTCGACGGTGATGTCGATGTCCGGGGCCGACAGGTCGACCTCGCGGGCGCCGGGCGCACCGACACTGTCGACACACACGGGGAATCCGTTGAACGATACGGTAATTCGATCGGCATCCAGGGTGATCGGCGCCATGCCGACGGCGGCCAGCACTCGGCCCCAGTTGGGATCGGAGCCGAATACCGCGGTTTTGACCAGGCTGTCGCGGGCGATGATCCGTGCAGCGACCAGCGCGTCGTCCTCGGTGGCGGCTCCGGTCACAGTGACGCTGACCCGTTTGGTGACCCCCTCGGCGTCGGCCTGCAGTTGGGCGCACAGATCGTCACAGACCCGCAGCACCGCTTCGTCGAGATCGGCCTGTGACGGCGCGACTTCGCTCGCGCCCGAGGCCAGCAACAACACCGTGTCGTTGGTGGAGCAACTGCCGTCGATGTCAAGCCGGTCGAAGGTGCGGGCGGCGGCGCGGCGCAGCGCCTGATCGAGCGCCGCCGAATCGGCGACCGCATCGGTGGTGAGCACACAGAGCATGGTGGCCAAGGAGGGCGCCAGCATGCCGGCGCCTTTGGCCATGCCGCCGAGTGTCCAGTTGTTGTGATGGTGCAACGCAACCTGTTTGGGCACATTGTCGGTCGTCATGATGGCGTGGGCGGCGTCGTCACCGCCGGTCAGGCCGCCGGCCATGTCGTGGACGATGTCGGTGACCCCGGCCAGCACCTTGTCCATCGGCAGCCGGTCCCCGATCAGCCCGGTGGAGCAGACAGCCACTTCGATGGCGCCGGTCTCGGTTCCCCAGTCAGATAACGCCGCCGCCACCGCCTCCGCCGTGGCGTGGGTGTCCTGAAATCCGCCGGGACCGGTGCAGGCATTGGCGCCGCCGGAATTCAATACCACTGCGCGCAGCCGGCCGGTGGTGAGAACCTGTTGACTCCACAACACTGGGGCCGCTTTGACCTTGTTGCGCGTGAACACACCGGCAGCCGAGTAATCGGGACCCTCGTTGAGGACCAGGGCGAGGTCAAGGGCGCCCGACGCCTTGATCCCCGCCGCGATGCCGGCGGCACGGAACCCGGCGGGGGCGGTGACGCCCTGGGCACGCAGCAGCCGTGATTGAGCCGTCGTCTCGGTCACGGCGCCACTCCGACCACCGACAGGCCGTCGGCCTCGGGCCAGCCCAGCGCCAGGTTCATCGACTGCACAGCGGCACCCGCAGTGCCTTTGACCAGGTTGTCGATCGCGGCGATGGCGACCAGCGTCGCGGCGTCCTCGTCGACGGCCACGGCGATGTGCGCCGCGTTGCTGCCGATGACCGCACCGGTGCGGGGCAGTTGCCCCTCTGGCATGACGTAGACGAATGGTTCTGCGCCGTAGGCCTTTTCGTAAGCGGCACGCACTGCATACTGCGGCGCGCGGGTGCGGGCGGTGCAGGTGGCCAAGATGCCGCGCGAGGTGGGGATCAGCACCGGGGTGAAGGACACGGTCACCTCGCGGTCACCGACGGCCCGCAGCCCCTGCGCGATCTCCGGGGTGTGCCGGTGGGTACCGCCGATGTTGTAGGCCCGGGCTGATCCGATGACCTCGGCACCGAGCAGGTCGGTCTTGGCCGCACGCCCCGCACCTGAGGTGCCGCTGACCGCGACCACCGTCACGGCGGGCTCGATGAGGTCTTCTGCGACGGCCGGCGCCAACGCCAGCAACGCGGCGGTCGGGTAACACCCGGGCACGGCGATGCGGCGTGCGCTTCTGAGCCGGTCGCGGTGGTCGGGTAACTCGGGCAGCCCATAGGGCCAGCTCCCGGCGTACGCAGAACCGTAGAAGCGCTCCCAGGCCGCGGCATCGGTGAGGCGAAAATCGGCCCCGCAATCGATGATCAGTGTCTCGGGATCGAGTTGGTCGGCCAGAGCCGCCGAGTGCCCGTGCGGCAGGCCGAGGAACACCACGTCGTGTCCGGACAGGACCTCGATCTCAGTGGGTTCAATGACGCGTTGGGCCAACGGTGTCAGGTGCGGATGGTGCTCGCCCAGCGAGCTGCCGGCGCTGGACGCGGCGGTCAACGAGCCGATCGTCAACCGCCCCGCCACGTAGGCTGGATGCCCGAGCAGCAGCCGGAGAATCTCTCCGCCCGCGTAACCGGTGGCACCGGCGACCGCAACCTTTATCCCATCGGCCATTTCGCCGATTCTGCATGGTTATGCAGAGCTTTGCAAATTCATTTACTACCGGGTCCTGCGACGCCACGAGGGCTGGTTCGGTGGAGACGTTGGGCCTCCACCGAACCAGCCCCCGGTGACTTGGTGCCGCTTAGCCGAAGTTGACCCCGAAGCTCGCGCTCAGCGCGGCCTGGATGGCCAGCTGGAGGTTGGCCAGGGCTGCGCTGACGCTGGCCGCAAGCCCGAGAGCACCGGCGTCCAGCGAGGTCAGGATCGAACCGCCGGTCTGAGCCAGCCCGGCGATCGCGTTCGTGACGCCCGTCGCGAAGGCGATGCCGGTCTGCGACAGGGCCGGGGCCGTGACGCCGAGGCTGGCGCCCAACGCACCGCTTAGCGCCGAACCCACCTCGAGCACGGTGTTGCGCCAGATGGCCATCAGCGCTTCACCCGTGCGCAGCAGTCCAGAAGCGCCTGCCCCCAGGCTGCCGGCCAATGCCTCACCGGTGTTGACCAGCCCCAGGAGCCCTGAGCCGAAGCCAGCAGCCAGGCTCTGACCTGTCTGGGCCAGCCCGGTCACCAACCCCGTCAAGGCGTTGTTGATGCCTGCCCCGAACATCGCGTTGAGCGATGCCGAGATGTTGGCGCTCAGGCTGGTGGAGAGCAGCTGGTTCAACAGCGCGCCCAGGTTCTGCCCGGTCTGGACGAGCGCGTTCAACCCACCGGCGAAGTTGGCGGCCAGCGTGCTGGCCAACGTTCCACCGGTTTGCAGCAGCCCGTTGAGGCCGCCGTTGAACGCCGCGATCAGAGCCGGCAGCCCGCCACCGAAGTTGGCCTGCAACGCCGCACTCAGCTGCGCTGCCAACGTCGGCAAGCTGATGCCGCCCGACAGCGCGGCCGCGAAGCTCTGGCCGAGCTGGATCAGACCGTTCAGACCACCGCCGAAGGTAGCCGCCAGGTTGGCCGCGAAGTTCTGACCGAGTTGCACCAAGCCGTTCAGACCACCGTTGATAGCCGCCACCAGTGCCGGGAAGGACCCGCCGAAGCTCGCCTGCAACGCCGCACTCAGCGAGGCCGCCAGGGCGGGCAGGCTGAAGCCGCCGGCCAGGTTGGCCAGGAAGACCTGGCCTGCCTGGATCAGACCGTTCAGACCGCCGCCGAAGGTGGCCGCTAGGTTGGCCGCCAAGTTCTGCGCCGCCTGGGCCAGCCCGGCCAGGTTGGCGTTGAAGCTGGCGATCAGCGCCGGGAAGTTGGTCCCGAAGCTGGCCTGCAGCGCCGCGCTGATGGAAGCGGCCAGGTTAGGCAGGTTGAAGCTCGCCGACAACGCGGCACCCAGGTTCTGCGCCGCCTGGAGGAACCCGTTCAGACCGCCACCGAAGCTGGCTGCGAGGTTGGCCGCCAGCGCCTGGCCGGACTGAATCAACCCGTTCAGACCATTGGTGAACGCTGCCACCAGAGCCGGGAAGTTGGTCCCGAAGCTGGCCTGCAGGGCGGCGCTGATTTGCGCTGCCAGCGCCGGGAGGCTGAACGCTCCCTGGAACGCCGCCGCCAAGTTCTGCGCCGCGGTGATCAGCCCGTTCAGGCCGCCACCGAAGGTGGCCGCGAGGTTGGCCGCCAAGTTCTGCGCCGCCTGGGCCAGCCCGGCCAGGCTGGCGTTGAAGCTGGCCACCAGCGCCGGGAAGTTGGCGCCGAAGCTGGCCTGCAACGCCGCGCTGATCGACGCGGCCAGGTTGGGCAGGCTGAAGCTGCCCGACAACGCCGCACCCAGGTTCTGCACCGCCTGGAGGAACCCGTTCAGACCGCCACCGAAGGTCGCCGCCAGGTTGGCCGCCAAGTTCTGCGCCGCCTGGACCAGGCCGTTCAGACCAGCGTTGAACGACGCGACCAAGGCCGGGAAGGACCCGCCGAAGCTGGCCTGCAGCGCAGCGCTGATGGAGGCGGCCAGGTTAGGCAGGCTGAAGCTCGCGGCCAGGTTGGCTGCGAAGTTCTGCCCCAGCTGAAGCAGGCCGTTGAAGCCACCGTTGATGGCGTTGACCAGGGCTGGGAAGTTGAACACCGCCGCCAGGTTGGCTGCGAAGTTCTGTCCCAACTGGGCCAGGCCGTTGAGGCCACCGGTGAGGGTTGCCACCAACTGCGGGAAGTTGGCGCCCAGGTTGGCCTGCAGCGCTGCGCTGATCGACGCGGCCAGGTTGGGCAGGCTGAAGCTGCCCGCCAACGTGGCCCCGAGGTTCTGCGCCGCGGTGATCAACCCGTTGAGGCCACCCCCGAAGGTTGCCGCCAGGTTGGCCGCGATGTTCTGCCCCAGCTGGGCCAAGTTGTTCAACCCGCCGGTGAAGGCCGCCACCAGTGCCGGGAAGTTAGTCCCGAAGCTGGCCTGCAGCGCCGCACTGATCGAGGCGGCCAGGTTGGGCAGGCTGAAGCTGCCGGCTAGGGCCGCACCGAGGTTCTGCGCCGCCTGCAGGAAGCCGTTCAGGCCGCCGCCGAAGGTGGCCGCCAGGTTGGCCGCCAAGTTCTGCGCCGCCTGAGCCAGCCCAGCGAGGCTGGCGTTGAAGCTGGCCACCAGCGCCGGGAAGTTGGCGCCGAAGCTGGCCTGCAACGCCGCGCTGATCGACGCTGCCAGGTTGGGCAGGCTGAAGCTGCCCGACAACGCCGCACCCAGGTTCTGCACCGCCTGGAGGAACCCGTTCAGACCGCCGCCGAAGGTCGCCGCCAGGTTGGCCGCCAGCGCCTGACCGGACTGGATCAGCCCGTTGAGGCCACCGGTGAACGCTGCCACCAGCGCCGGGAAGGACCCGCCGAAGCTGGCCTGCAGCGCGGCGCTGATTTGCGCGGCCAATGCCGGCAGGCTGAAGCCGCCCGACAATGCGGCCGCGATGTTCTGTGCCGTCGTGATCAGCCCGTTCAGGCCGCCCCCGAAGGTCGCCGCCAGGTTGGCCGCCAGCGCCTGACCGGTCTGCACCAAGCCGTTCAGACCAGCGTTGAACGCCGCCACCAGGGCCGGGAAGCTACCGCCGAAGCTGGCCTGCAGCGCGGCGCTGATCGACGCCGCCAGGTTGGGCAGGCTGAAGCTGCCCGCCAACGCGGCACCCAGGTTCTGCGCCGCCTGCAGGAACCCGTTCAGGCCGCCGCCGAAGGCTGCCGCCAAGTTGGCCCCCAGGTTCTGCGCGGCCTGGGCCAGTCCGGCCAGGTTCGCGTTGAAGCTGGCGACCAATGCCGGGAAGTTGGCGCCGAAGCTGGCCTGCAAGGCCGCGCTGATCGACGCGGCCAGGTTGGGCAGGCTGAAGCTGCCCGCCAATGTGGCCCCGAAGTTCTGCACCGCGTTGATGAACCCGGTCAGACCGCCACCGAAGGTGGCCGCCAGGTTGGCCGCGATGTTCTGCCCCAGCTGGGCCAGACCGTTGAGGCCCCCGTTGATCGCCGCGACGAGTGCCGGGAAGTTGGCGCCGAGGTTGGCTTGCAGCGCCGCGCTGATCGACGCCATCAGGCTCGGCAGGCTGAAGCTGGCGGCCAGGCTTGCCGCCAGGTTCTGCCCCAGTTGGACCAGCCCGTTGAAGCCACCGTTCAAGGCCGCCACCAGCGCCGGAGCGTTGAAGGCTGCCGCCAGGTTGGCCGCAACGTTCTGGGCGGTGTTCAGCAGCCCGGTCAGTCCAGCGTTGAGCGCCGCTGCCAGCGCGGGGGCGTTGAAGGCCGCCGCCAGGTTGGCCGCAACGTTCTGCCCCAGCTGAACCAGCCCGTTGAGCCCGCCGGTCAACGCCGCTGCCAGCTGCGGGAAGTTCGCTCCCAGGCTGGCTTGAATCATCGCGTTGAACGAGGCCGCCAACGACGGCAGGCTGAAGCTGCCGGCCAGAGCGGCCGCGAAGTTCTGCGCCGCGTTGAGGAAGCCGGTCAGACCGCCACCGAAGGTCGCTGCCAAGTTGGCCGCGATGTTCTGCCCCAGCTGGGCCAGTCCGTTGAGGCCTCCGGTGAACGCCGCCACCAGCGCCGGGAAGTTCGCCCCGAAGCTGGCCTGCAACGCCGCATTGATGGTTGCGGCCAGGTTCGGCAGGCTGAAGCTGCCCGAGAACGCGGCACCCAGGTTCTGCAAGGCCTGCAGGAACCCGTTCAAGCCGCCACCGAACGTCGCCGCCAGGTTGGTCCCCAGATTCTGCGCCGCCTGGGCCAGCCCGGCCAGGTTGGCGTTGAAGCTGGCCACCAAAGCCGGGAAATTGGCACCGAAGCTGGCCTGCAGAGCAGCGCTGATCGAGGCCGCCAAGTTGGGCAGGTTGAAGCCGCCCGAGAACGCGGCACCCAAGTTCTGCAAGGCCTGCAGGAACCCGTTCAAGCCGCCACCGAACGTCGCCGCCAAGTTGGCCGCCAACGCCTGACCGATTTGAATCAACCCGCTCAGGCCACCGTTGAAGGCGGCGATCAGGGCCGGGACCGAGCCGCCGAAGCTGGCTTGCAGAGCAGCACTGAGCTGGGCCGCCAGGGCGGGCAGGCTGAGGCTTCCGGTCAGGGCGGCCGCAAAGTTCTGGCCCAGCTGAATCAGCCCGTTGAGCCCACCAAGGTTGGCTGCCAGGTTGGCGGCCAGGGCCTGCCCGGTTTGGATGAGGCCGTTCAGCCCACCGTTGAAGGCGGCCACCAAGGCCGGGAAGGACCCGCCGAAGCTGGCCTGCAGCGCTGCACTCAGTTGAGCCGCCAACGCCGGCAAGCTGAAGCTGCCCGACAGCGCGGCCGCCAGGTTCTGCGCCGCGGTGAGGAACCCGTTGAATCCACCGCCGAAGGCGTTCGCCAGGTTGGCGGCCAGGTTCTGGCCGGCCTGGACCAGCCCGTTCAGGCTGCCGTTGAAGGCGGCGACCAGAGCCGGGAAGTTGGCCCCGAAGTTGGCTTGCAGCGCCGCGCTCAGCGAAGCGGCCAGCGCCGGCAGGCTGAAGCTGCCGGCCAGGTTGGCCGCCAGCGTCTGGCCGGCCTGGATGAGGCCGTTCAGCCCGCCGCCGAAGGTTGCCGCCAAGTTGGCCGCCAGGTTCTGCGCCGCCTGGGCCAGTCCGGCCAGGTTGGCGTTAAAGCTGGCAACCAACGCCGGGAAGTTGGCGCCGAGGCTGGCCTGCAGGGCCGCGCTGAGCGACGCCGCCAAGTTGGGCAGGCTGAAGCTCGCGGCCAGGCTGGCGGCGAAGTTCTGCCCCAGCTGTAGGAGACCCGTGAACCCACCGTTGAGGGCGTTGATCAGCGCCGGAGCGTTGAACACCGCAGCCAGGTTGGCCGCGAAGTTCTGTCCCAGCTGCGCCAGTCCGTTGATGCCGCCGGTGAGTGCGGCCACCAGTTGCGGGAAGTTGGCACCGAAGTTGGCCTGCAGCGTCGCGCTCAGCTGCGCGGCCAGCGCCGGCAAGCTGATGCCGCCGGACAGCACGGCCGCGAAGTTCTGACCCAGCTGGGCCAGCGCGTTCAGCCCGCCACCGAGGTTGGCCGCCAGGTTCGCGGCCAGCGTCTGACCGGTCTGCACGAGGCCGTTCAGACCACCGTTGAGGGCGGCCACCAGCGCCGGGAAGTTGGCACCGAAGTTCGCCTGCAGGGTGGCGCTCAACTGCGCGGCGAGCGCCGGCAAGCTGATGCCGCCGGACAGCAAGGCCGCGAAGTTTTGACCCAGCTGCGCCAGGCCGTTCAACCCGCCAGCCAGGTTCGCCGCGAGATTCGCGGCCAGCGTCTCACCGGTCTGCACGAGGCCGTTCAGACCACCGTTGAGGGCGGCCACCAGCGCCGGGAAGTTGCCACCGAAGTTCGCCTGCAGCGCCGCGCTCAGCTGCGCGGCCAGGGCCGGCAGGCTGAAGCCGCCGGACAGGGCCGCGGCCAGGTTCTGACCCGTCTGGATCAGGGCGTTGAGCCCGCCACCGAAGTTGGTGGCCAGGGTCGCCGCGAGCGTCTGACCGGTCTGCAACAGCCCATTCAGACCGCCGTTGAACGCGGCGACCAGCGCCGGGAAGTTGGCGCCAAGGTTGGCCTGCAGCGCCGCGCTCAATTGCGCGGCCAGTGTCGGCAGACTGATGCCGCCGGTCAGGACGGCGGCGAAGTTCTGGCCGAGCTGCGCTAGGCCGTTGAGGCCGCCACCCAGGTTTGCTGCCAGGTTCGCGGCAAGGGTCTGGCCCGTTTGCACCAGCCCGTTGAGGCCGCCGTTGAGCGCGGCTACCAGCGCCGGGAAGTTGCCGCCAAGGTTGGCCTGCAGCGCCGCGCTCAGTTGCGCGGCCAGAGTCGGCAGGTTGATGCCACCGCTGAGCAGCGCCGCGAAGTTCTGACCGAGCTGCGCCAGGCCGTTCAAGCCGCCACCGAAGTTGGCCAGCAGGTTGGCCGCGAAGGCCTGTCCGGTGTCGATGAGACCGTTCAGGCCACCGCTGAAGGCCGCCACGAGCGCCGGGAAGTTAGCACCGAGGTTGCCCGAAAGGACTGCGCTGAGCTGCGCCGAGATGGCCGGCAGGTTGGCGCCGAAGTTGGCGACGAGGTTTCCGCCGGTCTGAGCCAGCGCCGCAAGCGAGTTGCTGAAGCCGCCGATGAGGTTGGTCGTCAACGTCTGGCCGGTCTGGACCAGGCCGCCCAGACCGCTGTTGAACGCTGCGATCAGTTCTGGCAGACCGAGGTTGAGGTTGCCGGAGAGATTGACGCCCAGGGAGGCGCTCAGTTGCGCGCCGAGATTCGCCGCCTGCTGCAGGGCGGCGTTGGCCTGCGCGCTCAGATTCGCACCGGCGGTCGACAGCAATGCACCGAAGCCCTGCAGATTCTGGCCGGCGTTGACGATCGCCTGACCGGTCTGAGCCACCACAGTCCCGAAGCCGGTCGTCAGGGCGCCGCCGGTCTGCAGCGCAAAACCGGAGACCCCGGCAGTGAAGGCCCGGCCTAGGTTGCCCAGTGCTTCGAGCGCCAGCTCGGCGTTCAAGCCGGCCGACAGACCGCCACTCAGGTTGCCGCCGATTGCGGCCGCGGCGTTCGGAGTCAGCAGTGCTGCACCGTTGGCGACCTCAGCGCTTAGATATGAGGCCGCGCCGCCGCTCAGCAGCTTGACGAACTCGCCGTGGAAGGCGGCCGCTTGCGAGCTGACCGCCTGGTACTCCTCACCGAAGGTGCCGAACAGCGCCGCGATCGCGGCCGACACTTCGTCTTCTGCGGCAGGCACCAATCGTGTGATGACCCCCGCGGCCGCCTGATTGACCTCAGAAAGCGACGAGTTGATACCAGCGAGACTCTGAGCCGCAGCTTCGACCGCTTCCGGCATTACGAGCACAAGTGACATGTCCATCTCCCCTAATGACCCAAATGAACCATGTGATCCGATGACCCCAACGCCCATCGAAGCACAAGTGCGCATGGAGTTCTGCCCAAAAACGCGGATACATAAACGGGCAATTTTCACAAATTTTTTGGCGGCGGCCTGAGGCGTTTGCGCAGCTCAGAGCATACGAATAGCTGAAGGCACCGCTTCAGGTCTCGGCGCGTGGGGCGCCGGCGCGGATGCCTTCAACTTGGGTCTGTTGATGCGCAAGTTTATTTGGCGTTGCGACATTGCACTGGGTTTTCGCGAGATCAGTTAAATCCATCGGAACCAGCCGCTGGATCGGTTGCCGAGCGCACGACGTACCAGCCGCCATCACGAGCCGTCGCCGCCGCGCGCGCCGGGCTGACCGGCCGCTCCTGGCTGGCCGGGAGCGCCCGGCGGGGACCCTGACCCGCCCAGTCCGCCCGGTCCGCCGGCTCCGCCGATCCCCCCGGGCCCGCCGTCGCCGCCGGCTCCTCCAGCTCCTCCGGCACCGCCGGCACCACCGGCACCGCCGCGGCCCCCGGCGCCGCCTTGTCCTCCTGCGCCGCCGTGTCCTCCAGCGCCGCCCCTGCCGCCTGCGCCACCGCGGCCGCCCGCGCCTCCGGCTCCGCCGGCTGTGCCGGGTTGGCCAGGCGCCCCGTCCTCGCCGTCGGCACTTGGCTGGCCGGGTTCGCCGTCGGCGCCGCGGTGCGGAATGTCGGTCACTGCCGAGCCCCTAGTTGGCGATCGCGTCGGCGAGGGTGCGGAAGCCGGTGGTGGCCAGCAGCTGCGCCAGCCCGCCGAACTTCGTGCCGCCGAGGGTGAGGTTGATGGGAGCGCTGATATTGAGGAGCTCGATTGGCACGGTCGCCGTGATGGCGTGGGGCGGAACGATCAGCCCGTTGAAGGGCAGGTGCACCTCGACCGGCACATTGATGTCCAATCCGAGCACGCTGAAGCTGACCGGCAGCGGCAAGTTGACGATCGCCTCGCCGTTGAGCAACCCGTCCAGCACGTAGGCGGGCGAGTCGATGAGACCGCTGAGGATCTGCAGTGGGTTGCCCGTGGCTATGCCGCCGCCGATCACCGTGCCCGCGGTCGCCAGACCGTTGAGGCCGGCGACCGGCGCACCCGCCACGCCGAACAGCAGCTGCAACGGCAAGCCGAAGTTGGCGCCGAGCACCAGTTGGGGCGTGGGCACAAGTTGCCCGGAGATTGTCGTCGACACGCTGGTATCGGCGAGGGCGGTGAAGAAGCGACCCAGGTTGGCCGTCATCTGCGCCGGAATCGAGTGGGCAGGTATCAGCGTGCTGGCCCCGAGTAACTGCTGGCCCGGAAGGCTCAGAACCGGGAACAGATCGCCCACCGGACCCACCAGTTTGATGTCGGCCAGGTTGCTGGTGTCGAAGCCACTCAAGAAGACATTGAGGACGGCCCGGGTTCCGTCGCTGACCGCCAGGTTGTACTGACCGGCGGCGATGTCTTGTCCGACCACCGACCAGTCGGCCGGGAACTTGGCCAGGTTGATCTGCAGGTCACGGCCGAAGGCGGCAAACGACGTGTTGAGCGTCTGGAAGCTACCCAGTGTGCCGTTGGCGAAGGTCTGCGCGTAGTAGGCGGGGCTGAAGGTGGCGAGGCTTTGGATGCCGTTCTGAATGGTTTGCGGGAAATTGGCGATCTCGGTGGGCAGGTTCTCGAAAGCGAGCGCGAGGTCCCGGCCGGTCAAGTAGGCGTAGCCCTGCTGATTGGCAATGATCTGGCGCAGCAACGGGAAGGGATCGGCGGCGATTGCGGCGCCGAGCGCCTGCAAGTTGGTGGAGGTGTGCAGGAAGAGCTGTTGCCATGCGCCACCGAATGCGGGGATGGCGGGCGCGCCACCGGTCTGCGGGAACAACCCTGGCAGCAAGACCTGAAGCGGGTTGGTGAAGAAGCTGCCGTTGATGAGTGCGGAGACGGTGTTGCCGAACTGTTGGCCGATGCCGTTGAACAGTGGGCCCAATGGTCCGCCGCCGACGAGCGAACTCAAGATGCCGTTGCCGCCGATCAGCGGACCCAGCAGACCACCGGTGCCGCCGAACAGGATCGGGTCGAGTATTCCGCCGCTACCGCCTAGCAGTCCGCCGAGGCCGCCGAGGAGGCCGCCACCGGTGCCACCGCCCAGGACCGGTATTTCGGGCAGCCCGGGAATGCCGAGGAGCGGGGCGGCTGGGGGCACCGCGGCCGCGGCCGGGCCCAGCAACGTCTGCGCCGGAGCGTTCAATGCGCTGAGCAAGGTCTGCTCCGCGTTGACGATCTCCGTAGAAAGGTAGGCCCCCGCGCCGCCGTTGAGTAGACGTACGAACTCGGCGTGGAATGCTGCCGCCTGAGCGTTGATCGCTTGGAAATCTTGACCGAAGGTGCCGAACAGCCGGGAAACTGCGGCCGAGATCTCATCTGCGGCCGCAGCGGCGACTTGAGTGGTCGGCGCCGCCGCGGCTGCGGCGGCCTCACGCAAAGTGGTCTCGATGCCCGAGAGATTGCCCGCCGCCGCGATCACTGCTTCCGTATCGGCGATTACGAAGGACATAGCAATCTCCTCTCGACCGACAGCGCAGCACGCGCCTACCCGTTCGCTATTAAACCCAAACCTAATAAGGCACCATGCTTAGGTCGAGGGTCAAGCACTATCCGACAGGGTTGATGACCGCCGCCAACTGTCCGGAGGCGTTGAGCAGACCGGGAAACAGGCCACCAAATTGCGTGCCGCCCAACGGAATCTGCTGTGTGATCGGCGGTCCGATCAGGTGCACCACCGCCGTCGCGACTCCAGGCCGGGCCGGAGCGAGGAGTCCGCCGATCGGAATCGCAGCGGTCAGTGACTGCGTGCCGGTGACCGGTGACAGCGATGCCGGCAGCTCAAGGGTTATTGCCCCTTGACCGTTCAAAAATCCGTTGGCAATGGCGGCCGGCGCGTCAATCAACGCCCCGAACGCACCCGCGGCATTGCCCGCTTGTAGCGCGGTGAAGAACGTAGCCCCGCTTTGCAGAGCCGCTTGCCCGGTCAATATCGGCGCTCCGAGCGCATCCAGTGCGAGTGTCAGCGGTAGCCCCGTCGTAAACGATGGGTTGATCAGCGAAATATTGGTCGTGATCGACGTATCGGTGATCAGTTGAATTACGTTGGTCATGTTCTGAGAAATCGCTCCCGGAATCGAGGCAACGGGAAGTAAATTCCCCAGGGCGCCTTCCAGCGTCACGGTAGGTACGTTGCTGTAATCGAATCCGGTGAAGGCGAGGTTTAAATAGCCCTTGCCCAGCGCCTGGACAGCGGCCCCGATGTCACCGGCCGCAAGGGCCTGAAATGCCGCTTGGTACGCGGCGGGCAATGCGGCTAGGCCGGCGCCAAAGTCCTGGCCCGCGCTGTGGAGGGCTGCGCCGATCGTTTGGGCGTAGGCCTGCTGGTTGGCGATGAATTGGTTGAGGAAGGGCGCGGGATTGGCGGCCCAGGTTTGGTTGATGAGCGACAGGTTCGCCTCTGTGTTGGCGATGAGGTTCTGGTAGGCGCCGCCGACCGGAAGTGGGCTCGCGACCGGTGAACGAAGTGCTAGGTCGGCCGCAACTCTGCGCGCGAGCAGCGACGCGGCGCCGCTGCGGGCTGACACGGCGTTGGCAACGCCCGCTCGGAGCGACGCCGTTCGAGCGCCGATGAAGTCGGCGCCGATTGCCGCTTGAGCCAGTAGCGCTTGTGCGGGTGCATTGATTGCTTGCAGCAGATTCTGCTCCGCATTCGCTATCTCCGTCGTGAGATAAGCGTTCGCACTGCCGTTCAGCAGTCGTACGAATTCCTCGTGAAACGCCGACGCTTGGGCATTGAGCGTTTGAAATTCGTGTCCATACGAACCGAAGAATTGTGAGACGGCTGCGGAGATATCGTCGGCGGCTGCTGCCACGACGCTCGTGGTGGGACCGGACGCTGCCGCGGCGGCGTCACCGAGTAAAGACCGAATACCGGCTAAATTGCCGGCAGCTGCCGTTAACGATTCAGGCGCAGTGGTCAGATACGACATATTCGGCTCCCTCGACGGACCACCCGACGGCAATAAAGGTGAGTGGAGCCTAGTCAGACGGAGTCTTAACAGGAAGCGATTTGCATATTTCGTTATCTGAGTCCCCGCTGGCGGGCCGCTCGTCGGCCAAGACGTGTCGAGCGCCGAAAGCGCATTCTGGGCTTTCAGTGTGCGGCGACGGCGGTCGATCGCCGCATATCACTGCCTGGACGCTCATTCGGATGCGCTGTTGCACAGCCGAACTCGCCGACCCGCCGAGCAGTGCCGGCGGGCCGACGTCGGTGACTACTAGAAGATGAATTGCGGCAGGACCGGCGGAGGCAACGCAATCGCCTGCGCCAGTTGCGACCCGAAGCTCAGGAAGCCGGGAATGATGCCGCCAATCTGCGTGCCCGGGACTGGTCCTAAGCCACCACCGAGAACGATCGGACTTAGCGGAGTGAGCAGACCGCCCAGTGGCAGTTCGGCCGTGGAGCTCAGGGCGGTGACCGGAAAACCACCAGCTGTCACATTTATCGTCAGCGGCGGCAAGTCGATCAACGTTTGTCCGTTGAGGAAGCCGTTGGCAACGTTCGCCGGAGCGGTCAGGAAAGCCGCTGCCGCGCCTGCTAAGTCACCGGTTTGTACCGCACTTGCCAACGCCGTGGCGCTTGAATTCGCTGCGCTCAACGCGTTGATCGGCGCACCGATGCCGTCAAAAAGAACCTGCAGAGGTAATCCGAAAGTCACACCAAGATTTCCCGGATTGAACGTCGCGCCGAAATCTGTGACCGTCGTCAGCACGTTGGTGAAGTTCTGCGCCATCAGTGCCGGGATGGAACCGGCCGGCAACAGGTTGGTGAAGTTCTGCGCCATCTGGCCCGGAATCGCAAGGATCGGCGCGAGGTCCCCTAGTGGGCCCAACGGGGTGATAGCCAGCGGCACGGCTGTCGGCGAGCCGAGCTCGCTGATGTCGATGCTCAGCTGCTGGAAACCAGGCAGGAAGACGTTCTGGACTCCCTGACTGATCGCGTTCACCGCACCCTGGAAGTCACCGGCGACAAGCGCGTTCCCGGCCGTTTGGAAGGCCGAGGGCAACCCGAGCAGGCCGTTCCCGAGGTCTTGGGCGGCACTTTGCAGCCCGGTGGCAATCGTCTGGGCGTATCCGACCTGGTTGGTGATGAACTGCTGCACAAACGGCGCCGGATTGAAGGAGAGCAGCTGTTGGACGCCGGCCTGGACGGTTGCCGGAAGGTTGGCCAACTCGGCGGGAAGATTCGTGATGCCCGTTCCGATCGCATTGGCGATCGTCTGCCCGTAGAGAACCTGGTTGTTGACGAGTTGGTTGAGGAAAGGAAATGGATTGGCGCCGAACGTGTTTCCGATCGCCTGCAGGTTGTTGACCGTATTGGCGACCAATGCCTGATACGGGGCCGCAACCGTCGCGCCGAAAGCATTCGCATTGTTGATCAATGCCGGCAACCCGCCCGTCAGCGCATCGCCGCCGGTGGTCTCGAGCGCGCTGAGCAAGCCTGACACCCCCGGCACGCCACTGATGCCGCCGGTGAGCGCCTGCACGCCCGCTTGGATCTGACCGGTCAAGGCGGCGCCGCCGCCGAGCAACGGCTGACCGAGGAATGCCTCGACCGGCGAGGCGGCCGCGCTCAGCAGCGTCTGCGCACCCGCGGCCTCCGCGCTGGCATAAGCACCGGCACCAGCGTTGAGCAGGCTGACGAACTCGTCGTGAAAGGCCGCAGCTTGGGCGTGAAGAGCCTGGAATTCTTGGCCATGGACGCCGAAAAGCTGGGAAATGGCCGCCGACACCTCGTCGGCTCCAGCTGCCAGCAAGTTCGTGGTCGGGTTGGCCGCAGCGGCGGTCGCCGTGCTTAACGCTGAACGGATCCCGGCCAGGTCCTGAGCCGCCGCCTCGAGCAATTGGGGCGCCGCGGACACAAACGACATTACGTCTCCTCTCGACCCCCCGGTCTCCTCTTTGGCCCCCACCACAGTGACCATGGGTCACTGAGAAGCTCAATGTAATGACTGACAGTCACTAAGACAACCAATATAAATCCCTGTGAAGCAACTCACAGCGATTTATACGGTTGCGCAGGCCTAACGCGCAGGTCACGGCCGAAGATCAGCCCCGCAGCACTGCCCCCAGGCGGTCGGCGGCGCATCGCACGGCGGCGTCGCGCGCCGCGCTGGCGTCGTCCTCGGTGAGGGTCCGGTCCGTCGCTCGGAAGCGCAGTGCGAAGGTGAGCGACTTGCGGCCCTCGCCGATCTGCGGGCCGGTGAAGACGTCGTAGAGCTGAGCATCCTCCAAGAGTCCGCCGGCCCCTTCGCGGACCGCATCCAGCACCGACTGGGCGGGAACCTCGGCCGGCACCACCAAGCTGACATCCTGGAACACGGCGGGGAAAGGCGACACCTTCGGGGTCGGCAGCGTTTCCACGATCGGGATGGCATCGAGATTCAACTCGACCGCGCAGGTACCTTTCGGTAGGCCGGCGCGCTCGATGACGGCCGGATGCAGCTGCCCCGCATGACCGATGGACACGTCCCCGATGAGCACTTCGGCGCACCGGCCGGGATGCCACGGCAGGTACTGCGCGGCCTGCAAGGTCAGCTCAACCCCGCAGGCGCGCGCGACGATCCGCACCGCTTCGAAAGCATCCCAGGCTTGGGCCGGGCGACCCGGGCCCCAAGGGCCGCGCGGCTCGCGCAGGCCCGCCAAAACCGCAGCGACATGCTGAGGTTGGCGAGGCAGCGAAGCGTCCAACAGCGCGATTTCGGCGTCGGTGGGCCGACGGTGCACCGGGATCAACTCGACGCCCCGGGTCTGATCGGTAGGCCGCACCACCTGCGCGACGGCGAACAGCGCCACATCGACAAGGCCGCGAGACACGTTGCGGCTCAGCGCTTCCAACAGTCCCGGCAGGAGCGTGGTAGCCAGTTGCGGACGGTCGGCCTCCAAGGGGTTGAGCACATCGGTCGTGGCTCGTCGGGCATCGTCGGCCGGCAGCCCCCACACGTCGAACACGCCCGCGGGCAGAAAGGGCGTCGGCAGTATTTCGACGAAGCCCGACTGCGCCAGCGACCTGCCCACCGCCCGGCGACGCTTCTGCGCCGGAGTGAGCCCCCGGCCGGCGGGCGCCGACGGCAGCACCGAGGGCACCACTTCCAATCCCTCCAGTCGCAGTACCTCTTCGACGAGGTCGGCCGGTTGCAGCAGATCCGGACGCCAACTCGGCGGTGTCACCGTCAGAGTGTCACCGTCCTGCACCACCGCCGCGCCAATCTGGGTCAGGCGCCGAGGCGTCGTGCCAGGTGGATAGGCCACGCCGGCGAACCGGTCCGGCAAGTCGGCTTCAATCCGGATCGGCGGCAACGACCAGTCCTCGCGCGGCGGTTCACCACGCCAATCGGTCAGGGCGGGCGACACCGCTCCCCCGGCGATCTCGGCAAGTAGCGCGGCACACCGGTCCAAGGCGGCCACCGAGATGGCGGGATCGACGGCACGTTCGTACCGGCGGGCGGCTTCGCTGGGCAGATGCAGCCTGCGCTGGGTCCGGGACACCGCAGCGGCGTCCCACACCGCGGCCTCGAGCAACACGTCGGTGGAGTCGTCGCGCACTTCGGTGCTGGCCGCGCCCATGACACCGCCGATGGCAGCCGTTGCGACGTCGTCGACGATGAGCACGTCGGCCGGGTCGAGGCGGCGCTCGATGTCGTCGAGCGTGACGACTGTTTCACCGGGCCGGGCGAATCGCACTCCCAAGGCACCGGTGATCCGGTTGCGGTCGTGGGCGTGCATGGGGTGGCCGAGTTCGAGCATCACGTAGTTGGTCACGTCCACGGCAGGGGACGTCGCGCGGACGCCGCACAGCAGCAGTCGGCGCTGCAACCACCACGGGGAGACGGCGGCCGGGTCGATCCCGGTGACCGGACGCAACGCGAACCGGCGCACTCCCGTCTCGGGCGCTACGGTCAGTGGCCACGCCTCCCCCTCGACCGGCAGCGGGTCGACATGTGCGGGGTCGACGAACGGTAAGTCGTAGGCGCAGGCGATTTCGCGAGCCAAGCCGCGCACCGACATGACGTAGCCCCGGTCTGGGGTAATCGCCAGGTTGAACACCACATCGTCGAGGCCAAGCACCTCAGCGCCGTCGGTTCCCGGCTCGGCCGTGCCCGGCGGCAGCACCAGGATCCCCGAATGGTCTGCGCCCAGGCCAAGTTCGGCGGCCGAGCAGATCATGCCGTCGGAGGTGCGGCCGTAGGTTTTGCGAGTGGCGATGGTGAAGCCGCCCGGTAAGGTGGTGCCGGGCAGCGCCACCACCACCAAGTCGCCTGTCGCGAAGTTCGTTGCCCCGCAGACGATTTCCTGCGACTTACCGTTACCGACATCGACCGCGCACGCTCGGATCGGTTTCTTGAACCCGGTGAGCTCCTCGATCTGAGCCACGCGCCCCACGGTCAGCGGTCCGTCGACCGGACCGAGCGCGCTCACCTCTTCAACCTCGTGGCCGATGCGCACCAGCGCCTGCTCGAGGTCGCCGGGTGTGACGTCCCAGTCGGGTGCGCCGGCGCAAACGGCCTCGCGCAGCCAGCTATACGGAACCCGCATCAGGCGCCCACCCCGAACGGCAAGGAGAAGCGGACATCACCTTCGACCATGTCACGCATGTCCGGAATACCGTTGCGGAACTGCAGGGTCCGCTCCAATCCCATGCCGAAGGCAAAGCCGGAGTAGACCTCGGGGTCAATGCCCGCCGCGCGCAACACATTTGGGTGGACCATTCCGCAGCCACCCCACTCGACCCAGTCGGCGCCGCCCTTCTTGTTGGCGAACCACACGTCGACCTCAGCCGAGGGTTCGGTGAACGGGAAGAAGTGGGGACGAATCCGAGTGCGCGCCAACGGCCCGAACTCGGCGCGCGCAAAAGCGTCCAGGGTGCCGCGCAGGTGCGCCATGGTCAGCCCGCGATCCACGGCCAAGCCCTCGACCTGGTGGAAGACCGGGGTGTGGGTGGCGTCGAGTTCGTCGGTGCGGAAGGTACGGCCGATCGAGATGATGTAGACCGGCAACTCCCGCTCCAGCAGCGTGCGGACCTGCACCGGTGAGGTGTGGGTGCGCAGCAGTTGACGGGATCCCTCCGGCGCGATGTAGAAGGTGTCTTGTTCGCTGCGCGCAGGGTGGTCCGGCGGAAAGTTCAGCGCATCGAAGTTGAACTGCTCGGTTTCCACCTCGGGCCCCTCGGCCAGTTCCCAGCCCATCGCGATGAAGGTGTCGGCGATGTGCTCCGCCAGGATCGTGATGGGGTGGCGGGCACCGATAGGTTGCCGCGTCGACGGCAGGGTCACGTCGACGCCCTCGGCCACCAGTACGGCGGCGTCGCGCTCGGCGCGCAGCGTCGCCAGCCGTTCGTCGTAGCTGCGCTGCACCTCGGTGCGGGCGGTGTTGACTCGCTTGCCGGCGTCGGCGCGATCCGTCTTGGGCAGGGTGCCCAGCGCTTGTCGGGCCAGCGCCAACGGCGAGCGGTCACCGAGGTGCTCGGTCTTGACCCGCGCCAGCACTTCCAGGCTGTCGGCCGCCGCGATGGCCTGCTGCGCGGCGTCGACCGCGCTGGCCAAGGCGTCCGGCGACAACAGGGACTCGACGGGTTGATCACCCACGCGGCGACACTCTCCTTGTCAATCCTGGTCAATGAGGCTGAGCGCCCGCATCGTCGCGAGCCAAGCAAGGCTGTGCAGGTGGACTTGCCCGCGACGGCGTAGCGCAAAAGCCGATCATAGGTGATGAGACGCAGTGCGCTGGGCGTGCGCGTTTGCGCTCAGGCGATACCGGCCGGAGCGGGGTGTCAGGCGCTGAGCGCGGGTTGCGGGGCGGTCAGCGCCTCGTCCGGCGCGGTGGCGCCGCGTAAATCAAGCCAGCGAGCGAACTCGTGGGCTGCGACGGCGCCAAGTCCGCCTAAGACCAGTCCGACGCTCATCGTCCACCAGGAGTGGGCCAGCAGCAGGAACCCGAACCCGGCCGAGCCCAACAACATCAGGCAGCGCACCGGCGTCCAGTGCACCGGCAGACGAAACCGGACGGCGACCAGAATGCCCAACATCAGCGCGACGGCGTGGCCGGCGTTGGTGAACTCGCCACCGATGAAGGCCGCGGCAACGCTCAACGAAATCCACCAGCCGATCCAGGCCGGCTGCCAGCGACGCGGGATGGCAGCGGTCAGTGCGCCCAGCGCCGCCAGGGCGCCATAGCTCATCCCGACGTCGCTGGCCCGGGCGATGGACCGCGGCAGCAATCCGAATTCGACGCCCCCGGCCAACGCGGCGGCGACGACCAGAGTCGCCCCGATGTGGCCGACCAGAAACGCCACGAACAGGCGAATGGTGCGCAGATGCAACTCGACCAGGGCAAGCAGGCAAGCCAGGAACGGCATCCAGAAGTAGAGCGGCCCGGCCTCCACCACGAAGGCGCTGCCCAGCAGCGTCAGCAAGCGCCCATGGGCCAGGTTGTGCAGGTTGGTGCTGGCATGCCGAATCAGCCGGTCGTGCGCCTGGGGGCTGAGCATCAGGAGGGCGGTGCTGACAGCAGCCAACGAGGCGACGTATCCGACAGTGAATCGCACCCGACCGAGCCGGGAGAAGAAAGCCGAAATCATCGCCTTCCACTATGCATCTGCGTTTGTCTCATCTTTGTTAGCGGAAGCTGTCAAATCCCTATTAGTTCGGAGTCGGTAGATCGCCAAGTCCGGCGGTATGCCGGTCAACTTGCTGGCAAACATAGGTTTGCGCGCCCGCTTCGCGACGACGCCCAACCCGTCCAACTCGGTCTGCGAAATCAGATCCAGCGTGGGGCTGGAGATCATGATGCCACCTTTGGTGGCGCGCTCCATGACTCGTGCGGCGATATTGACGTCGACGCCGAGCCAGTCCGCGCCCAACCGTTGCGGCCGCCCGGTGTGGATGCCGACGCGCATGCGTGGGGTGTAGCCGTCGACGTCGACCGATTTGACCGCGTCGCGGGCGTTGATCACGGCCTGCACCGCGACGGTGGGATCGCGGAACACCGCCATGATGCCATCGCCCATGCGCTTGACGATGTGTCCGCCTGCGTCAAGCAGGGGCGGCTCTACCGCCCGCGCCACCTGGCGCAGCAGCGCCAATGCGGCGTCGTCCCCGGCCTGCAGCGACCACGACGAGAAACCCACCAGGTCGGTGAAGACCAGGGTCACCTCGGGATTGGCGGGGCGCCGGGAAACGGCTTCGGTCAGCGCCTGCCAGACCTGCAGGACGCCGAGACTGACCTCCCGCGAGGCCGCGTCACGATCGCCCAGCAACCGGTCGGCAGCGCGCGCCGCGGCGCGTGGGCCGCCGTCTCCGGCCGTGGACAGCGGATCACCGAATTCAGGGTCGCCTGGCAGTAACCGACGCGCTCGCCGGATGAAGTCGACGACACCTGGATTGTGATTGGTGGAGCGCAGCCACTTCGCCGGCGACCGCGACCGCTCCGCCCTCTCCGCCAATGCGGTTGCCGAAGCCGTCGAGTCCTCGCCGCCACCGGACCCCGAATCTTCAGAACCGCCCTCCACCTGGCAAGGGTAGGTGCTTTTGGTTGAGGCAGGCAACGACGATGCCGGCCGTTGTGCTGCGACTCGCGGGGACTGCCCTGGTCACGTCGGTGTGGCAACGCCGCGGCGACTGGGTAACACCCGTGCAGGGCATAATCGGAAGGCGTAGACAACGTGCGTTGTCACCCTTTATCGTGAGCCCAAGAACGCGCATGGAGGCCGTGATGACTGTTGTAGCAACGACATCCGCGGAGCCGCTCGGTCCTGAGTCGCTGACCTGGAAGTACTTCGGAGACTTGCGCACCGGCATGATGGGCATCTGGATCGGCGCGCTGCAAAACATGTATCCGGAGCTCGGCGCGGGCGTCGAAGAACACTCGATCCTGTTGCGCGAGCCGTTGCAACGGGTGGCCCGCTCCGTCTACCCGATCATGGGTGTGGTCTACGACGGCGATCGGGCGGCGAACACCGGCCAGCAGATCAAGAGCTACCACCGCACCATCAAGGGCGTCGACGCCCAGGGCCGCCGTTATCACGCGCTGAACCCCGAGACGTTCTACTGGGCGCACGCGACATTCTTCATGTTGGTGATCAAGGTGGCCGAATACTTCTGCGGAGGTCTGACCGACGCCGAGAAGCGACAGCTCTTCGACGAGCACGTGCAGTGGTACCGGATGTACGGCATGAGCATGCGGCCGGTGCCCAAGTCGTGGGAGGAATTCCAGGAGTACTGGGAGCGGGTGGGTCGCGAAGAGCTGGAGATCAACCAGGCGACACTGGACATCTTTCAGATCCGCATTCCCAAGCCGAAGTTCGTGCTGATTCCCACCCCCATCTGGGATCAGATGTTCAAGCCCCTGGTGGCGGGTCAGCGGTGGATCGCCGCCGGCCTGTTCGAGCCGGCCATTCGTGAGAAGGCGGGCATGCACTGGACCCCCGGTGACGAGGTGTTGCTGCGCTTGTTCGGCAAGCTGGTCGAGGTGGCGTTCTGGGCGGTGCCCGACGAGATCCGGTTGCATCCGCGGGCGCTGGCCGCCTACCGGCGCGCCGAGGGCCGCATTCCCACCGACGCGCCGCTGGTCGAAGCGCCGTCGTTCATGGGGCCGCCGCGCGACCGGCGTGGACTCCCTATGCATTACTTCCCGCCGCGGCCTAAGTCCCCGCTAGAACCGGCGCGGTTGATCATGGAACGCGCAGGGTCCCTGGTGCACGGCACCTTGTCACTGGCGGGGCTGCGAGCGGCCCGGGCACGAAAGGCGGCTTAGGACCGCCCGGTCAAGCCGAGCCCGCGCGCGCTCTGATACAGGCAGATCGCGGCGGCGGCCGCCACGTTGAGGCTTTCCGCCCCGCCGGCCATCGGGATGCGCACCCGCTGATCGGCGGCCGCGGCGATGTCAGCGGCCAACCCGTGTGACTCGGGCCCGAACAGCCATGCCGTCGGCGCGCTGAGGTCGGCGTCGTCGAGCAGCGTCTCGCCGTCGACGGTGGTGGCCAACACCCGCAAGCCCGCGTCTTTCAGAGCGGTAACGGCCGCGAGGGCGTCGGGAGCGACGGCCACCGGGATGGCGAAGATGCTGCCGGTCGACGCGCGCAGACACTTGCCGTTGTACGGGTCGACGCTGTGCCCGGCCAGAACTACCCCGGCGGCACCCATGGCGTCGGCAATGCGGATCACCGTCCCGGCATTGCCGGGTTCGTTGATGTCGACGGCGACAGCGACCAGTTGTGGTGTGTTCGCCAGGACGTCGTCCAGGCCGGTCGCGGGGATTTCGCACACCGCGATAAGCCCGGTGGGAGTCACCGTGTCCGACAACGCTTTTGCCGCACGCTCGGTGACCACATGGACCGGTCCGGTCAATAGCGGTTCATAGCGCCGGGCCGCGTCCTCGGTGACGAACAGGTCGCGAACCAAGCCGCGGGCGGACGCGGCCTCGACCAGGTTAGGACCTTCGGCCAGGAAGCGGTTCGCGCGGCGTCGACCGACGTGACGATGCAATTTGACCGCTGCGACCACCCTGGCCGAGCGTTCGGTGAGCACCGAGACTGTCAGGCAGCCTCTCCGGACGGCGCATTGACGTCCTCGGGCAGCGCGGCCCGCGCCACCTCAACGAGCGCGGTGAAGGCCGCTGGGTCGGTGATGGCGATGTCGGCGAGGTTCTTGCGGTCCACTTCCACACCGGCGGCCTTGAGGCCTTGGATGAGCCGGTTGTAGGTGATGTCGTTGGCGCGCGCGGCCGCGTTGATTCGCGAGATCCACAGCTTACGAAACTCGCCCTTACGGGCACGGCGGTCGCGGAAGGCGTAGTTCAGCGAATGCAGTTGCTGCTCTTTGGCCTTGCGGTAGAGCCGAGACCGCTGGCCGCGATAGCCCTTCGAAGCCTTCAGAATGGAGCGCCGCTTCTTGTGGGCGTTGACTGCCCGCTTCACGCGTGCCATGGGATGTTCCTACTCTCATTGGGCGAAATACTGGTCAGAAAGCCGGGCGCCAGCCCGGCGTTGCGGAGCGTCGCTCAGCCGTTGAGCATCGCGTTGACGCGCTTGGCGTCGTTGGCCGAGACGTCGGTGCGGCCGGCCAGCCGTCGGGTACGCGTGGTGGGCTTGTGCTCGAACAGGTGACGCCGATTGGCTTTCTGCCGCACGATCTTCCCGGTTCCGGTGCGGCGGAACCGCTTCGACGCCCCACTGTGGGTCTTGGCCTTGGGCATGTTTCCCTCTTCTGCTTCTTCGTTTCACCGCCAGCTACGGGCTGACGGTCAGTTCTCTTCTGCTGTGTCGGCCGGCCCCGCAGGATGCTCGCCAGGTTGCCGGGCCCGGGCCCGCGTCTTCGCGCCGCGGTGAGGCGCCAGCACCATCGTCATGTTGCGCCCGTCCTGCTTGGCGGAGGTCTCGACGAACCCGTAGTCGGCAACGTCGGCGCCCAGCCGCTGCAGCAGGCGGTAGCCCAACTCGGGCCGGGACTGCTCACGTCCGCGGAACATGATGGTGACCTTGACCTTCGACCCGGCTTCCAGGAAGCGGACCACGTGGCCCTTCTTGGTCTCGTAGTCGTGATCGTCGATCTTGGGTCGCAGCTTCTGTTCTTTGACGACGGTCTGCTGCTGATTCCTGCGGGATTCGCGCGCCTTCTGCGCCGCCTCGTACTTGTACTTGCCGTAGTCCATGATCTTGCAGACCGGCGGTCTGGCGTTCGGGGCCACTTCGACGAGGTCGAGGTCGGCGTCCGCGGCGACGCGGAGTGCGTCTTCGATGCGCACGATGCCTACCTGCTCCCCCCCTGGGCCTATCAGTCGGACTTCAGGTACGCGGATGCGCTCGTTGACGCGGGTCTCAGTGCTGATGGGGCCTCCCTGGTCGGCTTATCTTTCGTCGCGGCCTGCCGGACCGAGCCGGAAACAGTTGGGGAAGACACCAAAACCAACGGCGAAAAAAGCCCTGCCTAAGCAGGGCCCAATGCCGACCGATCGCGGCTCGAGCTGCTCAAGCCGTCTACGCCTCGCGCAGACCAGGCATTGCACGATGCCTGTGACCGGACCGCTGAGCCTTGAAGAACGCTTCGTGACTAGCGGTGGGAGTGGGACTCCACTTAACTGTCCCGAGCCGTGGCCGGGATGGTCGCAACAGCCAGTCTAACAGGCATGACGGCTCCGCCAGGCATCCTGCCCGTCTCCGCGGTGACCCGGCGACTCGCCCAGGCGGAAAATGCGCCCGGCCAACGGGGGCATCGTCAGGAATTTCCGAGTTTTAACGCATATCCTCGCGGTCTGTGACCCTCATCAAGCCCCGCTCGAAGAGCAGGCCGGCGTCCCGGTATCACTGGGTTCCCCCGACCGCCGGCTGGATTGTCGGAGTCATCGCGACGTTGTCGCTGCTGGCGAGCGTGTCGCCGCTGATCCGCTGGCTCATCAAGGTTCCGCGCGAGTTCATCAACAGCTATCTGTTCAACTTCCCCGACACCAGCTTCGCCTGGTCGTTCGTGCTCGCGTTGCTGGCTGCCGCGCTGGCCGCCCGTAAGCGCATCGCCTGGTTGCTGCTACTGGGCAACATGGTGATTGCCGCCGGGCTGAACGTCGGTGACATTGCCGCCGGCGACAACACCGCCGGGGAGAGCTTCGGGGAAAACCTGGGCTTTGCCTTCCACATCGTGGCGATCGTGCTGCTGTTGCTCAGTTACCGCGAGTTCTGGGCCAAAGTTCGCCGGGGTGCACTGTTCAAGGCGGCGGCAACGCTGGTCGTTGGCGGCGTCATCGGCATCCTGGCGTCGTGGGGACTGGTCGAGATGTTCCCGGGCACCCTCGCCGCGCAGGACCGGCTGCCCTACGTCGCGAACCGCGTCGTCGGCTTCAGCCTGGCCGATCCCGACCTGTTCACCGGGCGGCCGCACGTGTTCCTCAACGCCATCTTCGGCTTGTTCGGCGCGTTCGCCCTGATCGCTGCGACGATCGTGCTGTTTCAGTCGCAGCGCGCCGACAACGCGCTGACCGGCGAGGACGAGTCGGCCATCCGCGGGCTGCTGGAGTTGTGGGGAAAGAACGACTCACTGGGTTACTTCGCCACCCGCCGGGACAAGTCGGTGGTGTTCGCCCCCAGCGGGCGTGCGGCCGTCACCTACCGCGTCGAGATCGGCGTCTGTCTGGCCAGCGGTGACCCGGTGGGCGACCCGCGCGCCTGGCGGGGAGCCGTCGACGCGTGGCTCGAACTGTGTCAAACCTACGGCTGGACGCCGGGGGTGATGGGCGCCAGTTCGCAAGGCGCGCAGACCTATCGGGAAGCCGGCCTCAATGCCCTGGAATTGGGTGACGAGGCGATCCTGCATACCTCGGAGTTCAAGCTGTCCGGACCCGAGATGCGCGGCGTGCGCCAGGCCGTGACGCGGGCGCGCCGGGCCGGATTGACCGTGCGGATCCGGCGGCATCGCGACATCTCCGCCGAGGAGATGGCCGCGACCATCGCGCGTGCAGACGGATGGCGCGACACCGAGACCGAGCGCGGCTTCTCCATGGCGTTGGGCCGACTCGGGGACCCGGCCGACTCGGACTGCCTGCTGGTGGAGGCGATCGATCCGGGCAACCAAGTGGTCGCCATCCTGTCTCTGGTGCCGTGGGGAACCACCGGAGTTTCGCTGGATGTGATGCGCCGTTCCCGGCAATCGCCCAACGGCACCATCGAACTCATGGTCAGCGAACTCGCGCTGCACGCAGAAAGTCTTGGCATCACCCGCATTTCGCTGAACTTCGCCATGTTCCGGGCCGCCTTCGAGCAGGGTGAGCAGCTGGGCGCCGGCCCAGTCGCGCGGTTGTGGCGGGGACTGCTGATCTTCTTCTCCCGGTGGTGGCAGCTCGAGACGCTGTACCGCTCGAACATGAAGTACCAACCCGAGTGGGTGCCCCGGTACGCCTGCTACGACGACGCTCGTCTGATGCCGAAGGTGGGCGTCGCCTCGGCGCTGGCCGAGGGCTTTCTCAGCATGCCGTTCAACCGGCGCGACAAGGCGCATACCGGTCATCACCCCGCCGTGCCTGAACGGTTGGTGGCCAGCGGTCTGTTGCATCCGGACGGGTCGGCGCCGGATGTCAGCGGCCTGAGGCCGGCCGAGGACACCAACGGCGACGAGGGTGTCCAGCGCCGGCTGCCCGAACAGGTGCGGGTGCGGCTGAACAAGCTGAAGAACCTGCGTGGCAACGGCATCGACGCCTATCCGGTGGGCCAGCCGCCCAGCCACACCGTCGCACTGGCCATGGACGCCGACGACCAGGAATCGATCTCGGTGTCCGGTCGCATCCTGCGGGTCCGCAACTACGGCGGCGTGCTGTTCGCTCATCTGCGCGACTGGTCGGGCGAAATGCAAGTGCTGCTCGACAATTCGCGTCTCGAGCAGGGGCGCGCCGCCGATTTCAACGCGGCGATCGACCTGGGTGATCTGGTGGAGATGACTGGACACATGGGGTCGAGCAAGACCGGAACTCGATCGCTGATCGTGACGCACTGGCGGCTGATCGGTAAGTGCCTGCGCCCGCTGCCGAACAAATGGAAAGGGTTGACCGACCCAGAAGCGCGAGTGCGCACCCGCTATGTGGACCTGGCGGTCAACGCCGAATCCCGGACGTTGATCACCGCCCGCAGCGCCGTGCTGCGATCGGTGCGAGAGACGTTGTTCAGCAAGGGCTTCATCGAAGTCGAGACCCCGATGCTGCAGCAGATCCACGGCGGGGCGACGGCCCGGCCGTTCATCACGCACATCAACGCCTACTCGCTCGACCTTTTCTTGCGCATCGCGCCCGAGTTGTACTTGAAGCGGTTGTGCGTCGGCGGGGTGGAACGCGTCTTCGAACTCGGCCGGGCGTTCCGCAACGAGGGCGTCGACTTCAGCCACAACCCGGAATTCACCCTGTTGGAGGCGTACCAAGCGCACGCCGACTACCGGGTGTGGATCGACGGCTGCCGCGAACTCATCCAGAACGCCGCGACCGCCGCCAACGGTGCGCCCACGGTCATGCGGCCAAAGACTCGGGATGATTCCAACGGCGAGAGCCAGCTGGTACCCGTCGACATCTCGGGTATCTGGCCCGTCAAGACGGTCCACGACGCCGTCTCCGAGGCGCTCGGCGAGCACGTTGACGCCAATACCAGCCTGTCGACCCTCCGCAAACTCTGCGACGCCGCTCGCATCCCGTACCGGGCGCAGTGGGACGCCGGTGCGGTGGTCCTGGAACTCTACGAGCACCTGGTCGAGTCGCGCACCGAGAATCCCACCTTCTACGTCGACTTTCCCACGTCGGTGTCGCCGTTGACGCGGCCGCACCGCAGCGAACCCGGCGTCGCCGAACGGTGGGATCTGGTGGCCTGGGGCGTCGAGTTGGGCACTGCCTACAGCGAACTCACCGACCCGGTGGAACAACGTCGCCGTCTGCACGAGCAATCGCTGCTGGCGGCCGGCGGTGATCCCGAAGCGATGCAGCTTGACGAGGACTTTTTGCAGGCCATGGAGTACGCGATGCCGCCCACCGGCGGTCTGGGCATGGGAATCGACCGAGTGGTCATGTTGATCACCGGGCGCAGCATCCGGGAGACGTTGCCCTTCCCGCTGGCCAAGCCCCACTAGCTCGGCGTTGCAGGGGCTTTCCAGTTAACTCACAGGAAATGGTCTGGAAACATGCCTCCCGATGGACCGTTACCAACCCACAATTGACTCGTGACCGCGCCGACGTCCTCTGTCGCTTCGCAGTCGCTGGCAAGCGCCCACACCTCGCTGATGCATGGCTGGGTGCCGCTCACCGTGCAGGCGGTGACCGCGGTGGTGTTGGTTGCGGCCATCGGCTGGCGATCCCGGCTGTGGCGGCAACGACGATTGCCCGTGGCGCTGGCCGCCGGTGCCGGGCTGGCCTACGGGGTCCGGTGGTACGTGGCCGCCGACGGTCTGGCCGCCGATCCGGCACCCAGCGGGTTGTGGGTGTGGGTGGCGGTGACGGGGTTGGCTGCCACCGTCGTGGTCCTGGGCTGGCGCAGCGCGCGCCATTGGCGCCGCGGCGCGTCGCTGATGGCGGTGCCGCTGTGTCTGCTCAGCACGGCGTTGACGCTGAATCTGTGGGTCGGCTACTTCCCGACGGTGCAGGCCGCCTGGAACCAGCTCACCTCCGGCCCGCTGCCCGACCAAACCGACCAGGCGACCGTCACCGCGATGGCCACCAAGGGCACCCGGCCAGCGCACGGCAGCGTCGTACCGGTGGACATTCCCTCCAACGCGTCACACTTCAAGCACCGCGGCGAACTGGTGTATCTGCCGCCGGCGTGGTTTTCCAGCTCTCCCCCACCCAAGCTGCCTGCCGTCATGATGATCGGCGGCCAATACAACACGCCCGCCGACTGGGCCCGTGCCGGCAACGCGGTCAAGACCATCGACGAATTCGCCGCCGCGCACGACGGCAACGCACCCGTGTTGGTGTTCGTCGACTCCGGCGGCGCGTTCAACAACGACACCGAGTGCGTCAACGGGCGGCGCGGCAATGCGGCCGACCACCTCACCAAAGATGTTGTGCCCTACATGATCTCAAAGTTCGGTGTCAGCGCCGAACAGCCCAACTGGGGCATCGTGGGCTGGTCGATGGGCGGCACCTGCGCGGTCGACCTGACGGTCATGCACCCGGGCCTGTTCAGCGCCTTCGTCGATGTGGCCGGCGACCTCTACCCGAATGCGGGCAACAAAGCCGAAACCATCGCCCGACTTTTCGGCGGTGA
>NZ_LZLE01000040.1 GCF_001673155.1 Mycobacterium sp. 1423905.2 | reverse complement strand
ACGCGGCAATGGCGTACTGGCAACAGTTGCGCACCGACGAGGGCGCCGTTTTCGACACCGAGGTGTATCTGGACGCCGCCTCGTTGAGCCCCTTCGTGACGTGGGGCACCAATCCCGGCCAGGGGGTGCCGTTGAACGACGCGGTGCCCGACCCGGAACTGATGACCGACGATGCCGCGCGGCAGGCGGCCGAGAAAGCGTTGGCGTACATGGACCTTCGACCCGGCCTGGCGATGCGCGAAATCGCTGTCGACGCGGTGTTCGTCGGCTCCTGCACCAACGGCCGCATCGAGGACCTTCGGGTGGTCGCCGACGTGTTGCGGGACCGCAAGGTCGCGCCGGGGGTACGGATGCTGGTGGTGCCCGGCTCGATGCGGGTGCGCGCGCAGGCCGAAGCCGAAGGACTGGGCGAGATTTTCACCGCGGCCGGTGCCGAATGGCGGCAGGCGGGATGTTCTATGTGCCTTGGCATGAACCCCGATCAGCTGGCCCCGGGGGAGCGGTGCGCGGCGACGTCGAACCGCAACTTCGAAGGACGGCAGGGCAAGGGCGGTCGTACGCACCTGGTGTCCCCGGCGGTCGCCGCCGCCACCGCCGTGCGCGGCACCCTGTCCGCCCCGTCCGATTTGAATTGACCTGAGCGAAATTAGGGGAAGAGATGGAAGCCTTTCACACCCACACCGGTATCGGCGTGCCGTTGCGGCGGTCCAATGTCGACACCGATCAGATCATTCCCGCCGTCTTTCTGAAGCGTGTTACCCGAACCGGTTTCGAGGACGGCCTGTTTGCGAGTTGGCGCTCGGACCCGTCATTCGTGCTCAATCTCAGCCCGTTTGACCGGGGTACGGTCTTGGTCGCCGGACCCGATTTCGGCACCGGATCATCTCGTGAGCACGCGGTCTGGGCGCTGATGGACTACGGATTCCGAGTGGTTATCTCCTCCCGGTTCGGTGACATTTTCCGCGGCAACGCCGGGAAGGCGGGCCTGGTGGCCGCCGAAGTCGACCAAGACGGCGTGGAACTTCTTTGGAAGCTGATCGAGCAGAGCCCGGGGCTGGAAATTACTGTCAATCTTCAAGATCGAAAAATCACCGCCGGAACAGCGGTGCTGCCGTTCAGGATTGACGATCACACCGCATGGCGACTGCTCGAAGGTCTCGACGATATAGCCCTTACGCTGCGGAAACTCGATGAAATCGAGGCTTTCGAGGCGGCTTACCCGGACTGGAAGCCGCGCACTTTGCCCGCCTCCTAACCGGTACGAAGAAGGCGATTTTTCGCCTCCTTTGAGCCCAATCCGTGGCCCCGAATGGGGCTGCGCCACCGACCAAGGGCGGCAACCGGATTGCGAAAAGTCGCAGTCGGTCGGCCGTGAAATTGCGCGTGGCTCTTGGAAATTTGCTGGGTGAGGGTTTACCGTGTCCACTAGTCGGTTCCAAAAACGAGAACCCACTAGCTTCGGAGGGTTTGGATGAACAAAGCAGAGCTCATTGACGTACTCACACAGAAATTGGGCTCGGACCGTCGGCAGGCGACCGCCGCTGTCGAGAATGTCGTCGACACGATCGTGCGTGCGGTGCACAAGGGTGACAGCGTCACCATCACCGGATTCGGCGTCTTCGAGCAGCGCCGCCGCGCGGCTCGGGTGGCACGCAATCCGCGTACCGGCGAGACGGTGAAGGTGAAGCCGACCTCGGTCCCGGCATTCCGTCCTGGAGCCCAATTCAAAGCGGTTGTGTCTGGTGCGCAGCGTCTCCCGTCCGAAGGTCCCGCTGTGAAGCGCGGTTCCACCGGCGGCGCGGCAGCCAAGAAGACTGCCAAGAAGTCGCCCGCCAAGAAGACGGCCAGCAAGTCCACCTCTTCAGCGGCTAAGAAGACGGCGAGCAAGGCACCGGCCAAGAAGGCAGCGACCAAGGCGCCCGCCAAGAAGGCGGCGACCAAGGCCCCGGCCAAGAAGGCGGCCACCAAGGCTCCGGCCAAGAAGACCGCGACCAAAGCATCGAAGACCACGACGAAGGCTCCGGCCCGCAAGGCAGCGACCAAGTCGCCGGCCAAGAAGAGCACCTCGTCGGCGGCCAAGAAGACCGCGAGCAAGGCTCCGGCCAAGAAGGCCACGAGCACCCGGCGCGGCCGCAAGTAGCACCTAACCGCGAATACCCTTCGGCTGGCAGCAATGCCGCCCGGAGGGTATTCGCGCGTCTAGGCCTTGACGTTGGCGGCCAGGGCGCCGCCGATGTGATCGGCGGCCAGCAGCTTGCCGTCCCGCAGTGACAGCACCCAGGTGCTGCCTTTGTGGTTGCGCGCCTTGTCGGGCCGCACCCCGTCGCGCTGACACCACCATTCGATCAAGTCCGGGATCACCTTGCCCTGCGAGCAGATCACCGGCGTGCCCGGCGCCGCCGCGATCTCCAGTACCCGATGCCGGCCGCGTTTCGGGCTTTTGGCGTAGGCCTCTTCGCTCAGGCTGGGCTCGTCGGTGATGGCGACGCCTAATTCTGCGGCGAGCGGTTCGACCGTCTGGTAGCAACGCACTCGGTCGGCCGAATGGACGTCGCTGGCGCCGAAAGCCAGTAATTGGCCAACCAGCGCCTCGGCCTGAGCCCGTCCCTTTTTGTCCAACGGTCGCTTGGCGTCGTCGCCTTTGAAGCGCGACTTGTCACCGGCGGTGCCGTGTCGCACGATCAGGACGGTTTTGGTGTCGGGCGGATATTTCGTGAACCGGCGCAGAACCTTTCGGTCCTGACCGTAGTCGAGTTTCTTCATGGCCTCGGCAATTGGCAACCAGATCAGTTCGTCGACCTCGTTGCCGCTGGCGAACGTTCCGCCGTTGCTGCGCGCGGCCCAGTAGTGCACCTTCTTGGTGCCCTGATCGACCGGATAGGTCACGGTGGCAAGCCGTCGACCCAAATGAGCGCGCTGGCCGGTCTCTTCGAGCACCTCGCGCACGGCCGCAACGGGTGCGGTCTCACCGGGGTCCACCTTTCCTTTTGGCAGCGACCAGTCGTCGTAGCGGGGGCGGTGAATCACCGCCACCTGGATCGACTTGGCCGATTCGGAAGCTCCGGGTCGCCACAACACCGCGCCGGCGGCATAGACGGTCCGGCTCCCAGAGCGCCGGCGCGCCGACGAGTTCTGGTCTGACACCTCAACTCCTGCAGGTCAATTGGGCCCGGGCCGCTGGAGGGGAGTGCAGTGGCCTGGGATTACTTTGAGCGCGGAACGCGGTCAGGGACTGCGGTGCCGCTCCATCAGCGACACCTGGTGATCGCAGACGCTTTCCCCGTCCTGCGGCGACGCGTTCCACTGACCGTCGGACCCGAGTTCCCAACACCGGGTGGACGGATCCAGCGCGGACTCGAACAGGTCCTCCAATTGGGCGGTGAGCCGCGGGTCCTTGACTTGGACCAGGACCTCCACGCGCCGGTCCAAATTGCGGTGCATCATGTCGGCGCTGCCGATCCAGAACTCGTCGATCGCGCGGAAATGGATGATCCGCGAATGTTCCAAGAAGCGTCCCAGAATCGAACGCACCGAGATGTTTTCGGAGAGATCGGGCGCTCCGGGCCGCAGCGCACAAATCCCGCGCACCACCACCTCGACGCGGACGCCGGCCTGTGATGCGCGATAAAGCGCATCGATGACCTGCTCGTCGACCAGGGCGTTCATCTTCAGCCGGATGCGGCCCTCGCCGGTCTCCTTGTGCGCTTCCACCTCCCGCTCGACGCGCTCGATGATGCCGCGGCGGATTCCGTGCGGCGCCACCAAAAGGTTGCGGTAGGACAACTTTCGGGAGTAGCCGGTCAGCGTGTTGAACAGGTCGGTGAGGTCCGCGCCGATGTCGGGATCGGCGGTCAGCAGACCGAGGTCCTCATACAGTCGGGCGGTCTTGCTGTTGTAGTTGCCCGTTCCCACATGGCAGTACCGCCGAATGATCGATCCCTCCCGGCGCACCACCAAGCAGGTCTTGCAGTGAGTCTTGAGCCCGACGATCCCGTACGCCACGTGCACGCCCACCTTTTCCAATGCGCGGGCCCACTGAATGTTGGCGTGCTCGTCAAACCGAGCCTTGATCTCGACCAGAGCGACCACTTGCTTGCCGGCTTCGGCGGCATCGATCAGCGCCCGGACGATCGGTGAGTCACCAGAGGTGCGGTACAACGTCTGCTTGATCGCCAGCACATTCGGGTCAGCGGCGGCCTGCTCGATGAATCGCTGCACGCTGGTGGAGAAGGAGTCATAGGGGTGGTGCACCAGCACGTCGCCCTCGCGCAGGGTGGCAAAAATACTTCTGGGGGTTTCCCTTTCGGCGAAGGCGGGATGCGTCGCCGGGACGAAAGTGCGGTCCTTCAAATCAGGCCGGTCCACACCGTAGATCTGCCACAACGAGGCCAGGTCCAACAGCCCCGGCACTTCGATGACGTCACCCGGGTGCACATCGAGTTCGCGCAGCAGCAATTCCAGCATGCTCTCGGTCATGTCGTCGGCGACTTCCAGCCGTACCGGTGAGCCGAATCGGCGGCGCGCCAGTTCCCGCTCGAGGGCCTGCAGCAAGTCCTCATCGCGGTCCTCTTCGACCTCGAAGTCCGCGTTGCGGGTGATCCGGAACGCGTGGTGCTCGACCACTTCCATGCCTGGGAACAACACCGGAAGGAACGCCGCGATCAGCTCTTCGAGCGGCAGGAACCGGTGCACCCGCTGGACTTCACCGTCGACCTCCTGCTGCGCGCCAAGTTCGACGAAGCGATCGACGTTGTCGGGCACCTTGACTCGGGCGAAGTGCTGTCCGCCATCTTCGGGTTGGCGGACGGTCACCGCGAGGTTGAGGCTCAAGCCGCTGACGAACGGGAACGGGTGCGCGGGGTCCACCGCCAGCGGGGTGAGCACCGGGAAGACCTGCTCGTTGAAATAGGTCGACAGTTCGTCGCGCTCAGCGTCATCGAGGTCGGCCCAGGTGACCACGTAGATGCCTTCTTCGGCCAGCGCCGGGCGCACCGAATCCAGAAAGACCCGCGCGTGCCGGCTGGCGATTTGCTGCGTCTGCTCACCGATGCGGCGCAGTTGTTCGCGTGGGGTCAATCCGTCGGCGGAGCGAACCGACAGGCCCATCTGGTCGCGGCGCTTGAGCCCGGCGACGCGCACCATGTAGAACTCGTCGAGATTCGAGGCGAAGATCGCCAGGAACTTGGCCCGCTCCAACAAGGGCAGTGAATTGTCGTCGGCCAAGGCGAGCACCCGGGCGTTGAAGTCCAGCCAGCTCAGTTCGCGGTTGAGGTAACGTTCCTCTGGCAATTGGTCGGTGATCGCGGCCGGGGTCGCCGCCGGTGGCGCCGCGAGTGAGTCGCTGGGAGCCCACGAATTATCGTCGGTGCGAGCCTCTGCCTCTGGGCTGGCTTCGATATCGGTCACCTTGCGATCATTGCTCATCACCCTGCGCTGCTGCCAGCAGTACCGTCGACAAGTCCCGCCATCCACCGCCCGTTGGTGAGCCATTCACCCGCCGGAAAACTTTGCGGCGTCGCTCAGCGATGCGCGATAGCGCGTGCGGTTGCCGGCCCCACGCCCAGGCGGCGTGCCACCGCGAGGTCGGCCGGTGTGTCCACATCGCAACGCAACCCCGGCCACGCGCCGGTGAGCTCAATAGCGCCCGAACGGCGGTGCCGCGCTGCCGAATCCGGGCCGAACTGCGGGTCGAGCGAGGCGCCGAAGGCGCACAACGCGGCAGTTCCGGTGCCCAGTCGGTCGGCGACGAAGCTGCGTTGGTGCTGACGCGCCGCGGCGATCGCCTGGGCCAGTTCCTGTGTCTGTAACGCTGGTAAATCGCCTTGCAGTACAACGAGATTGGCCACGGTGGCGGCGGACGCTCGTTCGGCCGCGGCAATCGCGCTGTTCAATGGATCGGCATCGTCGTGCGGTGTCGGGTCGGTCAGCACCAGGGCGCCCAGGTCGGCCGCGGCGGCCGCGGCCGCCGCGTCGGGCGTGATCACCGTAATGGTGTGCACGGCTTCCACCCGGCTGGCCGCGGTCATGGTGTCGACGAGCATGGCCAGCACGACCTGCTCCCGGGTCTGCGCGGAGAAGACCGGAGCCAGCCTGGTCTTGGCGGCGGCCAACCGCTTGACGGCGATGATCAAGCCGACGTCACCCGTACTGTCGGCCCGTATGCCGCTCATGGGCACATCCTGCCAGCGAGCTCGAGCATCGCGTGACGGCGGCCGGTCGCTGTTCTAGGGTGTAGCGGCTGCGGATGGCGGTTAAACGAAATGGGGTGGTGATGGCTGGCACGGGAACCGTCACGGTGATGGGCGCCGGGGCATGGGGCACGGTGCTGGCCAAGGTGCTCGCCGACGCCGGCGGGGAGGTCACCCTGTGGGCGCGCCGTGCCGAGGTGGCCGAGCAGATCAACGCCACCCGGTTCAACCCCGACTACCTGCCGGGCACGCAGCTCCCGCCGGGCGTCCGCGCCACCGCGGATCCGCAGGAAGCGCTGAGCGGCGCCTCCACCGTGCTGCTGGGCGTGCCGGCCCAGACGATGCGGGCCAATCTCGAGCAGTGGACCGGATTGCTGTCCGAGGGCGCGACCCTGGTCAGCCTCGCCAAGGGCATCGAGCTGGGCACCTTAATGCGGATGAGCCAAGTGATCGTGTCCGTGACCGGGGTGGACCCGTCGCAGGTGGCGGTGATCTCGGGTCCCAACCTGGCCAGCGAGATCGCGCAGGGGCAACCCGCCGCCACCGTCATCGCCTGCAGCGATTCCGGTCGCGCCGTGACCCTCCAACGCTTCTTCAACAGCGGCTACTTCCGCCCGTACACCAACGCCGACGTGGTGGGCACCGAGATCGGCGGCGCCTGCAAGAACGTGATCGCGCTGGCTTGCGGGATGGCCGCCGGAGTGGGATTGGGCGAAAACACCGCCGCGGCCATCATCACCCGCGGGCTGGCCGAGATCATGCGGCTGGGGCTGGCGCTCGGCGCCAAGGGCGCGACCCTGGCCGGCCTGGCGGGGGTCGGAGACCTGGTGGCCACCTGCACCTCGCGGCATTCCCGCAACCGGTCGCTGGGCGAACGACTGGGCCGCGGCGAGTCCATCGAGTCGGCGTTGCACGGCCGGGACGGCCACGTCGTCGAGGGCGTCACGTCCTGCGAATCGATCCTGGCGCTGGC
>NZ_LZLE01000039.1 GCF_001673155.1 Mycobacterium sp. 1423905.2 | reverse complement strand
GCCGCCGTTGACCGCGCCGGACCCACCGAGTGTGGCGCCTCGCACGATCGACATATGCCGAACCGGCCGCTCGGTCAGCCGGGTCTGGTAGCGCTGCACCAGCGGGCTGCGCGCACCGATCGGCAGCACCAGACCATTGCCGGTTTGCCTGAGCAGGGCGGGATCGTCCAGACCCGGCCCGGCTTCCAACACCGTGACCGTGCGCCCGGGGTCGGCGGAAAGCCGCTCGGCGACAACGGAACCGGCGCTGCCCGCGCCTACGATCAAGACATCGCTGTGCCGGCTGGCGGAGCTCAAGGCGGCCGTTACGTGCGGATCTGCGGCTTCAGTGCGCCGATGTTGCGTTCGCGCGCCACCCCGTACCACAGGCCTAATCCATAGGCCAGGTCGTCGACACGCTTGAGCAACAGGAAGGTCAGCAGTCCGATCTTCTCGACGTCACCGTCGGCGACGTTGCGGCGCCGAACCCAGTCGACCACGCCGTCCACCACCGCGGCGACCAGCACCACCCGCCGACAGTGCCGCGACAGCAGCGCCGCACCCAGCGCCATCGGCCAATAATGCCGGCACAGGGCCGAGGCCAATTGCAGCGCCGCCGACCATAACCCGCGCGTGGCGACCACGAGCACGTCCTCGAGCGTTGTGTCGGCACTGCGCATGGCGTTGGCGATACGCCGTCCGGTAGACACCGCGATGACCAGCGACAGCAGCTGAGACACCCGGGTACCCAGCGACATGAGGATCCAGGCGGTCAACGCCCAGCCCGAAATCACCAGCGGCGCGGTCTTATCCGGGTGCCGGACTGACAACGGAGCCGCCGAACCGCCGTAAAAGGCCTTGCGGGCGATCCAGTCGCGCAACTCCGTCCGGTGATCGTGGGCGACCAACGCGATCGGCTCGTACCGCAGTCGGGCGCCGGCTTCAATGAGCCGCCAACACAGGTCCACATCTTCACCGGAGTGCAGCGTCTCGTCGAATCCGCCGATCTCGCGGATCGCCGAGGTACGGCAGATGATGGCGGCGCTGGGTACGTAGGACACCGGGCTGAGCGGTAACACCGGAGCTTCACGCTGGCCGAGGTCGAGTGAGGAATGCACCGCCTCGTAGCGGGCGACCACGTTCTCACTTTGCGCCAGGCCGACGATGCGGGGTGCGACCAGCGCGACGGTGGGGTCACAAAAATGGCCGAGCAAGGCCTCCAACCAGCCCCGCCGCGGCGCCACGTCCGAATCGAGGAAGGCGACGAAGTCGGTGGTGCAGGCGGCCAGCCCGGTGTTACGGGCGGCGGCGGGGCCCTTGCTGCGCGGGTGATGCAGCACTTCCACCGCACAGTGCGCCCCGCTGAAATCTTCGACCTGGACGGGTCGCGCGGACCCGTCGTCCACCACGATGACGCGCAAGCCGCGCAGCGAGCTGACCAACCGCCGCAATCCGCAGGCGTTGTCCCGCACCGGGATAACGACGGTCACGTCGCGGTGCGACGGGCCACTGGCAGGGCGCGGATGGGCCACGGTGGCGTCGAGCAGAGTGCGGGCCAACTGCGCGCTGAGCTCGTCGCGGACCTTGAGGCGGCCGTCGGTGATCATGTCTTGGGCCGCGGGAGCCAACCGGAGCAACCGGGTCGGCGAGCCACCGAGCAGGGCCGATCCGTCACCGAGCACACGCACGCGACGGTCGACCTGAACGGCGAAGCCGTCAGGCAGTCGGGTTGCGGTCATGTCAGCATCCCGTCGGGCCCGGGCAGCCACCGGGCGATTCGACGAACTCCGTTGTCGACCATTTCGTCAAAGATCCGCCTCCCCTCCACTGCCGTCGCCGTGGTCGGATCTCCCAGCACCCCGATCCGGCTGACCGCCGCGACTCCCCCGCGGCGCATCGATGGCAACAATTCGGACAGTGGCGCGTCGTTGCCCACCAACCACCGGTCGGTGTGCACGTCGCCCGGCGAAAGGTGCAGCAACAACGATGTTTCGGTGTGGCCGGCATGCGCATCGGCTCCCGAGGATGCACACGGGCACCAACCGGCGTCGCGTCCTTCGGCGCGCAGCAGCGCGACGGCACTGGCCAGCGCGCCGACATTGCCACCGTGGCCGTTGACGAAGACCAGACGACCGGCCCAGCAGGCGGCCGAACGGCCGTACTCCACCAACAACGCGGTCAGCGCATCGGTACCGATCGAGATGGTCCCGGGGAAACTCTGATGTTCACCGCTGGCGCCGTAGGCGATGGCCGGCGCGACCAGCCAAGTCGGCTTCGCACCCAACGGTCCGTCATTGTCCAAGCGCGCGGCCACGGCCCGGGCGATGGCTGTCGCGATCCGGGTGTCGGTATCCAACGGGAGGTGGGGGCCGTGTTGTTCAGTGGACCCCAGCGGAACGATTATTGACGACGAGGTTGATATTGCTAGTTGCCTCGACGTCGCACTCCCCAGTTCGCCGAGTACGGGCACTCGCCGATGGTAGGACGAATTCACCTGCCGTGCACCGATTGTTGCCCTACCTACTGAAATTTTTTTCCCCGCTGTTGGTCAATGTATTGAATCCAAACTTCGGCCCGTTTTTCGGGCTCACGATTGTCCCAACAATTCGTCCGGTCCGGAAGAAAAACGTATCAATTAATCGATGCGATTAATGCGCTTGCGGGGCGCCGCCAGGCGGCACGCCGAGCGCCCGGGTAAATCCTGGCGGCACCAGGACGTCGTCGGGTCCCAGGTCGTGCACCGAGGAATGCCCGAGGCCCATCAACGCCGAGTCGATGCCGCCGCGCATGATGTCCAGAACGTTCTCCACACCGGTTTGCCCGGCGGCGGCCAAACCCCAGAGATAGGCGCGCCCGATCATGACCGCACGCGCCCCCAGGGCCAGCGCCTTCACCACGTCGCTGCCGCGCCGGATGCCGCCGTCCAGCAGCACCTCGACCTGGTCGCCGACCGCGGCGGCCACCGCGGGCAGGGCGCGGATCGAGGCGGGGGTGCCGTCCAGGTTGTTGCCGCCGTGGTTGGACACCGAGATCGCCGAAACTCCGGCATCCACAGCCCGTTTCGCGTCGTCCACGCGCATCACACCTTTGAGCATGAACGGCCCGCCCCACAGCTCTCGCAACCAGGCGATGTCCTCCCAGGTGGGGGGCGGCGTGCCCATCCACTGGCCGTAGGCGGCGAAGAACGGCGGCCCCGGCTCACCGCGCCGGCCCTGGTTGGGCACCCGCAGGTCCGGCGGCCGTAACGTCTTGCCGAATTTCCACAGCCACCGCGGCTTGGTGACCGCCTCCGGCGAGAGCCGCAGGATGGTGCGCAGGTTCATCTCTTCGGGGATCTTGGGACTACCCCAGTCACGCCCGTGAGAGAACGTCCAGTCGGTGGTGACGATCAATCCCGCAGCGCCGGCTTGTCGGGCCCGTTCCACGCGTTCGGCGATGGCATCGCGCCCGCCGAGCCAGTAGATCTGAAAGAAGACTTTCGGATTCGCCGCGATGACATCCTCGATCGGCTTGCTGGCGAAGGAGGACAAACCCATCGCGGTGCCTCGGGCGGCCGCGGCTCGGGCCACAGCGACCTCCCCGTCGGGGTCGACCGCTTGCACCCCGGTCGGGGAGATGATCACCGGCAACGAAACATCTTGTCCCATAACGGTGGTCGACAAGTCCCGCTTTTCCGAGGCGCCGACTACGTGTGGGGCGAAACCGAGTTCGCTGAACGCCGCCACATTGTCGGCGACCGTGACCCCTTTTTCGCTGGCCGAAATCAGGGACGAATACACCGATTTCGGCAACCGTCGCTTGGCGCGTTGCTGCGCTATCGCTACGGTTTCGAACCATTGATCGGCCATGGTTACACCGGGCTTTCGTTACACAATCGGGCCGGCGGCCGCATCGACAGCGTCAACGGGACGGGCGTGCTGATCCGCTGGCCCCGGGAGTGGTCGACGCGCGGGCGCGGGGTTTCGCGCTCGCGGGCCAGCGCCGGAGCGCCGTGACCCTGGACGCATTCCGGATCGGGACCGTCCAGCGGTAGGCCGGTGAAGAATTTGGCCGCCATGCAACCACCCCGGCAGCTGTCGTAATGCCCGCAGCTGCCGCAGGCACCGGCCGACTGTGGTTCACGCAGCTCGCGGAACAGCGGCGCGTTCTTCCATACGTTGTCAAAACCGTTGTCGATCAATACATTTCCGGCCAGAAACCGGTCGTGAATGGCGAACGGGCACGCGTACACATCGCCCACCGGATCGATCAGGCACACCACCCGCCCGGCGCCGCACATGTTCAGGCCGGCCAGCGCCCCGGACTGGCCGAGTGGCGCGAGGTGGAAGAACGAATCCCCGGTCAGGACCCGCTCGCCGTTGGCGACCAACCACTCGTAGAGCTGGACCTGTTGGGCGGCGGTGGGGTGCAGGTCTTCCCAGACGTCGGCGCCCCGACCGGACGGGCGCAGTCGGGTGATGCGCAGGGTGGCACCGTAACGCTTTGCCAACGCGGCGAATTCATCGAGCTGGTCGACGTTGTGTCGGGTGACGACCACGGAGATCTTGGCGTCCGCGAAGCCCGCCGCGGCAAGGTTTTCCAGGGCCCGGACCGCCATGGCGAACGAACCGGGACCGCGCACGGCGTCGTTGACCTCGGCGGTTGCGCCGTCCAGAGAGATCTGTACGTCGACGTAGTCGCTGGCGGCCAGTCGGGCGGCCACCTGCGGGGTGATCCGTACCCCGTTGGTGGAAAATTTGACCCCCACATGGTGCTCGGTCGCGTAGTCGACCAACTCCCAGAAGTCTTGCCGCACAGTCGGTTCACCACCGCCGATGTTCACGTAGAACACCTGCATGCGTTCCAGCTCGTCGATGATGTCCTTGCACTGGCGCGTAGACAGCTCGCGTGGGTCGCGCTTGCCCGAGGAGGACAAGCAGTGCACGCACGCGAGATTGCAGGCGTAGGTCAGCTCCCAGGTCAGGCAGATGGGCGCGTCGAGGCCACGCTCGAACTGCTCGACCAAGCGAGGGACAGCTGTTGTCATGACTAAGCCTCCTGAGGCACCAGCATTTTCGAGTCGGCCAGCACCTTCAGCGCGTGCAGGTACGGGCCTTGGCCGGCGTCGTCGACCCCGGCGGCACGGCAGGCCGACCGGACACTGGGATGCTCAGCCAGCGACTGCACCAGCGTCAGAATGGTGCGATTCTTCAGAAACGACAGCTTGCGCGTGCCGAAGTGGTAGAGCAGTGCGCCGAACGGCTCGGGCCGCACCGCCACCTGCGGGTGCAGCCGCCAGCCCTGGTCGGGGTCGAACACGTCGCTCAGTAGACCCCGCACATGCCGTCGATGGATACCTCTTCGACCAGGGTCTCGGTGACGAGTTCGGTGTCGGTCTCGATTTCGTGGTCCATGCGATTGCCTTTCGCCATTGGGTCTCGACAATGAGGGGTGGTGCCGGTCACAATCGTCGTCAGAATATGGCATCGAGTGCCGAAATGGAAGGGCGGGTCCAGATGCTGTCGCAGCCGCGGGTGGGACGACGCCGCTCGACGACGCCGCAGGACATCTCCGACATCGCCATCGAATTGTTCGCCGCGCGCGGATTCGCCGAGGTCAGCGTCGACGATGTCGCGCAGGCGGCCGGGATCGCCCGGCGCACCCTGTTCCGTTACTTCGCCTCCAAGAACGCCATCCCGTGGGGCGAGTTCGACACCCACCTGGCGCAGCTGCGCGACCTGCTCGACACCATCGACCCGCGGGTGCAACTGAGCGCAGCGCTGCGCGGCGCGCTGCTGGCGTTCAACACCTTCGACGAGTGCGAGTCGGCACGCCACCGGCAACGCATGCGAGTGATTCTGGAAACCGCTGAGTTGCAGGCGTATTCGATGACGATGTACGCCGGCTGGCGGGAAGTGATCGCCGACTTCGTGGCCCGTCGGATGGGGGTCAAGTCGTCGGACCTGGTGCCGCAGACCGTCGCCTGGACCATGCTGGGCGTCGCGTTGAGCGCCTACGAGCACTGGCTCGCCGATGGATCCGTGCCGCTGCCCGAGGCGCTGGGCAACGCCTTCGACGTGATAGGCAACGGCCTGGACCGGCTAGTCCCGTGACCGCGGACATGGAACACCTGGCCCGCACCCTGCGGACACAGGGGCGGTTCTGCGCCGGATCGGGCGCGCCGATGTACGGAGAACTGTTCGAGCTGGTGGCCGGTGACGTCGAGGCAGGCGGCGTTTTCGCGTCCATCCTGACCGGCCATGAAGCCGACCCGGAAGGTCACGCGGTGCCGCTGCGCCTGCTCGGGGGCTTGCATCGGTTGGTGCTCGATGGCCGGGCGGCCGCATTGCGCCGTTGGTATCCCAGTACCGGTGGTGCGTGGGACGCCGGCGCCGCGTGGCCGGAGATACTGCGCAGCGCCGCTGACCACGCCGAGGCGCTGCGCGCGGCGTTGGCGCATCCACCACAAACCAACGAGGTGGGCCGGTCGGCCGCGCTGATCGGGGGGTTACTGCGCATCAACAGCGAAACCCGCCTGCCGATAAGGCTTTTCGAGATCGGGTCGAGCGCCGGTTTGAACCTGCGAGCCGACCGGTACCGCTACCGGTACGCCGGCGGGACGTGGGGTCCGCCCGACTCGCCGGTGACGATCGACGACGCCTGGTCGGGTGAGGTGCCGCCACCGGGTGACGTACACATCGTCGAACGACACGGTTACGACATCGCACCCATCGACGTCACCACCGTCGACGGGGAACTGCGGGTGTTGAGTTACGTGTGGCCCGACCAGCGCGACCGGCTGGACCGGTTGCGCGGGGCGGTCGCCGTCGCGCGCGAGGTCCCGGCCCGGGTGGAGTGCCGTTCGGCCGGGGACGCGGTGGCCGGCCTGGCGCTGGCCGCCGGGGCGCTGACGGTGCTGTGGCATTCGATCACGTGGCAATACCTCTCCCCCGACGAACGCGCCGCGGTCCGGGCCGGGATCGCCGCGCTCGGTGCCCGAGCCCGCGCCGACTCCCCCTTCGCACATCTGAGCCTCGAGCCTGCCCACGGCGGGGCCGCCGGTCCGGTGCAGTTCCTGGTACGCGCGACCTGCTGGCCCGGTGGTGAGGTGCGAGTCTTGGCTGAGTGCCACCCGCATGGGCCGCCGGTGATCTGGGGATGAGCGCTGCCGAGAAAAGAATTTTTCATCGGGGCGTCGGAAAGTGTCGTTCTGTTACGACGATAAGGGTGTGAGCGCCGACCACCAATCCGACGCTCGGCACGCGCTGCTCGCGCTGTACGACGATGCCCTTCCGGTGGTGTATGGGTATTTCGTCCGGCGCTGTGCCGATCGCGCGACGGCAGAGGACCTGACGTCGGAGACCTTTGTCGCTGCGATGGCCGCGGCGCGCCGCAAGGAGCCACCAGCGGTGTCGGTGCCCTGGCTGCTCGGTGTGGCGCGGCACAAACTGGCCGACCACTACCGCCGCCGCCATGACCATCCGGTGGCCGACCCACCCGACCCCGGGCACGCCGCGGACCACTGGGACGCCGAACTTGACCGCTTGGTGGCCGAAAGCGTCTTGCGCAGGCTCACCGAACCGCAGCGCACCGTACTGGTGCTGCGTTACATGGACGACTGCACGGTCGACGAATGCGCCGCATTGATCGGGCGCAGCGTGCACGCCACCGAGGCGCTCCTGGTCAGGGCCCGCAAGGCGTTTCGGCAACAGTATCCGGAAGGAGGCACGGCATGACCGACCCGATGCACGTGCTGCACACCGAAGACCTTCCGGTGCAACCCGATCCAGGCTTCGCGGCCCGACTGCGCCGCCGCCTGGAGTCCGCACTGACCCAACCGGAGGGAGTCGAGATGACTGGCACCGCACCTCGCCCAGCGGCGTTGCCGTACCTGGCCGTCGGCGCTGCCCGGGCAGCGATCACGTGGTATACCAATACTTTTGGCGCGTCAGTGGTGGGTGACCCGATTGTGATGCCAGACGGCCGGATCGGGCACGCCGAGATCGCAATAGGCGACGGTGTGCTGTATCTGGCCGACGAGCATCCTGAACTCGGGCTCAAAGCGCCCGCGCCCGGCGCTGTTTCGGTCAGCCTGATGTTGCACGTGACCGATACCGACGCCGCCCTGCACCGCGCTCGTACCCAGGGCGCCACGATCGAGCGCGAGTGCTACGAAAGCTACGGCGCCCGCAATGCCACCATCATCGACCCCTTCGGGCACCGCTGGATGCTCAGCGGTCCCACCCTGATTCCCGGGATACAACACGGCGACATCGGATACATCTCGGTCTGGACTCCCAACGTTGACCGCGCCGCCGCCTTCTACGGACATGTCCTGGGTTGGACCTACGACGCGTCGACTCATCGGGTGACCAACACCGACCTGCCGACCGGCATTTACGCCACCACTCAGGCGCCAACCTTGTTCTGCTGCTACGCCGTTGACGACGTGGCCACCGCCCGTGACGCTATCGCCGAGGCCGGTGGCGCACCGGGGCAACCGCGCGAGTCCGAGCACGGCACCATGGTGGACGCCACTGACCCGCAGGGGGCGGCGTTCGCCGTCTTCCGGCCCGCTACCGAACGAAAGCGCCCCGCGCTCAACGGTTCCGGACCAGGCGAGCTGTCCTATGTGACCTATCAGGTGCCCGACTCCGGGGTATTCCGCGACTTCTACGGCCGGGTGTTGCGATGGACTTTCGAACCCGGTCGCGTCCAGGACGGGTGGCAGGTGCGGGAGTCCCACCCGGTGGGTGGTGTCGCCGGCGGCAGCGCAGCGCCGGTCACCGTGCCGATGTGGACGGTGTCCGACGTCGAGGCGGCGGTGACGCGGGTTCGTCAAGCCGGCGGCACCGTCCTAGCCGAACCGGCGCAACAACCGTACGGAATCAGCGCCGAATGCACCGACGACCAGGGCGCCCGCTTCTATCTGGGCCAGTTTTAGGCGGGGTTGAGGACGTCGGAAATCGGTGTCGCCGCGGCGATTTTGCCGCGCACCTTCATGACCTTGCCCGGCAGACCACCGCCGACCACGCCGACCAGCACACCGTCGCGTTCGTAGTAGGCCAGGAACTTTCGTCCGTCGTCTTCGACCAGGTGCACGATGTCATCGGCTTCCGGCTCACCGAGGCACTGGATCTTGACGTCGTATTGGTCGCTCCAGAAGTACGGAACGACGACGGTGGTGGGCACGTCCTGGCCCAGCATCGCCGGAACGACGACGCGGGCCTGGTCGGCGACGTTGCTCCAATGTTCAACTCGCGCTTGGTGTCCCGTCGGGTTACGCCATGACGCCACGTCCCCGACCGCCCACACGTTCGGTGCGCTGGTGCGACCGGCCTCGTCACAGACGACGCCGTTGTCGATCTCGACGCCGCTGCCGTCCAGCCAATCCGTCGCCGGGCGCGACCCGATGCCCACCACCACCAGGTCGGCGGCCAGTTCACTGCCGTCGGTCAACACCACGGTGTCGACATGCCCGGCACCGCGCACCTCAGCCACCCCCACCCCGGTGCGTACGTCGACGCCTTCTTCTCGGTGCAGCCGGGTCACCAGCGCGCCGATCTGCTCACCCAATACCGACGCCAGGGGCTGTGGTTGCGGCTCGACCAGCACCACGTCGACTCCGAGCCCGCGCAGGCTTGCGGTAACCTCGCAACCGATGAAGCCGGCGCCGACGATGACGGCGCGCTTGGCCGACGATGCGTGGGTGCGCAGCGCCAGGCATTCGTCGAGGGAGCGCAGCACCCGCACGCCTTCGAGATCCGGGAAATTGGGGATGCGCCGCGGCACCAGACCGGTCGCGATCACCAGTTCGTCATACTCGAGCACGGACCCGTCGGCCAAGGTCACCGTCTGCGCGGTGGTGTCAAGGCTCTTGGCCGCCGAACCCAACCGCAGGGCGATGTTCTTCTCGTCGTAGAACTCGCGGGGTTTGAGCGCCACGTCGTCGACCTCGCTGCGCAACACTTCTTTGGACAGCGGGGGCCGGTCGTAGGGCAGATGGGTTTCGTCGCTGACGATGGTCAGGGCACCTTCGTAACCGGCCCGACGCAGTTGCTCGGCGGTCCGGGCCGCGGCCAACCCGCCGCCCACGATGACAATCCCTCGGTCGAACCGCCTGCCGACTTCGCTACTGGTCACGTGCGATTCATACACGATCGCCGGTTAGTACTTCAAGGCGCCCTTGTCGACCGGAACCTGGGTGCCCGACAGTGTGCCCGAGCCGTCACCGGCCAACCACACCACCACCTCGGCGACCTCTTCTGGCGTCATAAAGCCTTTGGGCTGCACCGGCATTGGCGGGAAGCTGTGGATGAAGGCGGGATGCTTGGCAAAGATCTCCATCATCGCCTCGGGCTCGATCATCGGCGTCTCGACCGAGTAGGGATGAATCGAGTTGACCCGGATGCCGTATTCGCCGAGTTCGATCGCCAAGGTGTTGGTCAAGGCGGTGAGGCCGTGCTTGCTGGCCGAGTAGTGGCCGTTGCCGGGGGTGGCTTTCAAACCGGCCGACGAGCTGACGACCACGATGGAGCCGCCGTTGCCCGCCTCGATCATCGCCGGCACCGCCGCCCGCAGCGTGCGCCAGGTACCGGTGAGGTTGACCCCGATGACGGTGTCCCACTGCTCGTCGGTCAACTCCCACAGCCGTCCCCAGCCCAGCACGCCGGCGTTGGCGACGACGATGTCGAGCCGGCCGAATTGCTCGATGCCATCGGCTACCAGTTGGCGCAGGGCCGGGTCGTCGCGGACGTCGACCTCGCGGGCGAGGACCTTGCGGCCCGTGCCCTCGACGGCGCGCACGGTTTCGTTGAGGTCCTCCACGGTGGCTGGGGTGTAGGTCACCGAGTCCGACACCGGCGCGCAGATGTCGAGCGCGATGATGTCGGCGTCTTCGGCGGCCAGCCGTACCGCATGCGCGCGGCCTTGACCGCGGGCGGCGCCGGTGACCAGGGCCACCCGTCCTTGCAGTGATCCAGCCTGTGCAGTCACCCGCTCAGGCTAGCAGCGGAATTGAAACGTGTTCTAACTCGGTTTCCCGGTGCCCGCGAGGGTCAGATCTCGGAGATGATCTGGGCTCGCCTGCTGGCGTATTCGTCGGCGTTGACGACACCGCTGGCGCGCAGGGACTCCAGCTCTTGCAGCCGGTCGGCGATCGAGGCCTGCGGGGCCGCGGCGACGGGTCCGGCCTGCTGTTGAGCGGCTCGGCGCACCACCGCCTGGATCTGCTCACGCAGCGCCGGGTTGGATCGGATGTCGACCATGCGGTTCAGCGGGATGTTGTTCGCCTTGAGGATCCGCAGGATTTCCATCAAGGGTTCGGCCTGGCCGCTCAGGTCGTAGGTGCGGTTGTCCTCGGCGACGGTGAACTGCGCCGGCACCAATCCGTTGACCAGCGCGCTGCGCTCCCAGTCGATGCGGTACTGCTGGGTTGCCGGGTCGACCAGGACTACCACCTTGCGCGCCGTCAGGTTGCCCAGCCGAGTCACGCTGGCGATCACCCGGTCCTCGCTGTCGAAAGGGGTGATGCCGGGTCCGGAGATGTGCAGTTGCAGTTTGATCAGCGGCTGGTCGTTGATGCGGGTGCTCGTCTCGGTCAGCCCGGTGATCTGCGCCAGGGCCAGCACGCCGCTGCGCTCCAGCGCTTCATTCTTCGCGCTCGTCTTCAAGCCCCAGTTGGTCAAGGCCAGCGCGACCAGAACGTCGATCACGGTGATGGCCAGTCCGGTGTAGAACATCCACGCCATCATGTCGCCCAACCCGAGGGTGAAGTACACGACCAGGAAGATGGGCCCGACCAGGCCGCCGCACAACAGCACCAGCAACTGCATCTTGATGTAGCGCGCCAACATGTGTTTGCTCCTAGCTTCGCCCGATAAGTCGTATCAGAGATTAGCGACTGAGGCGCAGCTACCGATCACATAAACGCGGGCCGAGTACCTAGACCTTGGATCCGTTGGCGCCGGGCGTGCCGTAGAGAGTTCCGGGGGTGCCACCGGTGCCGACTTTGGCTTGTGGGGAGTTCAAGACGGATCCCCCGTTGCCGCCGTTGCCGATCAGTTGGGCGCTGCCTCCGTTACCTCCAACGCCGTTCACTCCGGTAACCGAACCGCCGGCGATGACAAAGGACATGGCGAAACTCCCGGCGGTTTGCTGACGCTGCAGTGCGTTCGCTTATTAGACAGTTGCCGATAGTGACTCGCAGCCGGTCGAACGCTTACAAGATTCAACGGAATGCCGAAAAGCCCCAGGCCCGGATCGCCGCCACGGCGATCCGGGCCTGGGGTAATGCTGAGTCCGGCGAGACCTACTTGATGATCTTGGTGACCCGACCGGCGCCGACGGTGCGGCCACCCTCGCGGATCGCGAAGCGCAGACCCTCGTCCATGGCGACGGGCTGGATCAGCTTCACCGCGATGTTGGTGTTGTCACCGGGCATCACCATTTCGGTGCCCTCCGGCAGCGTCACCACACCGGTCACGTCGGTGGTGCGGAAGTAGAACTGCGGACGGTAGTTGTTGAAGAACGGCGTGTGCCGACCGCCCTCGTCCTTGGACAGGATGTAGACCTGACCCTCGAACTCGGTGTGCGGGGTGGTGGTGCCGGGCTTGGTCACAACCTGACCGCGCTCGACGTCCTCCCGCTTGATACCACGCAGCAGCAGACCGACGTTGTCACCGGCCTGACCCTGGTCGAGCAGCTTGCGGAACATTTCCACACCGGTGACGGTGGTCTTGGTGCTGGTCGGCTTGATGCCGACGATCTCGACCTCTTCGTTGACGTTGATCACGCCGCGCTCCACCCGGCCGGTCACCACGGTGCCACGACCGGTGATGGTGAAGACGTCCTCGACGGGCATCAGGAACGGCTTGTCGGTGTCGCGGACCGGGTCCGGGATCGACTCGTCGACCGCGTCCATCAGCTGCTCGACGGACTCGACCCACTTGGCGTCGCCCTCGAGCGCCTTGAGCGCGGATACCCGCACCACCGGAGCCTCCTCGTCGAACTCCTGGGCGGCCAGCAACTCGCGGACCTCCAGCTCGACGAGCTCGAGCAGCTCCTCGTCGTCGACCGCGTCGGACTTGTTCAGCGCCACCAGGATGTAGGGCACACCGACCTGACGGGCGAGCAGCACGTGCTCGCGCGTCTGCGGCATGGGGCCGTCGGTGGCGGCGACCACCAGGATCGCGCCGTCCATCTGGGCGGCGCCGGTGATCATGTTCTTGATGTAGTCGGCGTGGCCGGGGGCGTCGACGTGCGCGTAGTGACGCTTCTCGGTCTGGTACTCGACGTGCGCGATGTTGATCGTGATACCGCGCTGACGCTCCTCGGGAGCGTTGTCGATCTGGTCGAACGCCTTCGACTCGTTCAAGTCCGGGTACTTGTCGTGCAGCACCTTGGTGATCGCCGCGGTCAGGGTGGTCTTGCCGTGGTCAACGTGACCGATGGTCCCGATGTTGACGTGGGGCTTGGTCCGCTGGAACTTCGCCTTCGCCACTTTGTTGTCCTCCTGGACTGTTGGTGCTTAAAAAAGCAGTGTTGATTTTTCTGGTTTTGCCGCGGTGTAGACCGGGCCAGCTTACTCGTCGGCGTTCGGGCTATTCCCCGGTCGCCTTCGCGCTGCCTATGGCTCGACTCCGCGCTCGTGAGTTGACACTCACTCGCCCGTCGCCTTCGCGATGATTTCCTTCGACACGTTCGCCGGCACTTCGGCGTAGGAGTCGAACACCATCGAGTAGTTCGCCCGGCCTTGAGTCTTGGACCGCAGGTCGCCGACGTAGCCGAACATCTCCGACAGCGGCACGTGCGCCCGAACGACGCGCGCACCAGCCCTCTCCTCCATGGCCTGGATCTGGCCACGGCGGGAGTTCAGGTCGCCGATCACGTCACCCATGTAATCCTCGGGCGTGGTGACCTCGACGGCCATGATCGGTTCCAGGATGACCGGCTGCGCTTGTTGCGCAGCCTTTTTCAGCACCTGGGAACCGGCAATCTTGAACGCCATCTCCGAGGAGTCGACCTCGTGGTAGGCGCCGTCAAGCAGCGTGACCTTCAGGTTCACCAGCGGGTAGCCGGCCAGCACGCCGTACTGCATGGCGTCCTGGGCGCCGGCATCCACCGACGGGATGTACTCACGCGGGATGCGGCCACCGGTGACCTTGTTCTCGAACTCGTAGGTCGCACCGTCTTCGCCGGTGAACGGCTCGAGGTTGATGATCACCTTCGCGAACTGCCCGGAGCCACCCGTCTGCTTCTTGTGGGTGAACTCCACGTTGTTCGCGGCCCGCTTGATGGTCTCCTTGTAGGCCACCTGCGGCTTACCGACGTTGGCCTCGACCTTGAACTCGCGGCGCATGCGGTCCACCAGAATGTCGAGGTGGAGTTCGCCCATGCCGCCGATCACGGTCTGGCCGGTCTCCTGGTCCAGATGCACCTTGAAGGTCGGGTCTTCTTCGGCGAGCTTCTGGATCGACAGCGACAGCTTCTCCTGGTCGCTCTTGGTCTTGGGCTCGATGGCCACCTCGATCACCGGGTCGGGGAAGGTCATCGACTCGAGCACGATCTGGTTGTTCGGGTCGCTCAAGGTGTCACCGGTGGTGGTGTCCTTGAGCCCGATCACCGCGTAGATGTGCCCGGCGCTGGCCGTGTCGACCGGGTTCTCCTTGTTGGAGTGCATCTGGAAGAGCTTGCCCAGACGCTCCTTCTTGCCCTTGGTGGCGTTGATGACCTGGCTGCCGGAGTCGACCTTGCCCGAGTACACCCGGACATAGGTCAGCTTGCCGAAGAACGGGTGCGTGGCAACCTTGAACGCCAGCGCGGAGAACGGCTCGTCGGTCGACGGCTTACGGGTGATCTCCTCGTCCTCCTTGCCGGGCACGTGGCCGACAGCCGGCGGCACGTCCAGCGGGGAGGGCAGGTAGTCGATGACGGCGTCCAGCATGGGCTGCACGCCCTTGTTCTTGAACGCGCTGCCGCACAGCACCGGGTAGGCCTCCGAGCTGATGGTCAGCTTGCGGATCGCGGCCTTGATCTCGGCAACGGTGAGCTCTTCACCGCCGAGGTACTTGTCCAGCAGCTCCTCGTCGGTTTCGGCAACGGCTTCCAGCAGCTTGGTGCGGTACTCCTCGGCCTTCTCCTGCAGGTCCGCCGGAATATCGACCACGTCGTACTTCTCGCCCAGCTTGGCTTCGGCGCTCCACACCTTGGCCTTCATCTCGACCAGGTCGACGACGCCTTCGAACTCCGACTCCGAGCCGACGGGCAGCTGGATCGGGATGACGTTCGCACCCAACCGCTCCTCCATGGTCCGCACGGAGAAGTAGAAGTCGGCGCCGATCTTGTCCATCTTGTTGACGAAGCAGATTCGCGGAACGTCGTACTTGTCGGCCTGGCGCCACACCTGCTCGGACTGCGGTTCGACGCCTTCCTTGCCGTCGAACACCGCGACGGCGCCGTCGAGAACACGCAGCGAACGCTCCACCTCGACGGTGAAGTCGACGTGACCGGGCGTGTCGATGATGTTGATCTGGTTGTCATTCCAGAAGCAGGTGGTAGCCGCGGAGGTAATGGTGATGCCGCGTTCCTGCTCCTGCTCCATCCAGTCCATCGTGGCGGCGCCGTCGTGCACCTCACCGATCTTGTAGCTGATGCCGGTGTAGTACAGGATGCGCTCGGTCGTCGTGGTCTTGCCGGCGTCGATATGCGCCATGATGCCGATGTTGCGGACCTTCGTGAGGTCGGTCAGCACGTCCTTCTGTGCCACAGAAGTCTTCCCACTCTTTCGGTTGCTTAGTTGATTCGCTGTCGGTTACGCCCGGCGGTGTCGCCGGTGGCAATCACCAGCGATAGTGCGCAAAGGCGCGGTTGGCCTCGGCCATCTTGTGGGTGTCCTCGCGTCGCTTGACGGCGGCACCCAGGCCGTTGCTGGCGTCCAAGATCTCGTTCGCCAGCCGCTCGACCATGGTCTTCTCGCGACGTTGCTTGGAAAAGCTGACCAGCCAACGCAAGGCCAGCGTCACCGAGCGGTCCGGACGCACCTCGACCGGAACCTGGTACGTCGCACCACCCACGCGGCGACTGCGCACCTCGAGGGAGGGCTTGACGTTGTCCATGGCGCGCTTGAGAGTGATCACCGGGTCGGTGCCGGTCTTGTCACGAGCTTGTTCAAGCGCACCATATACAATGCGTTCGGCCAGCGATTTCTTCCCGTCCAGCAGAACTTTGTTGACCAGTTGGGTGACCAGCTGCGACCCGTAAACGGGGTCGTTGACCAGCGGACGCTTGGGCGCGGGTCCCTTGCGCGGCATTAGCTCTTCTCCTTCTTGGCGCCGTAACGGCTGCGAGCCTGCTTGCGGTTCTTCACGCCCTGGGTGTCGAGCGAACCGCGGATGATCTTGTACCGCACACCTGGCAGGTCCTTCACCCGGCCGCCGCGCACCAGCACCATCGAGTGCTCCTGCAGATTGTGGCCCTCGCCCGGGATGTATGCGGTGACCTCGACCTGGCTGGTCAGCTTGACGCGCGCGACCTTCCGAAGCGCCGAGTTCGGCTTCTTCGGGGTAGTGGTGTACACGCGGGTGCACACGCCACGACGCTGCGGGCTGCCCTTGAGAGCCGCGGTCTTGACCTTCGCGACCTTGTCGCGGCGACCCTTGCGGACCAGCTGCTGAATGGTTGGCATCTACCGGCTTTCTGTGTCGTTCCGTCGTATTGACGTTGTCGCTAAGTCTTCATGTACTGCGGGTTCACCCTGCCGCGTTACCCCGCGTCCGGGTGTGTCGCACGCGCCGGACACCGGGGCGACCCGATGCATAGTGGACATGCGAATTCGCCCGGCATTCACTTCCTTACGGTCAGGCGCCGTAAGCCGCCAGGCACGAGCTACCACAATACCCGCCGGCGGTCTGGCAGGTCAAAGCGGTGCGTCGGCGTCTGCGGTAGGTCACCCGCCGCCGTGGGCGGTGCGCCGATCCATGCCCGCCGCCAGGCGCAGCACCATGTCGGTGAACACCGCGTCGGTGTCGATATCGTCCATCACGCCGGTCATCTCCAGCAACACGAACCCGTGCAACGCCGACCAGAACTCCAGGGCGGCATAGAACGCGTCGTCCCCGTTCAATCCGTAAGACGACAGCACCGCGATGACCGGTCCAGCCGCGCCCCGGGTGGCCGCGGTGTACTCGGGGTCGTCGCCGCCCAACGGCATCCGGGTGAACGCCGAATACCGGCCCGGGTGATGGTGGGCATAACTGCGGTAGGCACCGGCCATGACCAACACCGCGTCGTCGCGGGCGCGGCCTTCCCCCACCCGGTTGAGCATGGTGATGATGTCGTCGATCACCCGGATCCGCACGGCGCGCCGCAGATCCTCCAAGCTGTCCACGTGGTTGTACAGCGACGGCCCCTTGGTGCCGAGCTGCGTGGCCAGCGCGTTGATGGTCAGCGAATCCCAGCCCTCGCGGTCCAGAAAGGTCAGCGCACCCTCGACGATGCTGTCGCGGCTCAGCTTGGCCGGCCGGGCGCCAGACCTGCCCCCGCGCGGACGCGTACCCGTTGCGGGTGGTTCCGGCTGAGCTGCCATGGCGTCCGTCCTTCGACTGGGTTAACTAATGACTCTAGTTGACGGCACCCATCGGGGCTGATGCGGCGCTCGGGCAATGGGGTCTGTCGTTGGGCGGGCAAAAGGACGTAATCTCAATCGAGCAAATCACCCGCCCAACGAAGGGGGGCCGCAGTGCACCGGACAACCGTCGCGGGATCGTTGGCTACCTCCGTCCTCACTGTCGCGGCCGTCCTCGCCGCGCCGCCGGCTGCGCACGCCAAAAACGGTGACACCCACATCACCGGTCAGGGTGTGGAGCAGACCATCGACTGCAACGACGCCACCCTCTTCGTCAACGGCACCAGGAACAACATCATTGCCAAGGGCAGCTGCTGGGCGGTGACGGTGATGGGCTCGTCCAACATGGTCGTCGCCGACGCCGTCGTCAACGACATCACCGCGTATGGCTACGACGAGACGGTGTTCTTCCACAATGGCGATCCGGTGATCTGGGACCGCGGTCGCGAATTGGGCATGGTGAACCGGCTGCAACGCGTGGGGCCGTGAGACAGTAGTTTCCCCAACCATCGATACCGAGCCCGAGAATCGAGGAACCATGCGAGCCAATGGCAGTGTCGACTCATCCCGGCTGGCGGCGCTTGCCTTGGCCCTGGCGGTCACGCCGGTCGCGCTCGGCCTGGCGGGCTGCAGTTCCACGGCACCTCCGCCGGGGGGCAGCACCACCGCCACGACGTCGAAGTCGACCACCACGACGACGAGCAGCGGAACCGCAGGGTCGACGACCTCGGGCAGCGAAACCACCACGGCTTCCATCGAGGTCGGCGACACCCTCAACTACGGATCGATGGGCACCACCGCAAATCTGGACTGCGCGCAGAACAAGTCGCTCAACGTGGCCGGTTCCGACAACACGCTGACGGTGACCGGCACCTGCGCCTCGGTCCGCGTCGGCGGCACCAACAACAAGATCACAATCGACAACGTCGATCAGCGGATCACCGTGGTCGGGTTCAACAACACCATCACGTACAAGAACGGTGACCCCAAGGTCGAGAACCTGGGAACGGGCAACACCGTCAACAAGGGCTGAGCGCTAGCCGCCTTGCGCCGGCGCGCCGTGCCGGCCCGCCCCGGCGGCGAATCGCCCGGCGCCCTCCAACGCCTCCCCGGCGACCCGGGAGATGCTGGCAAATTCCAGATCCATTGCCGCGGACTCCGGCAAGCCCCACTGGTGTACCGCCGAAAGGCGATCCGAGCGCAGGCATTGCTGGGGCAGCGCGGCTAATTCTGCGGCCAGTTCCTCGGCGGCTTGGCGCGCCTGTCCAGTCGGCACCACCCGGTTGGCCAAGCCGATGGACAGCGCCTCGTCGGCCTTGACGCCACGTCCGGTCAGGATCATGTCCATTGCCCGGCTATGCCCGATCAGGCGCGGCAATCGCACTGTGCCGCCGTCGATCAGCGGCACCCCCCAGCGCCGGCAGAACACGCCGAACACCGCGTCTTCTGCGGCGACCCGAAGGTCGCACCACAACGCCAATTCCAGTCCTCCGGCCACGGCGTAGCCACTCACCGCGGCGATCACCGGTTTGGACAGCATCATCCGCGACGGACCCATCGGTCCGGGACCGGTACGGTGCACCGAGTTGGCCTCCGATGTGCCGAAGGCCTTCAAATCGGCTCCGGCGCAGAAGTTTCCGCCTTCACCGCACAGCACGGCGACCGATGCGTCGGTGTCCCGGTCGAATTGCTCGAACGCCGCGTAGAGGGCCGCGGCGGTCGGACCGTTGACGGCGTTGCGGGCCTGCGGCCGGTTGATGATGACCGTGGTGACCGCACCGTTGCGCTCCACCCGCACCAGTTCGCTCATGTCGCCTCCTGCAGTTGGGTCAAGTGCCGACGTTGGGTCAGTTCGGTGGCGAAGTCAAGGTATGCCGCGCGCAACTGGGCACCCGGCCAGTGTGCGGGCAACAGTTCGGTCGGCAGCATCGGGTCGGTGAGCAAGTGCCGCACCATCGCCGCGGCCAGCACAAACCGCTCGGGAATGCTTGTCGCAGCAGCCATTTCGTCAAGCAATCGGCTCCCCGACACGGACCACTGTGGGAGATCCCACAGCTGGGCGGCCAGTCCGGCGGGGTCGTCGTCATGGGCCCGCAGCACCCGCACCCGGGTGGCGACGTCGGGTTCGAGGTCCAGGGCAAGGTTGTCCGGCCGCATCCACACGCCTTCGCGCAGCTCGCCGAACCGTTTGTGCGCCATCGCGGTTCGCCATGCGGCTCGGATCCGGGCATCGGTGCCCACGCTGGTGACGATCAGCAGGTGCCAGTGCCCGTGCCAGTCCCGGGTGCGCGGGTGCATGGCCTCGTCCTGGCGGCGCTGGCGAGCCAGCAGCCGATCCGACAGCCGGTAGCCGTCGGCGGACCGGATCAGGTCGCCGGCAGCGACCATGCGGGTCAGCGCCACCCGCAGGGTGGTCTCCTTGATGCCGAAATCGGCGGTCAGGGCGATCAACGCACTGGCGCTGGCCCACGCCGGGTGCAGGCCGAGCAGGACGCTGAGCACCACCGAGCGGGCGGTCATGTTGGGCATGAGTTACACCTGGGAAGCCTTGCGGCCGTGGTCGCCGAACGGCTCGTCGCGGTGCTTGACCGCGTCGCGGAACCCGTGCTCGACCGCGTCGGCGACGAATGCATGCCCTTCTGGAGTGTGCCGGGCGACGCCGTCGAACACCGTACTGACCATGCGGCTGGTGGCCACTCCTTGTTGCAGCAGAGCCGAATTCAGCGCCAGCTTGACCATGATCAGCTGGTTGACCGGCACCGCGGCGATGCGAGCCACCAGCCGCTCGGTGCGCTCGTCGAGGTCCTGCGGGTCTGGCGCCTCGACCGCCAAGCCCCACTCGGCGGCCTGGGCGCCGGTGATGCAGTCGCCGGTGAGCAACAACCGCTTGGCGCGCTGGTCGCCGAGCCGGTGCGCCCACAGGCCGGCCGCGGGAACTCCCCACACCCGCGTTGGCGGATAGCCGATCTTGGCGTCGGCGGCGGCGATCACCTGGTCGGCATGCAACGCGATGTCGGTGCCGCCGGCCACGCAGTAGCCGTGGATCTTCACCACCGTCGGCTTGTCGGCATGCATCAGCGACGAGAAGCCCCGCACGAAGCGGCTCATCATCTGATAGTCGATCATCGGATCCCAAGGCTGATTGGGTAAGTGGTTGACCGCCTGCGTTTTACCGTCGAGCACGGTGCCCTGATATGCCCCGGTGCCGCCGGCCGAGCCGGTCCCGTCCGCGTAGGCCGACAGGTCGAATCCGGCGCAGAATCCTTCCCCGCGACCGGAGATCAAAATGACGTGCACGTTCGGATCCAGGTCGGCGCGTTCGACCAGCGCGGAGAGCTCCAGCGGGGTGTCGGCGACGATCGCGTTGCCCTTCTCCGGCCGGTTGAAGGTGATGCGCGCTACCCGGTCGGTGACCTCGTAGGTCATGGTTTTCAGGTTGTCGAAGTCGATCGGCCTGATCGCGTGAGTCATAGTGTGGCTCAGCCCTTGACCAGGGCTCGCTCCAAGATGGGCGCCAGGTCCAGGCCGGTGGGCATGGTGCCGAACGCCCCGCCCCACTGTCCACCGAGCCGGGTCGCCAGGAACGCCTCGGCGACCGCGGGGTGCCCGTGGCGCACCAGCAGCGAACCCTGCAGCGCCAGGCAGATGTCCTCGGCGACCTTGCGGGCGCGGTACTGGATGGTCTCCAGGTCGGCCAGCTCGTCGCGCAACTGGTCGACGTGGGCATCCAGCCGGGCGTCCTGGCCGGCGCTTGCCGTCAGTTCCTTGAACAACACCTCGACAGACTCGGGCCGAGTCGCCATGGCGCGCAACGTATCCAGCGCGCTGACATTGCCCGAGCCTTCCCAGATGCCCATCAGCGGGGCCTCACGGTACAGCCGTGGCATGCCGGAGTCTTCGACATAGCCGTTGCCGCCCAAGCATTCCAGAGCCTCGGCGGCATGCGGGGTGGAGCGCTTGCACACCCAGTACTTGCTGGCCGCCAAGCCGATGCGGCGCAGCAGCGCTTCGGTCTGGTCTCCGCGCACCGCCGCGTCGGTGGCGCCGGCCATCCGCATCGCGACCATGGTGGCAGCCTCGGCCTCCACAGCCAGATCGGCCAACACATTGCGCATCAGCGGTTGGTCAATCAGATACTGGCCGAACGCTTTGCGATGCTGAGCGTGATAGATCGCCCGGGTCAGACCGGTGCGCATGCTGGTCGCGCTGCCCAGCGTGCAGTCCAGCCGGGTCAGGTTGACCATCTCGATAATGGTCGGAACGCCACGACCCTCCTCACCGACCAGCCAGGCGGTGGCGCCGTCGTACTCCACCTCACTGGAAGCGTTGGCGTGGTTGCCCAGCTTGTCTTTGAGGCGCTGCAACAACATCCGGTTGCGGGTGCCGTCGGGAAGCACCCGCGGCAGCAGGAAACAGGACAGACCGCTGGGCGCCTGGGCGAGCACCAGGAAGATGTCGCACATCGGCGCCGAGGTGAACCACTTGTGGCCGGTCAAGCTGTAGGTGCCGTCGGCATTGCGCGTGGCCTGGGTGGTGCCCGCGCGCACGTCGGAGCCGCCCTGCTTCTCGGTCATCGACATACCGGCGGTGATACCGGCTTTGGTGGTGGCCAGCTTGAGTTCCGGGTCGTACTCGCGACTGGTCAGCAACGGCTCATAGACCGCAGCCAACTCCGGGTTGAACCGCAGCGCCGGGACCACGGCGTAGGTCATCGAGATCGGGCAGACATGGCCGGGCTCGCAATTCCATGCCGACATCTTGGCCGCGCGCACCACGTGGGCACCGGGCCGGTCGTCGGCCCACGGCGCGGCGTGCAAACCGTGAGTGATCGCCGCGCGCATCAATTCGTGATAGGCCGGGTCGAACTCGACTTCGTCGACGCGGTGGCCGTACGCGTCGTGGGTGTGCAACACGGGCCGGTGCCGGTCGGCCAACTCGCTCCAGCGTTGCGCGCGCGTGGAACCGGACAGCGCGCCGACCTCGGTGACTTCATCCAGGCCCCACTGGCCGCCCTCGCGGATGAGCGCCTCGACCAAGACCGGAGACGACGCGGGGTTGTGATTTTCGAGCGGTGGAACCTGGTTGGTGACGACATGGGTGTCTGGCATGGCACTCATATTACAATTTTTCGACAACTGCGCAAGACATGTAACGCTGGGCTTCGGCTCAGCCGGGATGCTGGGCGAAGAACTGCCACAACATCTCGGTGGCCATCGACGGCCACTCGTGACCGCCGTCGCCGACGGTGACCAGGACGACGCTGCGGCGCTGGGCGCAGTCTGCTGCCGATGTCGTGATGGAGCCACTGGCGCTGGCCGAGGGCGCGGTGCAGTGATCGACGTTGCGCCAGAAGGCATTCAGCTGCTCAACCGGGGGCCCGTTGATGCGGGCGACGCCGGTCCCGGACCCGCCGGAATACGGCACCATCGGATCCCCGGTGCCGTGGATGTGCATGACCGACGTCGGACGCGGGGTACGGCATGGGTCGAGCTGGGTTCCCGAGACAGGGCCGATGGCGGCGAACAGGGCGGTGTGGCACGCCATGGTGTAGGCCATGATGGCGCCGTTGCTCATGCCGGTGGCATAAATCCTGGCTGGGTCGATGCGAACGTTCTTTTCCACGTCGGCGACGGCTGCGCTGATGAACGCGATGTCGTCGACGCCGTCGCGGGCCGAGCGCCCGCAACAGCCGCCGCCGTTGGTGTTCCAGGCCCGGTGAAGGCCGTCCGGATAGGCGACGACGAATTTCTCGGCGTCGGCCACATCGTCCCAGTCATAGCTGTTTTCGGCCTGCCTCGCGCTGCCGAATCCGCCGTGCAGCATGACGACCAACGGAGCCGTCGCGGGCAGGCCTTCGGGTTGATAGAGGCGGTAGGTGCGCTCTGCTCCCCCGACTTTGATGGTGTGCATGCTGGTGCCCGGCGCGAAGCCAACCGGCGGCGGGTGCGCACATCCGGCCGCAAGGAGCACCACACCGAGCAAGACGGCGGCGCGATGGCGCATGGGTCAACCGTAGGTGTCGGACCGGTCCGGTGCGATCCTCAGTCGCCGACGTTTTCGCGCAGGAAGGCGATGTCGTCTTTGCGGCCCTCGTCGGACGTTTCGCAGATGACCGGTGCGTCGGCGGCCTTGACGACGGCGACCAACAACTCGGGGTCGATCTTGCCGGCGCCGAAGTTGGCGTGCCGGTCGGCCCCGGAGCCCGCCGCATCCCGAGAGTCGTTGCAGTGCACCAGGTCGATGCGTCCGGTCAGGGCCTTGATGCGGTCGACGGCGTCGATCAGCGCTTCACCGGCGGCCCAGGCGTGGCAGGTGTCCAGGCAGAAGCCGATGCCGGTGTCGCCGATGTGATCCCACAGCCGGCCGATGGTGTCGAAGTGCCGGGCCATCGCGTGGTCGCCGCCCGCGGTGTTCTCCAGGTACACCTGCACATCGGTCTTCAGGTATTTCAGCGCCTTGACCCAGCGCTCGAAGCCGGCCTCCATGTCGTCGTCGTCGGCATGGCCGCCGTGCACGATCACGGCCGTGGCGTTGATCTCGGCGGCGGCGTCGCAGGTGTCCTGCAGGATCTTGCGGGACGGGATGCGGATGCGGTTGTTCGCCGACGCGACGTTGATCAGGTATGGCGCGTGCACGTAGAGCGGCATGCTGGACGCCTTGAGCGTCTCGGCGTCCTCACGTGGTTTGGGCTTCTTCCAGCTTTGCGGGTTGCCGAGGAAGAACTGCACCGCGTCGGCACCGTCGGCGGCAGCGGCGGCCAGCGGGTCGTCGGAGTGGACATGAGAACCGATGAGCACGTCGGCCAGTCTAGTGAGCCCCGCCGACTGTGCGGCTGGCCGCACGCTCGACGACGACTGTGCGGCTGGCCGCACGCTCGGCGCGGGGGAAGGACAGCGCAACGAAAAAGCCCCGGGGGAAACCCGGGGCTTTTTCTCGTGCGCCGATCTAGTAGCGGGGACTACTAGCGGTAGTCGCTGTACCCGTAGTCGTCCAACGGAACCGCGGCACCGGTGGCCTGACCAAAGTCCGGGCTGTAGTACTGATCCTCGTAGGACGGGATCGTGTACGCCGCGGCCCGAGCCTCCTCGGTCGGCTGCACCTGGATGTTGCGGTACCGGTTGATGCCGGTACCGGCCGGGATCAGCTTCCCGATGATCACGTTCTCCTTCAGACCGTTGAGCTTGTCGCTGCGGCAGTTGATCGCCGCATCGGTCAGCACTCGCGTGGTCTCCTGGAACGACGCCGCGGACAGCCACGAGTCGGTGGCCAGCGACGCCTTGGTGATACCCATCAGCACCGGGCGACCGGCGGCGGGCTCGCCACCCTCGGCCACCACCCGACGGTTCTCCGCCTCGAACTCCGCACGGTCGATCAGCGAGCCGGGCAGGAACTCCGTCGAGCCCGAGTCGATGATGGTGACGCGGCGCAGCATCTGGCGAACGATCACCTCGATGTGCTTGTCGTGGATGGACACACCCTGGGCGCGGTAGACCTCCTGGACCTCGCGGACCAGGTGGATCTGCACCTCACGCGGGCCCTGCACACGCAGCACCTCGTGCGGGTCGGCCGAGCCTTCCATCAGCTGCTGGCCCACCTCGACGTGGTCACCGTCGGACAGCACCCGCTCGGAGCCGTCCTCGTGCTTGAACACCCGCAGCCGCTGCCGCTTGGACAGCTTGTCGTAGACCACTTCCTCGCCACCGTCGTCGGGGACGATGGTGATCTTGTAGAAGCGCTCGCCGTCCTCGAGGCGCACCCGGCCGGTGACGTCGGCGATGGGCGCCTTGCCGCGCGGCACGCGGGCCTCGAACAGCTCCTGGACACGCGGCAGACCGCCGGTGATGTCCTCACCCACACCACCCTGGTGGAAGGTACGCATGGTCAGCTGCGTGCCGGGCTCACCGATGGACTGGGCCGCGACGATACCGACCGCCTCACCGATGTCGACCAGCTTGCCGGTGGCCATGGACCGCCCGTAGCAGGTGGCGCACACGCCGGTGCCGGTGGTGCAGGTCAGCACCGAACGCACCTTGACCGACGTGATGCCGGCCGCCAGCAGGGCGTCGATCTCCGGGTCACCCAGGTCCTCACCGCGTGCGACGACGACGTTGCCCGCTTCGTCGACCGCGTCGGTGCCCAGGGTCCGTGCGTACGCCGAGGTTTCGATGTACGGGTCACGGATCAGGCTGCCGTCGGGTCCACGCTCGGCCAGCTCGACGATGATGCCGCGCTCGGTCTGGCAGTCGTGCTCGCGGACGATGACGTCCTGGCTCACGTCCACCAGACGACGGGTCAGGTAACCCGAGTCAGCGGTACGCAACGCAGTGTCCGCCAAGCCCTTTCGTGCGCCGTGGGTGTTGATGAAGTACTCCAACACCGTCAGGCCCTCACGGAACGAGGACTTGACCGGGCGCGGGATGAACTCACCCTTCGGGTTGGTCACCAGGCCCTTCATGCCGGCCAGCGTCCGGGTCTGGGTGAAGTTACCCGTCGCACCGGAGTCGACGATCGTGATGATCGGGTTGTCGCTGGGGTAGTGCTCTCGCAGCGCCTGACCGACCTCGTCGGTGGCTTCCTTCCAGATCTCCACCAGCGCCTCGTTGCGCTCGTCGTGGTTCAAAGCACCACGCTGGAACTGCTTTTCGACCTTCTCCGCCCGCTCCTCGTAGTGGTCGAGGATCTCTTTCTTCCGCGGCGGCACCAACACGTCGGCCATGGACACCGTCACACCGCTGCGGGTCGCCCAGTAGAAACCGGCGTCCTTGAGCTTGTCGACGGTCTGCGCCACCACGATCATCGGGTAACGCTCGGCCAGGTCGTTGATGATCGAGGCCTGCACCTTCTTGTGCATCTGCTTGTTCACGAACGGGTACGCCAGCGGCAGCAGCTCGTTGAACAGCACCCGGCCCAGCGTCGTCTCGGCCATCCAGGCGTCGCCTGGCTGCCAGCCGCCCGCGCCGAACAGTTCGGCCTCGATGTCGGCCGGCGGACGCAGCTGCGTCAACCGCACCTTGATCTTGGCGCGCACCGACAGCACACCCCGGTCGGCGGCCATGATGGCCTCGGCCGGCGAGGAGTACACGCCGACCTCCGGGCTGTCCTGACCGGCCGGCTGGTATTCGCCCTTGTCGCCGGGGACCTCGGTGGTCAAGAAGTACAGCCCGGTCACCATGTCCAGACGCGGCATGGCCAACGGGCGGCCAGAGGCGGGCGACAGGATGTTGTTGCTCGACAGCATCAGGATGCGGGCCTCGGCCTGGGCCTCCGCGCTCAGCGGCAGGTGCACGGCCATCTGGTCACCGTCGAAGTCGGCGTTGAACGCCTCACACACCAACGGGTGCAGCTGAATCGCCTTGCCTTCCACCAGCATCGGCTCGAAGGCCTGGATGCCCAGCCGGTGCAGGGTGGGGGCGCGGTTCAGCAGCACCGGGTGCTCGGCGATGACTTCTTCGAGGACGTCCCACACCTGGGGCCGCTGCCGCTCGACCATGCGCTTGGCGCTCTTGATGTTCTGCGCGTGGTTCAGGTCGACCAGTCGCTTCATCACGAACGGCTTGAACAGCTCGAGTGCCATCAGCTTGGGCAGACCGCACTGGTGCAGCTTGAGCTGCGGGCCGACCACGATGACCGAACGGCCCGAGTAGTCGACACGCTTACCGAGCAGGTTCTGGCGGAACCGGCCCTGCTTACCCTTCAGCAGGTCGGAAAGCGACTTCAGCGGACGGTTGCCCGGCCCGGTGACCGGGCGGCCGCGCCGGCCGTTGTCGAACAGCGCGTCCACGGACTCCTGCAACATCCGCTTCTCGTTGTTGACGATGATCTCGGGCGCGCCGAGGTCGATCAGCCTCTTGAGCCGGTTGTTGCGGTTGATCACGCGGCGGTACAGGTCGTTGAGGTCGGAGGTGGCGAAGCGGCCACCGTCGAGTTGCACCATCGGGCGCAGCTCCGGCGGGATCACCGGAACCGCGTCGAGCACCATGCCCATCGGAGAGTTGCCGGACTGCTGGAACGCCGCGACCACCTTGAGCCGCTTGAGGGCACGAAGCTTCTTCTGCCCCTTGCCGTTCCGGATCACCTCACGCAGCGAGTCGGCCTCGGCGTCGATGTCGAAGTTCTCGATCAGCTTCTGGATCGACTCCGCGCCCATGGCGCCGGTGAAGTACTCGCCGTAGCGGTCCTGCAGCTCGCGGTAGAGGTTCTCATCGACGATGAGCTGCTTGGGCGCCAGCTTGGTGAAGGTGCTCCAGATGTCCTCGAGCCGGTCCAGCTCGCGCTGGGCCCGGTCACGCAGCTGACGCATTTCGCGCTCGCCGCCGTCGCGGACCTTGCGGCGGGCGTCGGCTTTGGCGCCTTCGGCCTCCAGCTCGGCCAGGTCGGCTTCGAGCTTCTGGGCCCGGGCCTCCAGGTCGGCGTCGCGTTGGTCCTCAACGGCCTTGCGCTCCACCACCATTTCGGCCTCGAGCGTGGACAGCTCGTTGTGCCGCATCTCCTCGTCGACCGAGGTGATGACGTACGCGGCGAAGTAGATGATCTTCTCGAGATCCTTCGGCGCCAGGTCCAGCAGATAGCCGAGCCGCGACGGCACACCCTTGAAGTACCAGATGTGCGTGACGGGCGCGGCCAGCTCGATGTGGCCCATCCGCTCGCGGCGCACCTTGGCGCGGGTCACCTCGACGCCGCAGCGCTCACAGATGATGCCCTTGAAGCGCACGCGCTTGTACTTGCCGCAGTAGCACTCCCAGTCGCGAGTCGGTCCGAAGATCTTCTCGCAGAACAGGCCGTCCTT
>NZ_LZLE01000038.1 GCF_001673155.1 Mycobacterium sp. 1423905.2 | reverse complement strand
TGGCCGTGCCACGCCCGCTGCCCGCGGTGATCGCCGAAGCCGCCGCCCGCACCGACCCGCCACAACCGCCGGGCGGCAAGGCACCCGAACGCGGCCGGTTCAACGACAACGTCACCGCCGACATCACCCACCAGGTGGGCCGGTTGTGGAAGTTCACCTCGGCGCTGGTCACCGATGACCGCACCGGGCTGACCGGGCCGCAGTACACCGCGCCGCTGCGCGAGGACATGCTGCGCGCGCTGAGCCAGTCGGTGCCGCCGGACACCCGCAACGGGCTGGCCCAGCAGCGGCTGGCGGTGGTGGGCACCACGATCAACGACCTGTTCGGCGCGGTGACCATCGTCAACCCTGGCGGCTCCTACACGCTGGCCACCGAACACAGTCCGCTGCCGCTGGCTCTGCATAACGGGCTGGAGGTGCCCATCCGGGTTCGGCTGCAGGTCGACGCCCCGCCCGGCATGGCGGTCACCGACGTCGGGCAGATCGAACTGCCGCCGGGATACCTGCCGTTACGGGTGCCGATCGAGGTGAACTTCACCCAGCGGGTGGCGATCGACGTGTCACTGCGCACGCCCGACGGCACGGCACTGGGTGAGCCGGTGCGGCTGTCGGTGCACTCCAACGCCTACGGCAAGGTACTGTTCGCGATCACGCTCACTGCCGCGGCCGTGCTGGTCACCCTCGCCGGGC
>NZ_LZLE01000037.1 GCF_001673155.1 Mycobacterium sp. 1423905.2 | reverse complement strand
ACCTTGCGCTGCTGGTTCATCACCTCGTCGTACTTGAGGACGTTCTTTCTGACCTCGAAGTTCTGCTGCTCGACCTGGGTCTGGGCGCTCTTGATCGCGCGGGTGACCATCTTGGCTTCGATGGGCACGTCGTCGGGCAGGTTGAGCCGGGTGAGCAGCGATTCCAGCGCCGCCCCGTTGAACCGGCGCATGAGCTCGTCACCCAGCGACAGGTAGAAGCGGGACTCGCCGGGGTCGCCCTGGCGGCCGGAGCGGCCGCGCAACTGGTTGTCGATGCGGCGTGACTCGTGGCGTTCGGTGCCCAGCACGTACAGGCCGCCGGCTTCGATCACCTCTTCGGCCTCTTTACCGGCCTCTTCCTTGACGATCGGCAGCTCTTCGTGCCATGCCTTCTCGTATTCGTCCGGGGTTTCCACCGGGTCCAGGCCGCGTTCGCGCAGCCGCTGGTCGGTCAGGAAGTCGACGTTGCCGCCGAGCACGATGTCGGTGCCGCGGCCGGCCATGTTGGTGGCGACGGTGATGCCGCCGCGCCGCCCGGCCACGGCGACGATGCCGGCCTCCTGCTCGTGATACTTGGCGTTGAGCACGTTGTGCGGGATGCGCTTCTTGGTGAACTGGCGCGACAGGTACTCCGAGCGCTCGACGCTGGTGGTACCGATCAGCACCGGCTGGCCCTTTTCGTAGCGTTCGGCGACGTCGTCGACCACCGCGAGGTACTTGGCTTCCTCGGTCTTGTAGATCAGGTCGGACTGGTCGGTGCGGATCATCGGCTTATTGGTCGGGATGGAGACCACACCCAGCTTGTAGATCTCGTGCAGCTCGGCCGCCTCGGTCTGGGCGGTACCGGTCATACCGGCCAGCTTGTCGTAGAGCCGGAAGTAGTTCTGCAGTGTGATGGTGGCCAGCGTCTGGTTCTCGGCCTTGATCTCGACGTGCTCCTTGGCCTCGATGGCCTGGTGCATGCCCTCGTTGTAGCGGCGGCCGATCAGCACGCGGCCGGTGAACTCGTCGACGATCAGCACTTCGCCATTGCGGACGATGTAGTCCTTGTCGCGGTTGAACAGCTCCTTGGCCTTCAGCGCGTTGTTGAGATAGCTGACCAGCGGGGAGTTGGCGGCTTCGTAGAGGTTGTCGATACCGAGCTGGTCTTCGACGAACTCCACGCCCTTTTCGTGCACGCCGACGGTGCGTTTGCGCAGGTCCACCTCGTAGTGGGTGTCTTTTTCCATCAGCGGCGCCAGCCGGGCGAACTCGGTGTACCAGTTGGAGGCGCCATCGGCCGGCCCGGAAATGATCAGCGGGGTACGAGCCTCGTCGATCAGGATCGAGTCGACCTCGTCGACGATGGCGAAGTTGTGCCCGCGCTGCACCAGGTCGTCGAGCGAGTGCGCCATGTTGTCGCGCAGGTAGTCGAAGCCGAA
>NZ_LZLE01000036.1 GCF_001673155.1 Mycobacterium sp. 1423905.2 | reverse complement strand
CCGGCGTTGCCGCCCTTGCCGCCCACGCCGCCGCTGCCGTTGTTGCCCGCGGTCGCACCCGCACTTGCGGTGCCGGCCTTACCGCCGGCGCCGCCGGCCCCGCCGGTGCCACCGGCACCGCCGTCACCGCCGGCCTGTCCGGCACCGCTGTTGACTCCCGCGACCCCGTTGGCCCCGGTGATGCCGGCCCCACCGGAGCCGGCCGCGCCACCGGCGCCACCGTTGCTGGCGTTGCCGCCGTTACCGTTGGCGCCCGCGGTGCCCGCGGTGCCGCCGTTGGTGGCTCCGGCAAGTCCGCCGGTGCCGCCGTTACCGCCGTTGCCGCCCTTACCGCCGGCACCACCATTACCGCCGTTGTAGCCGGCGCCGTTGTTGACACCGGAGACGCCGTTGGCGCCCGCGGCGCCGATGCCGCCAGCACCCGCGGTGCCGGCGTTGCCGCCCTTGCCCGCGGCGCCACCGTTGCCGGCGGTGCCCGCGCCGGCGCCGCCGTTGGCCGCGCCCGCCGCACCGCCCTGGCCGCCGTTGCCGCCGGCGCCACCGCTGCCGGCGTTGCCGCCGGCTTGGCCGGACGTGCCCGCCCCGGTCGTCGTCACGCCGTTGGCGCCATCGATGCCGCTGCCGCCGGCGCCGCCGGCGCCACCGATGCCACCGGCGCCACCGTTACCGCCCTTGAACCCGGCGCCCACGCCCTTACCGCCCGCGCCACCGGCGCCGCCGTTGCCGCCCGTGCTGCCATCGGTGCCGTTCGGGTTGCTCGAGTTCACGCCGTTGAGCCCGTTGGCGCCCACCGCGCCGTTACCGCCGGCGCCGCCGTTGCCGCCGTTGGCGCCGGTGCCGTTGGCGCCGCTGAGTGCGGTGCCGCCGCCACCGTTGGTACCGCCGGCACCGCCCTGGCCGATGCTGCCCGCGTTGCCGCCGGCGCCGCCTGCGCCGCCGTCGAGGAAGCTGCTGGTGCCCTCAGCGCCGCGGCCGCCGTCACCGGCGTAGCCGGCGTTGCCGCCCTTGCCGCCCACGCCGCCGCTGCCGTTGTTGCCCGCGGTCGCACCCGCACTTGCGGTGCCGG
>NZ_LZLE01000035.1 GCF_001673155.1 Mycobacterium sp. 1423905.2 | reverse complement strand
GGTGGTGGGCGAGCGCGGCGATCACCCGATCGTTGATCGCGGTGGCGGCGTGTTCCTGAGCGACGGTGATGCGGTTGGCCGCCCACTCGATGCCCACCTTCTGCTGGACCGGGGCGATCACATCCAGCAAGGCGTCCTCGGGCGCTAGGCCCGCGTCGATGGCGGCGAAGACGGTGGCGGCGGCGGCATACTCGTCACGGTCGATGACCGCTCCCCAAAGCCGATCACGAACAAGGTGCCTGTCAACGGCAGCGGCAGCGCGGGGGGTGGCGGTGTCGGTGTCGTGAGTGCTCAAGCGGTGTACCTTCCGCGGGTATGACCGTCCACCGCGCTGAGGTGAGTGCGACGCGGGGCGGTGATGGCGACCACGGCGATGTCGTCGTGGGCGCGTTGCCCCACCCACTGCGTCGTCATCATCAAGACGCGTTCCACGATCGCCTCGGCCGGCATTCCGGCGCACCCCGTCAACGTGGTGGCCAGTCGTTCCTCACCGAAGAAGTCGTGGCCCAGCGGGCCCCCGCGCGCTTCGGTGACGCCGTCGGTGTACAGCACACACGTCTCGCCAGGTGCCAAGCTCGTCTCGAACGTTTGCAACGTGATCCGGGGAAATGCGCCGACCAGCGTGCCTTTGGTGTCGGCTTCTTCTACCTGTCCGTTTTCGCGCACGATCAATGGCGGGGGGTGCCCGGCGCACGTCAAGCGCAACATCACTTCGCCGTCTTGGTGTGCGACCGACGCGAGCACCATCGTGGCGAAGCGGGTGCTTTCACTGGAAAGCATGGCGGTGTTGAGCAACCGGAGCACACCCTGATGGTCATCGGCCAGCGGCGTCAGCGCTTGCAGAGTGTTACGGATCTTGCCGGTCATCATGGCGGCGTCCAGACCCTTGCCGCAGACGTCGCCCAGCACCACCAGCGTTTCGTCGTCGGGTGTGGCGCCGGGGTGAACGTCGTAGAAGTCGCCGCCGACCACCTCATAGTCTTCTGAAGCCCGGTAACCGCCGGCCAGTTCAATCCCGTGAAACCCGTGTAGCCGCGGCGGTAACAGGTCGCGCATCAGGGTGCGGGTGATGGCGGCTTGCTCGGCGTAGAGCCGGGCCGCTGACAACGCCGCGCCCGCACGGGCGGCGAACAAGCGGGCGAACACCTCGTCGTCCTCGCCGAACACCGACTGGTCCGTGTGCCGTAGCAACACCAGCGCTCCGGCCGAAACGCCGTGACCGGGAAGCGGAATGATCATCACCGACCCCACCAGGCCGGTGAAGTCCTGCGGGACGAGCCAGTCCGGGACCGTCCCGGGGTCGATCCAGCGCGACGGAACCGGCGGGAATCCGCGCAGCGCCTCACTCAGGCCGCCGACCGCAGCGGGATCGGCGTCGACACTGCGCTGTTCCACGACACCGGCCGGGCCACTATAGAAGACGGGTAGCCGTCGGCCGCGGCTGACCGGGGCTATGACCACCGCCGCATCGGCGAGATGGCGTGCCGCCATCCGCACTGTTGCTTCCCGGCAGCGGTCGACGTTGAGCGACGCCGTCAACACCGAAGAAGCTTCCAGCAGAAACGCGGTGCGCTCTTGCTCCCGGGTCAGGGCCCGCTGCGCTTCGCGGAGCAACTGACCGGTGTTTTCGACCAGCGACCACGCCACCTCGCCACCGGCCAAGATCGCCGGATGTGCATCGAATTTGCGGCCATCCACGGTGCCCGACGCCACGAACTTCTCACCGGCCGCCGTACCCGTCGGGGTCCCGATTAGGTCGCGATGCGCCAGCCAAAGCCACGCCGCGGCGTCCTCGAGCGTGCCGCCCAATTCGACGCCGGGCAGCGCCGAAGGCGCGGAGTCACTGAGAGCCCGGACAACCCCGGCGCGATCGACCACCACGGTTGGGCAGGGAACGTAGGTCCACAAACCGGCGAGGTCGAGTTCGACCCCTACGGGAGCACCATCGTGCATGAAGGACCTGCATTCGTTGCGATTGGTCAACTCTCCGAGCAGTCTACGCACAATAGATGTGAATCGCGGTCACAAGTATCGGTGTCGGGCGGGCGCGGTGATGACTGATTCCGCCATTCCGACAGCCATATTGCCGTTTTCTGACGCAATCGGACTAGCATCGCAATTGCGGCGGATCGAGAACGGTTGCTTCTGCTCCAATGCAAGGCGACCTGTGATGCAACCGCAGCGTTGAGGACACAGCGTTGACACTCCGTCGCCGCCCTTAATTCATTGTGTTTGGTTGTCGTTGCCGGCTTCGGCAAGGTGATCGGCGGTCTGCAGAATGCCGACGTAGCGCAGCCAGATGATCAATGACCCGATCGACAGGGCGCCCAGCAGAGCGAACGTTGCGCGAAATCCCCATTCTTCGGCCATAAATCCGCCGAGCAGCGGGCTCAGCGCCGCACCGATTCCTTGGGCCGCCATCAGCGCCCCCTGACCGACGTTGATGTGCCCGGTGCCATCCAGCAGGCGAGCAACCATTCCCGGGACGGCGACCGAGAGCAGCCCAGCGCCGACGCCGTCGAGGATCTGGACCGGAATGACGCCCCAGGTGGTGATGACACCGGCGGCCAATAGGCCGCGTACTGGCAACGCTGTAAACGCGATCAGGATGACCAGCCAATTGCCGCGGGTCTGCGCGATCCGCAACGCGGCCAGTGAGGCGACGATCATGACGGCCTGGGCGACGACGACGGTGGCGGCCACTGTCAGGAACGGGTCGGCACGGGTGGCCACCACCGCCAGCCCGTACAAGGGCAACATCGCGGCATTACCGAGGTGGAACAGGACGATGGCCGCAGCCAACGCCAGCAGTGGCGGAGACTCCAGCACGACGCGAAAACCCGCGGTCTGATGGGCATTTTCGTCGACCGTCGCGCCACGCGCAGCGCCATGGTCGATGCGCCGCGCCGGGATGAACAGCACCGCGGTTATCGTCACGGCCGCGAACACCGCCGCTAGCCCGAACACGGCACCGAAACCGAACTGCCAGCCCACCAGGCCCGACAGGGCTGCCCCGCACATATTGCCCGCGTGGTTGTAAGCCTGATTGCGTCCGTTCTGCGCAGTGAAACCGGATTGCCGCACCACTCCGAGAGTGATGGCGATGACCGCCGGCCCGATGACCGCGCCGGCGATGGCGCTGGCAGCTTGGGCCGACGCGACCACCCAAAACCGGTTGGACACCAGGATCAGTGCCGAGGCCACGACGGTGAATACGCCAGCGGCAATCACCGCCGCACGCTTACGAGTGGTGACGTCGATGAACGCGCCCGCGGGTGCGGTGGCAAGCAAACCCGCGACGTTGCCCAGCGACGTGACCAACCCGATAGCCCCGGTGGACCAACCCCGGCCGGCCAGCAACACCCCGAGAAACGGTCCGACACCGGCCTGCATGTCGGCCATGAAGAAGTTCACCGTCTGTAGCGCCGCGCGGTCCCTGGGCCGTGCCGGTCGCGAAAATGGTTGAGCGGAACGCTTCTTCACCAGCCGACAATAGAGTAGCTCGTGTCGGGCCGCCGGTCAGGCGGGGCGTCGCTGCCGACTATCCGGCCCGTCGTAACCGAAATGCTCTGTCCGCCAATACCAGGAGGCACACCTGCGGTGCGGCCATCGCTGCCGGAACCTTGCCGGCGGGCGACGGCGTCTAGGCGGGAAAGAACCGCTACCGCTCAAGGGTGCGTCGCGGTCTAATGATCGCATGGAGCTGATGGCGCCCACCGACTCGATGTTTCTGATCGCCGAATCGCGCGAGCGTCCGTTGCACGTCGGGGGATTGTCCCTGTTCGACCCGCCCAAAGACGCCGGCCGCAAGTTCGTCCGGAAGTTCTACCGCGCGTTGATCGCCAACGACGAGTTCCAGCCCACTTTCCGGAAACATCCCGCAACCCTCGGCGGCGGGATCGCCCAACTGGCCTGGACCTACGACGACGACATCGACGCCGACTATCACGTCCGGCGCTCGGCGCTGCCGTCGCCCGGACGGGTACGCGATCTCCTGGAACTCACGTCTCGGCTGCACACGAGCTTGCTCGACCGGCATCGCCCGCTATGGGAATTGCATGTCGTCGAGGGGCTCAAGGACGGCCGGTTCGCCATCTACACCAAGATGCATCACGCCCTCGTCGACGGTGTCTCGGCGATGAAGCTCATGCAGCGCACCCTGTCCCCGGAGCCGGACGACACCACGGTGCGGGCGATGTGGAGCCTGCCGAGGCCGCCGCGCCAACAGCCGGTTGCGTCGTCGTCGCGCTGGGGCTCGGTGGTCAGGGCAGCGGAATCGCTTGCGGGATTTGGTCCTTCGACATTGAAGCTGGCACGCGCCGCGCTGTTCCAACAGCAACTGACGCTGCCGTTCGCCGCGCCCCACACCATGTTCAACGTCAAGATCGGCGGAGCGCGCCGGTGCGCCGCCCAGTCCTGGTCGCTGGACCGCGTCAAGAGCGTCAAGAATGCCGCGGGAGTGACCGTCAACGACGCCGTGTTGGCCATGTGCGCCGGAGCGCTGCGTTACTACCTGATTGAGCAGAACGCGCTGCCGGACACGCCGCTGGTCGCGATGGTGCCGGTTAGCCTGCGCGCCGAGAAGGACGCCGACCGCGGTGGCAACATGGTGGGCAGCCTCTTGTGCAATCTCGCGACCCACCTCGAGGACCCTGCGCAGCGCATTCAGGTCATCAGTGAGTCGATGCGCAGCAACAAGAAGGTGCTTTCCGAGTTGCCCCGCACCCAGGTGCTGGCGTGGTCGGCGCTGAACATGGCACCGCTGACGCTGACCGGCGTACCGGGCTTTCTGTCCACGGTTCGGCCCCCGTTCAACATCGTCATCTCTAACGTGCCGGGACCGGCGCAGCCGTTGTATTACGCCGGTGCCCGCCTCGACGGCAGCTACCCGTTGTCGAACATTCCGGACGGACAGGCGTTGAACATCACCCTGGTCAACAACGCGGGCAAGTTGGATTTCGGGCTGGTGGGTTGCCGCCGCAGCGTGCCGCACCTACAGCGGTTGCTCGCACACCTGGAAGCGGCACTCACCGATCTGGAACAGGCCGTCGGGGTCTGAAGGGACCGCACCGTCATGCCCAGAATGAGCGCGGGCGTTTTGCTTTACCGATTGCGCGGCAACCTGGTCGAGGTGTTGCTGGCCCATCCGGGGGGACCCTATTGGGCCCGCAAAGACGAGGGGGCGTGGTCGATTCCGAAAGGTGAGTACACCGAGGACGAAGACGCCTGGTTGGCCGCCCAACGTGAGTTCACCGAAGAACTCGGGTTACCGGTGCCCGACGGGCCGCGCATCGACCTGGGCGCGGTCAAACAGTCGGGCGGCAAGGTGGTCACCGCTTTCGCGGTGCGGGCCGATCTGGACATCACCGACGCCCGCAGCAACACCTTCGAGTTGGAGTGGCCGAAGGGCTCGGGGAAGATGCGCCAGTTCCCCGAAGTCGATCGGGTCGACTGGTTCGCGGTGCCGCAAGCTCGGGTGAAATTGCTACCGGGGCAACGCCTTTTTCTGGATCGGTTGTTGGCGCACGTGCCGGATTCAGGCTCGGGACCGTCTGCGCCGTAACACGACTAGTGTGGCGGCAATCGCCGCAAGCACGACAGCGGTGAGCACCAGCGCCTCCACCGGAATGACGACATCGTCGGCGACGATCCGCACCTCTCGCTGGGGATCGTCGTTCGGGGCGTTGCCGAACGCGAAATCCGAAGTGATGCCGGATGTCTGGTCGATGTCGACGCGAGTCTTGGTCAGGTACCCGCCGTGGTTGCCGACCAATTCACGCAGCGCCGAATCGCGAACGGCGTCGGCGATGTTGCCGGCGAACTGGATTTCGGTGGATTGGCTGCGCGCATCGGCGTCGATGCGTTGCTGGCGGTGCTCGCACAAGGTGAATACCGTGACGTGTTGGGGACCCGGCGCGGCGATCGACAGACGCATGGGATAGACCAGCGCAGTCGACTGGAACGTCAGCCGGACGGGGCTCAACCCTCCTGCTAGGGGAGCGGTGCTCGTCAACCGCATAGCGACGAACGACCACCGGTCGCGCACATACGGATCCATGGCCTGCAACACGGCCGGTCGAATCGCATACCCGTTGTCGGTCAACCACTTCTGCAACCCGGCCAGATCTCCGCCGGCCAGGGTGGTTGCCTCCAACGGTCCCAGTTGCACCTGGCCGACTACCGCAGGGCCGCTTGCGGCAACCGCACCCTCGCGCGGTGCCGAACCCGCGCCCCAGCCCAAACTCCAACGCCGCTCGTGCCGGACCTCCGGTGCGGTGAGCGCATCCAATTCCCGGAAAGTGGCCCCGTCGCCCGCCGCGACGGTGGCCGGTGTCGGAGTCGGCACCACCAAAGCGACATTGTCGCCGGCGGCATCCATGGCCAGTTGCATGAGCACCGTCTCCGTTGCGCCATCCCAATGGGCGAGCGCCACTTCGTGATTCATGGAGGCGCGGCCGCCGGGCGGGGTGATCGCGGCGCCGCACGCGCAGGCGTAGCTGGGCGTGGACAGCGCCACCGCACCGGCCAGGACGACGGCGACAACCGCCAACCGGCATACCCGGATCACCGACATGTCCGACGATGTTACGCGCCGTTTCGCACGCCACCGGGTTTGCTCGTCGACCCGAACTCGGCGACAGGCACAATGGCACCATGACGACCAGCCCGACCGAGCAGGCCGAAGCGCAGACGCTGCTGCTGCAGCTGATAGACCCGGCGACTCGGCCCGACCCGTACCCGCTGTGCACCCAACTGCGCGAGCGCGGGCCGTTGCAATTGCCGGGCGGCAATTTTGTGTTGTTCTCCAATTACCGCGAC
>NZ_LZLE01000034.1 GCF_001673155.1 Mycobacterium sp. 1423905.2 | reverse complement strand
GGCGCACCGCGCGGCCGGGCCCGGTCACCGCAGGCGCGGCACCACCCGGCGGGCGGTACCCACCCGCAACGGCGAGAAATCCGACACTGCACAGCACCCCGCGACCCCGCGGCCTCACCGCCGCCGTCGAGCAACCCGAACTGCCGGCTGAACAGCGCTCACGCGCGTGCCAGCAGCCACGCACGGCCGTCGCTTTCGTCGCTGGCAAGGATCTCCAGATCGGCGAAGGCGGCGGATAACTCGCCGGGGGTGGCCCGGAATGGTCCGGGACGGCCACCGACTTGGCTGAGTGTCGCGATGGCCAACACGCCCCCGGGTGCCAGACGGTCGACGATCTGCCGATCCAGGCGGCGATCGCGAAACAAGTTGCACAAGATCACCGCGGCGGGAGGTCCGGGCGGCACACCGTCGTCCAGGTCGACCACATCGAATCGGCAGCGATCGCTGATTCCGTTGTCTTGAGCCAGTTTTCGTGCTTGGTCGATCGCGGTCGCGGAGACATCGACACCCAGCACGTCGAGGCCGCGACGGGCCAGCCACACCGCCGCTCGCCCCGGACCGCAGGCGAGGTCCAGCGCGGCTCCGGCGGTAGGCAACAGGTCGGCATGCGCCGCCACAAAATCCGGCGGCTCCGCTGCGCCCCGCGGCGCGCCCTGGCGGGCATAACGTTCGTCCCAACGCCGCCGGTCCTCTTGGGTCATAGGCGCCACCCTAGAGGCATAGTTTCTTCTGGACAGCTGTCCGGTGTTTTGGCCCACGCCCGCCGCCGACGACGACAATTGCACCCAAGCAACGGTCGGCCCAGCGCTTACACTGGACGGGTGTCTAGCGAAGCGGCCGGCGCCGACTCGGCGCGCCGGTCGGATCGCCGGCCCGGTCAGACCATCCGCAAGGTCCTCGACGCGGGCTTGCAGGAATTGCGGCACTCGTCGTACGCCAACCTGACCATGCGTGCGGTTGCTTCTCGCGCCGGCGTCTCTGCGGCGAGCGCCTACACGTACTTCCCATCCAAGGCTGCCCTGGTCGCCGCCGTCTACTTGGATCTGCTGCGCGACCGCCAAATGCATACCGACACCGGGGACACCACCAAGACCAGAGTGAGCGCCACTTTGCGCGACATGGCTCTCGTGGTGGCCGACGAGCCGGAACTGACGGCCGCCTGCGCCGCGGCGCTGATGGCGGACGATCCGGCCGTCACCCCGCTGCGGGAACAGATCGGTGAAGAGGTGTCGCGGCGGATCGGGGCGGCGCTGGGACCGGGCTGGCCGCGGGCGGTGAAGTCGACCCTGCAGATGACCCTGTTCGGCGCTTTGATGATGGCGCGTTACCTGACCTATCAGGAGATCGCCGGGCAACTCGACGACGCCGTCAATCTCGTGCTAGGTGCATCTGTGGCCTGAGACAATCCGCAGCGGGCTGACGTTGGCAACCTGCCGAATGAGGAGTGGACATGGGTGTGGCATCGCTGGCGCTGAACAGCGCACCGGTTTTCGGCGGCGCACTGCTGGCGATCGCCGCAGGGCAATTCCGAGGTCCCGACTACCGAGGGCTTATCAAGCAGGACATGGACCTGTTGGATCGCCTGCCCGCTGAAGCCGCCGGACGGCGCGCCGAATTGCAGCGAACCATTGACGCTCGCATCGACGACTTGGTGGAGGCGACCGACCGAAGCCGTGCCATGCGCCAAGCGGCGATGTCCTATCGAGGCAATTGGCGCGACATCGTGCTGCTGCTCTGCGTGGTGCTGTTCACCATCATCTGGTGGGACGTCAAGCACAGCCGCGCCAACTGGCTGCCGATGTTCATCCTGTTGATCCTGCTGTGCGTGGTGACCGCGGCCTACGCCCTGCGCGGAGTCCTGCGTTCCGCTTCATCAGCGTTGCGTCGAGGCCGCGGTACAGCCGAATGACCAACTGCTGCAACGCTTAGCGGGCGCCGCGAACCAGCCGGCCGGGGCGCGCCCCGGTGTCGATGCCTGCGCGGCGTGTCACCACACCGCTGACCATGGTGGCGTCGTACCCGCTGGCGCGTTGGGTCAGCCGGCGTCCGCCAGCGGGCAGGTCGTACACCATGCGCGGGGCGTGCAGGCGCAACGCATCCATGTCGATGACATTGATGTCGGCCTTCTTGCCGCACTCGATGGTTCCTCGATCGGTGAGACCGAAAAGCGTAGCGGTGTCATGGCTTTGCTTGCGCACCACGTATTCGAGCGGTAGCTTCTCACCGCGGTGGCGGTCCCGGGCCCAATGGGTGAGCAGGAAGGTGGGATAGGAGGCGTCGCAGATCATTCCGCAATGCGCCCCGCCGTCGGACAGCCCCACCACCCCAGCAGGGTGGGTGAGCATCTCCCGGATCGCATCGTGGTTGCCGTCGCTGTAATTGAGGAGCGGCAACAGCAGCATCGCGGTGGCGTCCGATTCGAGCATCAGGTCATAGAGCGTCGCCAACGGATCCTCCCCGCGTTGACGGGCGATCGCCTTGACCGTGCGCTCGGCGGTCGGCTCGTAGTCGGGCGGGTCACCGATGGCGTAGAGCCGGCCCAAGGAGTGCTGCACGGCCGCGAACATAGTGTCGAATAGGACCGACGGGTCGGGCGGCAGATCGTCTTCGGCAAGTATCGCCGCCCGCACCGCAGGATCGGCCAGTCGAGCGGCGAGATCCTCGGGTCCCAATTCGGCTCGCAGCTTGCGGTATGTGGGGCGATGGGTGAAGGCGTGATGGCCGGGAAACCCGATCAGCATTCCGAAGGGGCGCGCGGCGATCTGCGGGTACAACCGACTGCCGGCGGCATGCGCGGCGGCGGAAATCTCGAGTTGCTCGCGCCATAGCCGCGGTGCCGCGTCGATCTGAATCAGCGCGAAGGTGACCGGGCGGTCGATTTCCCCCGCCAGCCGCTCCATCCAGGCCAGCTCCCGCTTCGGCGCCAGAATATCTTCTCCCCCAACGCCTTCGGGAGCCAACTCGAACACCGCTTGCCCCCCGGCCGCCATTGCGCGACCCAGACCGAACAGCTCGTCCTCGGCGGCGAAAGTACCCGGTACCGGCTCGCCGTCCATCGCGCGGTGACCCAAGGTTCGCGATGTCGAGAAACCCAGCGCACCGGCCTCGACGCCTTCGCGCACCAGCCGCGCCATGGCGTCGATGTCCTCGGGCGTGGCGGGCTCGTTACGCGCTCCTCGCTCGCCCATCGCATAAGCGCGCACTGGCCCGTGCGCGATCTGACTCCCGACATCCACGGCGAAACGTCCCCGCTCGATCACGTCGAGGTACTCGGGGTAGCTCTCCCAGCCCCAGGAGATGCCTTCGGTCAGTGCCGTCCCGGGAATGTCTTCCACACCTTCCATGAGCGCGATGAGCCAGTCTTCGCGGCCCGGGCGCACCGGCGCGAACCCGACACCGCAGTTTCCGGTGACCACGGTGGTCACCCCGTGACCGCTGGACGGCTCGAGCACGCCGTCCCAACTGACCTGACCGTCGTAATGGGTATGAATGTCGACGAACCCCGGCGCGACCACTCGCCCGGTGGCGTCGATGGTCTCGGCGGCGCCTCCGGGAAGTCCGCCGTCGGTGTCCGCCCGGCGCCAAACTTCGGCGATCTTGCCGTCTTTGATGCCGACGTCAGCGCGGTAACCCGGCACCCCGGTGCCGTCCACCACGGTTCCCCCGACAATCTTCAGATCGAACACTAACGACCTCCTCCACCGACGGTGGATCCATAACATCTCTAATTTACGTATTTTTGCAAGCGAAGGCATTGCTCACCGCCAGGTGCGGTGCCACGCTAACTGCATGACAGAAGCCGACGCGTTCGTCGACCAGGCCGTGATGGGCCTCGCCGAGCCGCAGCCCATGTACAAAGCACTACGTGAAACGACGCCTGTTTTCCGGGCACCGCAAGCGGTGGTACTGAGCCGGCTGGCCGATATCGAGATGGCGCTCAAACGCACCGATCTGTTCTCCTCCAACATGGACGCGGTCGACCTCGGCAATCTGCGACCCCTCATCCCGCTGCAGATCGATCCGCCGGAACACGCCAAGTACCGGCGCATTCTGGATCCGCTCTTCACCCCGCGGGAGATGGCTCGCCGCGAACCGCACATCACCGAGCTGGTGAACGAAAGGATCGATGCATTTGCCCACCGAGGCGAATGCGACTTTCACGCCGAATTCGCAGTCCCGTTGCCGTGCACGGTATTCCTGCAACTGCTCGGTCTGCCGTTGGAGGATCTGGACCAGTTCCTGGAGTGGAAAGACGGGGTGATTCGTCCAGCCGGGGCCACCGGATACGACGACCGTCACGACAGTTCGGTGGTGGTCGCGCAACAGATCTACGACTACTTCGAGCGGGCCATCGACGAGCACATCGCCAACCCCCGCGACGACATACTGTCTGCGATGATCGCCGTCAATCTGGAACGGGAGGGCCGGACCCTGACGCGGGAGGAACTGCTCGACATCTGCTTCCTGTTCCTGATCGCCGGTCTGGACACGGTCACCGACTCCCTCGATTGCTTTTTCGTGTACCTGGCACGACACCCAGAGCACCGCCGTCAACTGGTCGAAGAACCGGACGTCTTGCCGCACGCAATCGAGGAACTGTTGCGCTGGGAAACGCCGGTACCGGGCGTCGCCCGCGTCGCCATGCAAGACGTCGAGGTGGGTGGTTGCCCAATTGCCAAGGGTGAGCGGGTCAGTCCGTTGCTCGGTGCGGCCAACACTGATCCCGCCGAATTCCCCGATCCCGAGGTGGTGGACTTTCACCGCACCCCAAACCGTCATCGCGCTTTCGGTGGCGGCCCGCATCGCTGCCTCGGAAGCCACCTGGCCCGCATGGAGTTGCGGGTGGCCCTGCGTGAGTTCCATCGCCGTATCCCTGATTACGGCATCAAACCGGGCACCGAGCTGACTTACACCGCCGCGCTGCGGTCGGTGGAGGCACTGCCGCTGACTTTTCCGGTTCCCGTCCAATGAGGCGGGTCTCGGTCGAGCAGGACCGATGTGTCGGGCACGGACGCTGCTACACCCTGGCGCCCGAGGTGTTCGATGCCGACGAAGTGGGCCATGCGGTCGTCCTGGTCACCGACGTCTCTGGCGAACTCGAGCGCCAAGCAGTGACCGGCGCCCAGAACTGCCCCGAAGAGGCCATCTTCTTGTCCCCGTGAAGCGGCAGCGTTCAGTCAAAACCCGTTCGGCCACAGCGAGTTTCGCCAGTACCACCGCTGGGCCCGCCCGATGCCCCGGTAGGCGTGACTGAGCTGCCCGATGCCAAATCCGGCAAAGACGGGCGTTGGCTCGGTACGCTGACGCCAATTCAGGAGAAGGGACTCTCATCCATGCAACCAGGAGCGCTCGATCCCGTCGCCAGCGAACGACTGTCGCATGCCGAGAAATCGTGGACGTCTGACTTGTCCATCAACGAGTTCGCGCTCCTACACGGGGCCGGGTTCGAACCGATCGAACTGGTCATGGGGGTCTCGGTCTATCACGTCGGGTTCCAGTTCAGCGGTATGCGACAGCAGCAGGAACTGGGGGTGCTGACCGAGGCGACCTACCGGGCGCGGTGGAATGCGATGGCCCGCATGCAAGCCGAGGCGGATGCACTCAACGCCGACGGCATCGTCGGGGTCCGGCTCAACTGGCGCCATCACGGCGAAGGCGGGGAACACCTGGAATTCATGGCGGTCGGCACCGCGGTTCGATACACCGCGAAGCCTGGAGCGTTCCGTCGTCCCAACGGCCAAGCTTTCTCCAGCCACCTGTCCGGACAGGACATGGTGACGTTGCTGCGCTCCGGATTCGCCCCGGTCGCCTTCGTCATGGGCAACTGTGTGTTTCACATCGCTGTGCAGGGATTCATGCAGACGCTCAAGCAGATCGGGCGGAACATGGAAATGCCGCAGTGGACGCAGGGGAACTACCAGGCGCGTGAATTGGCGATGTCGCGGATGCAAAGTGAGGCCGAGAGAGACGGCGCGACCGGTGTGCTGGGCGTGCACTTCGCCGTCTCGAACTATGCCTGGGGACTGCACACGGTCGAGTTCTACACTGCCGGCACCGCCGTGCGCCGCACCGGCAGTGGTGAGACCATCACGCCGACGTTTGTTCTGCCGATGGACAGCTAGTGGTTGATTACGACGCCGACCAAGTCAGCCGTACCGTCTCGGCAGCGCTCGCTGGGCCCGGTGGAGTCGGGCTGGTGATCAACGTGTTCGCCGGGCTTCCCGGCGTCATCCACACACCGGCGCGACGTGGCATCTTCCGGTCCAATCCCGAGCGGATCCAGATCGGCGACTGGCGTTACGAGGTCGCTCAGGACGGCCGGTTGCTCGCCGCCCATCTGGTCAACGGAATTGTCATCGCCGAAGACGTCCTGGCCGCCGAGGCGGTCGGTCCGCACCTGGCCAGGGCGCTCGGACAAATCGTGGCACGCTACGGCGGCACCGTTGTACCGAACATCAACGCCGCGGTCGAAGTACTCGGCACCAGCAGCGGTTCGGGTTATTGAGCGAAGGGTAGTCCAGGGCTTAACGTTTGCACTCCAGTAATTCCTTGAGCGCATCGGAGAACCCGTCGGCGATGGGCCACAGGTCCGGCAGGAGGTCCGGACACGAGATGGCGCCGATGCCCAGTTCACCGTTGAGGGACATGACGGTGAGGTTCAGTCCCGCACCGCCAAGCAGCGGGCCCAGCGGATACATCGCCTCGATTTTGCAACCCAGGAAGTACAGCTGGTCCTGCGGGCCCGGAACGTTGGACAAGATCAAGTTGTAGATCGGACTGCTGCTCAACGGAATGCGCGGCAGGATTTTCATGGCCGCACCGAACATGGTCTGGCCCCCGAACTCAGTCCAATCATGCAGCAGCGTAGGCCCTATGGCCGCGGTATGTTCCTTGGCCGCACGGTTGCCTGCGGCGATGGCCCGGATTCGCTGCGCCGGATCGCTGATCTGGGTTTCCAGCCGGCAGAACATCCAAGTGGTCTGATTGCGCCCGGGCCGATCGGACTTGTCGCGCACCGACACCGGCACCGTGGCCACCAACGGAGCATCCGGTAGCTCGCCGCGTTCGGCCAAGAAACGTCGCAATACCCCGGCACAGAGTGCCACCACGACGTCGTTGACGGTTACCCCAAAACGCTCTTTGACCCGTTTGACGTCACGCATGTCCAGCTGGGAGTAGGCAACGTTGCGGTGCCGAGTGAGGGTGCCGTTGAACGGGGTGGGCGGCGCGGAGAACGGTGCCGCCATGGTTCGGCCTTCGCGGGCCCGCAGGGCCGTCTGCGCCACCGTGAACAGTGTCGTGGGCACTATGGTCGCCAACCGTAATGGCCGCTTGGCGAAACTGAGCAGTCCGGTCGCGACAATCTGCAGCGCGCTGGCGCGACCAGCGCCGCGAACCGGCTGCGGCGCAGGCGCATCGGGCTGCAAGGCGCACAGTTGAGCCAGTAGATTCGCCCCGGCTACCCCGTCGACCACGGCGTGGTGCACCTTGAGCATCACCATCAGCCGGTCTTCGCGGGCACCGCCCTCGATGACCCACATCTCCCACAGCGGCCTGTCGCGATCGAGCGGCAGCCCCGCGATGTGCCCACAAAGCTCCGACATTTCGCGCCGACCTCCGGGCGCGGGCGCGGCAACACGGTGCAGGTGACGGCGCAGGGAGAACTCCTCGTCGTCGACCCACACCGGGTGATCCAGGTTGAGCTGGCTGTCGGCCAGCTTCATCCGGAATTCGGGCATCGCCTTTACCCGTTTGGCTAACTCTGCGCGCAGCCGGGCATAGCTGTAGCCGCCGGGCATCGTCGAGGTGTCCAATTCCAGGACGCAGCACACGTTCAACGGTTGCGTCGGTGTTTCCATGTAGAGAAAGAAAGCGTCAATTCCGCTTAGTCGTTCCATAGTCGCCCGCCCGACTAGTCACGTACAAGAACTCTTTGCCCGCCACCAGAGTCTAGGTAGGTTGATGACGGGAATCTAGCCCGCCGCAAGCAATTTCGCTGCGAATATGCAATGACTGCAGCGTCAATAACGGCAGGAACGCGACATCCGGACGTAAACGAATACGGGCGCGTTCTGCACCCGGTCACTGCTGGCTTCCCTCACGGTGCGACGGGCAAACCTTTTCATCGCGTCAGCGCCCAGGCGGCCCTCGGATGGTAGACAACTGACATGACAGTCGGCGCCACGGCGATCTCCCTCTTTCACCCTCCAGCGGATGCGCGGCGGTTCCAAGACTGGGCGACCGGCTACTTCGCTTCCGCTCAGGCGAGTTCTGGCTATGTCGGCGCGCGTCAATCGGTTGCCGCGGAACGGTTGGACTGCGGCCTGGAGGTCTCCTTCGCCGATCCGCAGTCGCTCGACGCATGGCTGGACAGCGCGGAGCGGCGGGCCATCTTGACTGCTGGGACAGCGCACGGATACTGGCGCTGCAACTCGGATCTGGTTCTCGCACAGGGAGAGCTACCGCCACCCAACGTCGGCGTCTTCTTGCACAGCGTCACCCCGGGCAAAGGAGCGGAGTTCGTCGCCGCGCAGCGAGACCTGA
>NZ_LZLE01000033.1 GCF_001673155.1 Mycobacterium sp. 1423905.2 | reverse complement strand
GACGGTGGCGCCAGCGGCATCGCCTCGCTGTTCGGCAGCGGTGGAGCCGGCGGCCAGGGCGGCACCGGTCTGACCGGCACCACCGCCGTCACCCCGGACAACGGCACGGCCGCCACTGGCAGCGCCGGGTTGGTCGCGACCCAGGTCGGCTTTACCGGTGGTGCCGGCGTCGATGGTGCTGTTGGTCAGGTCGGCGGTACTGGTGGGACAGGCGGGTCCCCAGATTTCCTGTTTACCGGCTCCCCCGCCCCCGGCCGTGCCGCCGCTTCCGGGGCTGCCCGGCGTCTTGATGCTGTCATTGCCGCCAGTCGCGGTCCCGCCTTTCCCGCCATCGCCACCGTCGCCGCCGCCGCCGCCAACACCGCCGGCGCCGCCCACGCCCGCGCTGCCGCTGGATCCGGCTTGGCCGAGGAAGCCTCCCTCCCCCGCTGCGCCGGCGGCACCGCCGGCACCGCCGGCACCGCCCGTACCGCCGACGCCACCGCTGCCTCCGAGACCTCCGTTGCCGCCGAACGATTTCTCACCGACCTGCGTCGCGATCGCTGAGCTATTCCCACCGTTGCCCGCCGATCCGCCGTCACCGCCGAGACCGCCGGATCCGCCGAGACCACCCGTGCCCCCGGTGCCGGCGGCACCGCCGGCACCGAACAGCAGCCCGCCGTGGCCGCCGGCCCCCCCGACACCTCCGGCGCCGCCCGATCCGCCGGTACCGCCGACGCCGCCCACGCCGCCGGTGCCGCCGGTTCCGCCGACAGCAGTGACAGCAATAAAGCTGGCCCTAGAGGTGGAGCTACCCCCGGCACCGCCGGCACCACCGTTCGCCGCAATACCGCCGGCGCCGCCCGTGCCGCCGGTGCCACCGTGTCCGCCGGCCCCGCCGCTACCGAACAGCAGCCCGCCATTGCCCCCGACACCGCCGGCACCGCCCATCCCGCCACTGCCGGCGGCTCCAGCGTCGCTACCGAATCCGCCGACACCGCCGACGCCTCCGGTGCCACCACTGGTGTCCGCGCCGGGAACCGAGCCGGTAAACAGGAAATCTGGGGACCCGCCTGTCCCACCAGTACCGCCGACCTGACCAACAGCACCATCGACGCCGGCACCACCGGTAAAGCCGACCTGGGTCGCGACCAACCCGGCGCTGCCAGTGGCGGCCGTGCCGTTGTCCGGGGTGACGGCGGTGGTGCCGGTCAGACCGGTGCCGCCCTGGCCGCCGGCTCCACCGCTGCCGAACAGCAAAGCGTTGCCGCCAGCGCCGCCGGCGCCGGGGTTCCCACCGTTAACGCCCGCCAGAGCAGCGCCTCCCAAACCGCCTGCGCCGCCGTTTCCGTACAGGATTCCGCCGGTACCGCCGCTACCGCCGCTGGCGCCGGCTCCACCGCCACCCCCGGCGCCCCCGTTGCCAAAGAGCCCGGCGCTGCCGCCGTTACCTCCGGCCACGCCGTTGGCCGTCTGGGTGAATCCAGACCCACCGTTGCCGAACAGCAGCCCGCCGGCGCCGCCGTTGGGATTTGCCGCTGTTCCACTGGCGCCGTCGCCTATCAGAGGCCGCCCCAGCAACGTGTTGGTGGGTGCATTGATCAGCGCCAACAGGTCGTCTTCG
>NZ_LZLE01000032.1 GCF_001673155.1 Mycobacterium sp. 1423905.2 | reverse complement strand
TCGTAGTGCGGGATCCCGTTGTCGTCCAGAGTGACTCCGGTCAACGGGTACGGGTTGTGATCGCGAGAGATCCTGGTTATCTCGGCCATTTCGTCACTCCATTACTGTCGCGGCCAGCGTGCCACCCAATTCGTAGGCCCGTTCCCGCACCGCGGCGTCGACCGGCCCGGCGACTTCGAGTACGTCGGCGGCCTGGGTTAGTGCCAACCCGGTCGCCAGCTTGCCGACGGCGGCCGCCGCGCCGACGGTGTCATTGTTGCCGTGTACCCACAATCCGTAGGGGCGGCCGGCGACATGGTCCAGGCTTGGGTAATAAACGGTGTCGAAGAAGTGCTTGAGTGCCCCCGACATATAGCCGAAGTTGGCTGTGGTGCCGAACAGGTAGCCGTCGGCGTCCAGCATGTCCGGCAGCGTGGCGCTCAACGCCGGCCGGGAGACCACGTCGACGCCGTGAATCTCGGGGTCGTTGGCGCCGGCGAGCACCGCCTCCAGCAACTCCCGGGTGGCCGGCGACGGCGTGTGGTGCACCACCAGCAGGGTGGTCATTGGCGCGCTTGCAGTTCGACGGCGGTCTTCATCGCTTCCCTCGCGCGGCGCCGATCGCCCGCATAGTCGTAGGCCCGCGCCAACCGGTACCAGCGGCGCCAGTTGTCCGGGTCGTCTTCCAATTCGCTTCGTACTGAGTCGAACAACGCGTCGGCGGCGTTGCGGTCAATGCGGCCCGAGGCGCGCCGCGGCAGATCACTCACGTCGAGTTCCATCCCGTCCGCGGCGATGAGCCGAGCCAGTTTCTGATGGGTGAACCCTGCGCGCAAGGTGGCGACCATGGCCCACAGCCCGATGACCGGCATGATGATCACCGCCAGCCCGAGCCCGACCGCGGCAACCCGCCCCGAGCCGATCATGGCGATGGCAAGGCGGCCGAGCATGACGAAGTACGCCAGCATCGCCACGCATAGAAAGGCGATGAGTATTTGGATGCGCAGCGTGCGCCGGGCCTCGGTCATTGCAGGTCGAGCAGCGGCTCTAGGCCGACGGTGAGCCCGGGGCGTTCCCGGATCCGCCGCACTGCCAGCAGCACACCGGGCACGAACGACGTCCGATCCAGACTGTCGTGGCGGATGGTCAGCGTCTCACCCTCGGTGCCGAACAGCACCTCCTGATGGGCGACCAGCCCGGCCAGCCGCACCGCATGCACGGGCACGCCGTCGACGTCGGCGCCGCGGGCTCCGGGCAGGCTCGTGCTGGTGGCATCGGGGTTGGGGGGCAACCCCTTTCGCGCCTCGGCAATCAGCTTCGCGGTGCGGGTCGCGGTGCCCGACGGAGCGTCGGCCTTATTGGGGTGGTGCAACTCGATGACTTCGGCGGAGTCGAAGAAGCGCGCGGCCTGCCGGGCGAAGTGCATGGACAGCACCGCACCGATCGCGAAGTTCGGGGCGATGAGAGTCGAGGTGTCGGGTGTGCCGGACAGCCACGACTCGACCTGCTGCAGTCGTTCGGCGGTGAAGCCGGTGGTGCCGACCACCGCGTGAATCCCGTTGTCGATCAGGAACTTCAAGTTGTCCATGACGACGTCGGGGTGGGTGAAGTCGATGACGACCTCGGTGTCACCGTCGGTGAGCAGGCTCAGCGAGTCGCCGGCGTCCACCTCTGCAGACAGGGTCAGGTCGTCGGCGGCCTCGACCGCCCGCACCATCGTCGCCCCGACTTTTCCTTTGGCTCCCAGCACGCCTACCCGCATGGCCTTCACACTAGACCGGTCGAATTGGTCCATAACGGGGGCCGGGCGGGGCAAAAAAGTCACAATCGCCACAGCAGCCTCTGCCCCGAACAGTGCGATTTTTGCCCGCCTCTCAGCGACAAAGCCATGCTGTCGCTGAGAGGTGGGCACTTTGTCACCAACCCGGTTGAGGGGCTGATGTGGCAGGTGAGATTCATGTCGTCGCTGATCCGGCGCACTGCCTAGGGTGGGAGGAATGGAGTTGCCACCGGTGGAGATGGTTACGTGAAGTCAGGTGACGTCAGGCTCCGCGAAGCCAAGCCGGCCGATTTGGGCAGGGTCGCCGCGATGCACTATCCGGTGTGGCGCCAATCCTGGGAAGGGATGCTGGCGCCTTACCTGCTCGACATGCTGGACACTCCGACACGCTGGGTCCGGGAGTTCTATCCGCTGACCCTCAAGCGCGGCGGGTGGAGCATGTGGATCGCCGAGTCGGGACGCCAGCCACTGGGCATGGCGCTGTTCGGGCCGGATCTCTCCAATCCGGATCTGGTGCAACTGGACGCCCTCTACGTCGCCGAGGCAAGCCAACACCTCGGCTTGGGCGGACGCCTGCTGGACAAGGCGCTGGAACTACACCCCGGGACCGACATGATTCTGTGGTGCGCGGAGAAGAATCACAAAGCGCGGGAGTTCTATGAGCGCAAACACTTCCGGCTCGATGGCCGCAACTACGTGTGGAAGCCGCTGCCCGGCGTCAAGGTGCCCCACGTGGGCTACCGCCTTTACCGCTCAAGCGTCGATGACTAGCCGGTCGCCCTTGGCGCGCGACACGCAGACCAGCATCTCGTCATCCGCTTCGACGGCGCGACCACGCCGATCCACCTCGCCGGCAACCACTTTCACCTTGCACGTGCCGCAGAAGCCCTGCTGACACGAATACGGGGTGGTGGGGTCTCGGTCGAGCATGATGTCGAGCGCCGAACGGTTGGCCGCAACGGTGAGCACCCGCCCAGACCGCACCAGCTCCAACTCGAACGGTCGACCGTCGACCACCGGCGGCGGGCTGAACCGCTCGTAGTGCAGTGGCGCATCGGCATATTCGCCGCGGGCCACGCGCACCGCGTCGAGCATGGCGCTCGGGCCGCACACATACACCGCGGTCGTCGCTTCGGCACCGGCCAACAGGTCGTCGACGGACGCGAAGCCACCCCGCTCGTCATCGGCCCACACCGTGACCCGCTCCGGCGCGACGGACACGACTTCGTCCAGCAGCGGCATGTACTCCCGGCTACGGCCAGCATAGATTGCGCGCCAGTTCATTCCACGCTGGGCGGCCACCCGGATCATCGGCAGGATGGGCGTGACGCCGATGCCACCGATCACGAACAACACGTCGTGCTCAGCGCTTCCGAGATAGAACGCGTTGCGGGGACCCTCGAACACCACGATGTCGCCGACGTCGAAAGCGTCGTGCATCTCGACCGATCCGCCACCGCCGTCGGCGATGCGGCGTATCGCGATGCGGTAATCGATGCGCCGCCCCGGCGGTCCACACAGCGAGTATTGCCGCCGGCGGCCCGACGGCAGCTGGATGTCGATATGGCCACCCGGCGTCCACGACGGCAACAGACCCCCGTCCCGATCGGCCAACGTCAAGGCGACTACGTCGGGTGCCAGCACTACCCGTTGGGTGACGACCGCGGTGTGCGTGCGCGGCACCGGAGTCACTCGCTCGGGCGTCCACCGCGACGCCGAGGCGAACCCGCTGAAGACGACGCGCAATCCCCACATCGCGGTGGCGAAGCGGTCACGGCTGCGCCGGCCGTACAGGTCGGCGGGTCTACTGGCCCAAATGTTCTGTGTCACGGCTAGGTTTGTCGAATGTCCCAGCGGGCGATCAGGCGCAACACCGATGGGCTGATGCGGCGCAGCGCGTAGCCAACCCGCGATTCCGCGGCGACCGGCAACACCGGCGGGCCGGTTCGCACGGCTTGAACGATCGCTTTGGCGGTTGCTTCCGGGGTGAAGTTGCGGCGCCGGTAGGCGGCGTCCGCCTTCTGCCGGGCCCGATCCTGCTGCTCGGCCGACATCCCGGCATAGATCGTGCTTTTGGCGATGTTGGTGTTGACGAACCCGGGGCAGACCGCGGTGACGGTGATGCCCTCGTCGGCGAGGTCGGCACGCAACGCTTCACTGAGGCCCAGCACCGCTGCCTTGGTGGTGCTGTAGGCCACCATTGACTTGGACGGCACATAGGCGGCTGCCGACGAGATGTTGATGATGGATCCGCCTTCGCCACGCTCGACCATCTGCTCCGCAAAGGCCTTGGTGCCGGTGATCACGCCACGCACGTTGACCGCCATGATGGTGTCCCAGTGCTCCAACGAGGTCTCCAAGAACCGGCCCGCCATCGCGATGCCGGCATTGTTCACCAGGATGTCGACCACGCCGTGATCGTGGCGCACCGCAGCGGCCAGATTTTTCATCGCCGTCTCGTCGGTGACGTCGACCTGGTAGACGGCCGCCTGAGCTCCGGCGGCGCGGACCGCCGCCGCGGTGTCGTTCGCCGCGGCCAGATCGCGATCGACAATGACCACCTTCTGGGCGCCCTGGCGGGCCAATTCGATTGCGGTGGCCCGGCCGATGCCGGCCCCCGACCCGGTCACCAGCGCGAGTTTGCCGGCCACCTGACGGGTTCCGCCGCACACCACCGATGCGCCTGCGGTGACCCTGCCGTCGACGAGCTGATCGACCCACTCCCCGGTCAGCCGCGCGATGACGTCCGGACGTGACGTCACCACCCAGTGGCCACCTTCTATTTCGATCACCCTGCCGCCCGACGGGATTGCGCCGGTGAACCGCTGCAACGCGGGACTGACGAAGACGTCGCGGCGGGGAATCAGCACCTGAGTGGGGACGGTCGTCTCGGGGAGTTCACGCACCTTCTTCAGGAAGGGCGCCGGCATGTTCTCCCGGTAGAGGTTGAGCCCGTTGAGGTAGTCGCCAATCGCGCGGGGCGATTTGACCCGTTGGCTGCGGGTGCTTGATCGGCCGATACCTTCTAGCGCTTCAACGACTTTCACGCCGATACGCGAGCGGAACGACAATTCCGGCACTACCGGGCAGAGGAAGAATCCGATATAGCCCGAGGACAGCAGCTGTTTGGCAACGTAGGCGAAGGTGCGCGGGGTGCGACCGGACCGCAGAAACGCTCCCGCGTAGTGCAGGTGCGGTCCCGAAACGGAGGTGAACGAGGCGATCTTGCAGGAGACTTCGTCATCGGTGGCGGCGGTCCACGCCTGGATGGAACCCCAGTCGTGGGCCAGCAGGTGCACCCGTCCAGCGCCGAGGCTGTCGATGACGTCGCCGATGTCGGACACCAGCTGGTCCAGCCGGTACCCGAATCGCTGTGCCGGCCGGGAGGATTCGCCGGCGCCTCGCACGTCGTAGGCGACCACGTTGTAGCGATCGGCCAGCTGCTCGGCCACACCGTCCCACACGTGGTGGTTGTCGGGATAGCCGTGCACCGCCAGGATCGTGGGACGTTGCGGGTCGAGTTCGGTGTACCGGTGTACGGCGAGGGTGACGCCGTCGGATGCGGTGATGGTGTTGGTATTACTCATATTCAGCGCGCTGCCCGGGCAGCGGGCGAGACCGCCAGGTAGTCGACGGCCAACCCCAGCCCGCCGAGCTGAGACGGATGGAAGCGCGGCCGGTAGTAATCGCCCACCACCCGCAGCAGTCGCAGCGGCCCGGGCACCAGGCCGCGTCGCGCGGCGTCGAGGTAGTCGCGCCAGCGGGCCTTGGTCCCCGGCGGCAGACAGGGGTCGACCGAGTACAGGAACCGCACTCCGCGCACCCACAGCAACAACAACACCGGTGACACGGCCAGCTGGGTGCGGACCTGCCGCCAGTAGCCGGCGCGCAGATGTTTCATGGCGTCGAAAGCGACCGCCTTGTGCTCCACTTCTTCTGCGCCATGCCAGCGCAGCAGGTCGAGCATTACCGGGTCGGCACCGGCCGCGTCGAGTTGCGGAGAGTTCAGCACCCACTCACCGAGCACCGCCGTGTAGTGCTCGATGGCCGCGATGAAAGACACCTGCTCGAGCAGCCAACTGTGTTGCCGCCGCTTACTGCGTCGTGGTTTGTCACCAAGCAGCTTGTCGAACAACCACTTCATCTGATCGGTGAACGGCGTCAGATCAACGCCCTGGGCGTCAAAGTGGGCGAGCACTGACGAGTGCGCTTGGGAGTGCATGGCTTCCTGGCCGATGAACCCTTGGACGTCGAGCCGCAGCTGATCGTCTTTGATCAGGGGCAGCGTCTTCTTGAAGACCTCGACGAAGAACTCTTCACCCGCCGGCAGCAACAGGTGCAGGACGTTGAGCACGTGGGTCGCCATCGGTTCGCCAGGCACGTAGTGGAACGGCAGGTTGGCCCAGTCGAATTCGACGTCGCGGGCTTCCAGGACCAGGCGCTCGTGGTCGGCGGCGTCGGATTTCGTGTGCGGGCCCACCGCCCGGTCATCGACGGTGCTCATTGGTCCTCCGCCCGCTGCTTGAGCCGTTGCAAGGTCAGCCGGATGTGTTGGTTGTTGGCGCTCGCGCGGTCAGAGACGCCGGTGGCCCAGCCGCCGACCTTGCGGAACCAGGCGGGCCGTTGGTCCCACGTGCTTTCGGTGACCCGGCATCCACCGTCCGCGGCGACCAGGTCGTACTGCCAGCGCGCGACCGGAATGACGGCGCTGCGTACGTCGAACGCAAAGGTACGTCCGGGCTCGGCGTCGGTGACGGTGCACTTGGTGGTCCAGCGCCGCGCACCGTTGCGGTTACGACCCACAAAGACGGCGCCTGGGCGCGCCGCGTCTCCCTTGCGCCAGGTCATGGCCACCGCCTCTTCGGCCAGCGAGGCCATGGTCGGCAGGTCGGTGATGAGCCGATAGACCCGCTCGGGACTGGCGTCGATGTGCACGGTCGCCGTTGCGGACGGGTCGGTCATCCGACGATCATAGCCAGCACCTAGATGGGCGCCGCCCCGCGCAGATGCTCGAAGATCAACGACGTCTGGGTGCCTGCGACGTCGGCATCGGCGTTGAGATGCTCGACGACGAAGGCTCGCAGATCTTCGGTGTCGCGGGCGGCGACGTGCAGGATGAAGTCGTCGGCGCCGGCCAGGAAATAAACGTCCATGACCTGCCGTCGGCGGCGGATCTGGGCGATGAAGCTGCGGATCTTCCCACGCGCGTGGGACTGCAGACTGACCGAAATCATTGCCTGCAGCGGCAATCCGACCGCGACGGGATCGACATCGGTATAGAACCCGCGGATCACACCTAGGTCGACCAACCGTCGCACCCGGCCGTGACACGTCGAGGGTGCGATGCCGACCGCCTCGGCCAGCGCATTGTTGGTGATCCGCGCGTCACCGTGCAGGACGGCCAGAATCCGGTGATCCACCTCGTCGATGTCGGCGGCCCGAACATCCTT
>NZ_LZLE01000031.1 GCF_001673155.1 Mycobacterium sp. 1423905.2 | reverse complement strand
GGCTCAAGGCAACCTGAACAGTATGCCTCAGATCAGCGCTTGAGCCAAATCCCAGCTCATGGCTGCAGTACGCTCCGTTGCGGAGTTCGTGCACCCCAAGGAGCACCCCGAGGAGCACCCGAGGAGGTCGTCATGCCGGTTATCGGGTCGACTCCGGGAGAGGGCGACGCGGCCCAACCCATGATCGACTGGATCAACGCCGCGCCGCCAGCCGATCTCGCGGTCGAACTAATGGCAGCATTCGGTCCGGATGCGCCCCGGCGCGTTCCCTGGCTCGGGGTCGCCGACCTCAGCGACTGGATGTTTCGCCGCTATCCCAAGCAGACCGGCTTTGTGGTGCAGGCTCGACCGGTGCGGGAATCGATTTATGAAGCCGTGCAATTGCTCGAGCACTCGGAGTTCGTGTATGTCCGGTGGACTTCGGACAACGAGTGCAGTTGGAGCGCGACCCGATTCGGTCTGGCGAAGCTTGCCGAAGGGAAGGCCGCGGTTCGGCAGCGGATCAAAGACCGGACCGGCTTCTAGGCGGTCGCGTGGCCGGCAGGTCAGGATTCGCGGCTGTGTATATAGAGGAAACCGTCGACCGCGGCGCGGGCGCATTCGCGGTAGTCGAAATCGGGCAGCGTGCTCAACCGGCCGAGGACCAGCGGGCCGATCAACAGGGCGATCGCCCGGGATCGGTCGACGGCACCCAATTCCGCAGCCTGCGGGCTGTCGAACAGAGCGTCGAACGGCGCCGCATACTGCTGAGCGATGCGTTCCCGCAGGGTATTGATCGCTTCCCCGCCGGCATGCCGCGGTTCGGGCATCTGCTGGAGGTCGGGTCCCAGCGCCAGCCAGGACATCGCGGTCAGGACGACGGGCGCTTCGGCGACGACGTCGGCTTGAGCCAAGACCATCGCCAGCAATCGATCACGCAGCGAACCCTCCGCGGGGGGCATCGGCGCCGGCGGGATGAGGCTGTTGAACGTCGCCGCCAGCAGGTCGTTCACGCTGGGGAAATGACGGTACAACGTCGCCCGGGCCACGTTGGCGGCACGGGTCACCGCATCGATCGTGACCGCGCTGGGCCCACCGGCAAGCAGCAATTCGGCGGCGGCATGCAACAGACGAGCCCGTGACCGCGCGGGACGAGGATCGACAATCCCGTCGGAAATTGTGAGCCACCTCCCTGTTTGAACACCAGACTAACGGTCTATCTACGAGAACGTTAGTCTCGTAAACCAGATCGCCCCGGGGGAGGAGGCGCATCGCCATGGTCGAAACTCTGACCCGACCAGACCAGGGTACTGGCGCGGTGAGCATCGGCACTAGCGCGCGAGCACGGGTCTGGACGCTTACCGTCGCGTGCCTGGGCGTCGCGCTGGTCGTCGCGTCGATGACCGCACTGAACACCGCGCTTCCTGATCTCGCGGTGGCCACCGCCGCCACGCAGACACAGCTCACCTGGATCGTCGACGGCTATACCGTGGCCCTGGCCTGCCTCTTGCTGCCCGCCGGCGCGATCGGCGACCGGTACGGCCGCCGCGGTGCCTTGCTGACCGGCCTGCTCATCTTCGCGCTCGGCTCGGCGGCCCCCGCGCTGCTGCACAACCCGACCCAGATCATCGCGGGGCGGGCGGTGGCCGGCCTGGGCGCGGCGTTCGTGATGCCCGCGACGCTGTCCTTGCTGACCGTGGCGTATCCAAAAGATCAGCGCGTTAAGGCAGTTGGCATCTGGGCCGGTGTGGCGGGTTTCGGCGGGGTGCTGGGGATGCTGGGGTCCGGGCTGATGCTGCGTCTCGGGGACTGGCACGCGATTTTCTGGTGCCTGGCCGGCGCAGCGGTCGCAATTTTCGCCCTGGCGTGCACGGTCGCGCCGTCGCGCGACAGCGACGCCCCCCGCGTCGACTGGCTCGGCGCAGCACTGATCGGCGCGGCGCTGGCCATCGCGGTGTTCGCCATCTTGGAGGCGCCTCATCGTGGCTGGAGCAACCCGCTGGTCTGGGGCGGACTGGTCGTCGGGACCGTGATTGCCGTGGTGTTCGGCGTGGTGGAACTGCGCCTGGCATCCGGCCGCCGTCACCCATTGCTGGACGTACGACTGTTCGGCGACCCGAGCTTCGCCACCGGGGTGGCCACCATTGTCATCATGTTTGCCGGGACGTTCGGCTTCTTCTATCTCGGCATGCAGTACGTGCAGGAGATCATGGGCTATTCCCCGCTGATGACGGCGGTCGCCCTGGGTCCGTTCATGGTGCCCTTGGGCATCTTCTCGGCGTTGTCCTTCTGGTACCTGCCCAAACTGGGGCTGCGCACGGTGCTGTTCGTGGGCACGCTGCTGATGGCGGTCGGGTTCGCCTGCATGCAAGGTCTCGACGTGCACTCGTCGTACCTGCAGTTCGCCTGGCCGACGCTGATCCTCAGCACCGGTATCGGATTCTGCACGGCGCCAACGACTTCGGCGATCATGGGAGCGGTCGCCGACGAGAAGCAGGGAGTGGCTTCGGCGGTCAACGACACCGCGCGGGAAATGGGTGGTGCGTTGGGAATCGCGGTGGCCGGGTCGATCCTGGCCGGCCGGTACACCCAAGAGTTGACACCGAAGTTGGCGGAGTTTCCCGCACCGGTGCGGGGACCGGCGTCGGACTCGCTCGCCAAGGCGGAGGAGGTCGCCGACAAGCTCGGCCCGCTAGGCACTCAGCTCTCGGCATTTGCCAAGGCGGCGTTCATGACCGCGATGCACTCGTCGACCGTCGCGATGGCTGCGATCTCGGCCGTTGCTGCCGTGCTGATCGGGCTGTGGGCGCCCGGGCGGGACGGACGCCAACTCGGGCTGGTCCGGCGCCTTCGGGAGCGTCAACCGAAATCTGGTACGCGCGTTTCACCCGAAACGCCGCGGTGAGGGTGCCCGCGGACTTACGATTCCTTCTGGGGGACGGGGTTCGTTACAGGCGACGGATGCTATCCGGCCTGAGTGGGGGGACGAGTTGTCGTATGTCATCGCATCGCCGGAGTACGTTGCCGCGGCGGCAGCCGATCTAGGCCGGATCGCCACGGCAATCGGAGACGCCAACACGGCGGCTGTGGTTCCGACGTCGACCGTGCTGTCCGCCGGCATCGACGAGGTGTCGATTCAGCTCGCGGCGTTGTTCGACGCGCACGCGCAGGCCTATCAGGCGCTCAGCGCCCAGGCGGCGGCCTTCCACGATCAGTTCGTGCAGTTGATGAGTATGGGCGCCGACCAGTACGCGCTGACCGAGGTCGCGAACAACTCGACGCTGCAGACCGCTGAGCAAGGTTTGGCGGTGGCCTCCTCGTCAGCTCAAGCCCTTTCCGCCCCGCCGCCGGCCGCCGGTGTGCCCAGTACGCCCCTTGCCGCCGTGCACCCGAGCGTCGCGGCCGCCACCGTGGCACCGGTGCGATCGGCCCAGGCCGTGGCGGCACCGGCATCGGTGGCTGTTGCGCCGATGGCGATGGGTCCGGCCCTCGCGGCGACTTTCGCGGTGCCCGCCGCTCCGGCCGCCACGGCTGCAACCGCGGCGCCTCCGGCGATCGAACCGTTGCCCGCGGCCACGGGGCCGGGGGTCGCTTCACCAAACGCGCTGTCGGCGTTACCGGCGAACCTTGCCACGCGTGCGGTGCCAGCGGCGCAGCAGGAACCGTCCGTTCGCTTCGACGCCGTCACGGCGCGCACGGCGACCGCCGAATGAACTAGCTAGGCGACGAATTCCGCAGCGCGATGGGCCAACATCACGATCGTGGCGTGCGGGCCCCGGCTCGGGACCGCGGGCAGTATGGACCCGTCGATCACCCACAGGTTCTCCAGGCCGCGGACCCGACAGCGATTATCGACGACCGCGGCCGGGTCCGATTCGGTTCCCATCGGGGCGCTGCCGCACAGGTGCTGCGACGTCGACCACGCCGGTTCGCCTGAATCCGTTGCCTCACCGGCGATCTCGCGGGCCAGTTGCACACCTCGCTGCAGGGCCACGAGGTCTTCGGGCGCGCTGTCGTAGCGGTGCTCGATGCGTGGCGGGACATCGGGATCCGGGGAGGTTATCGTCAGCCGCCCGCGCGCTCGCGGCCGCATCAAGGCCACCCCGATGTGCGGCCAATCCGGATGTCCCGCAGCGCCGTCGCCCGTCATCGCCACGAAACCGCCGGTGTAGGGCCTGATTTCAATCCCGTCGGTGGTGGTCAGCACCACCTCGAGCACCGGTCGCCCGGTGGCCACCGTCCACGTCGTCGGCAACACCCATTCGGGGTGGTCACTGCAGCTCAGACCTACCGGAAGTGCCACTGCCACAGGCAGATCCGCGGCGGCCAGCATCGCCGGCTCACCGATTCCGGACAGCATCAGCAGGTGTGCGGATTCGATTGCGCCGGCGCACAACACGATCCGATCGGCGGTGCGCAGGTCCGGTCCCGCGGGACCGGTCGTATCGACACCGGTTACGGTGTTCCCCGACAGGCGCAATCGCACCGCCCGGGTCCGCTGCAGAATAGTCAAGTTGGGCCGCTGCAGCGCGGGCAACAGGAATCCGGCGCCCGATCCCGTGCGCACGCCGTCGACGATGTTGAGCGGGACGGCGCCCACGCCGGAGACGGGGTCCGTGCCCACGTCGTTGAGATCGGCAATCCAGGACAGTCCGGCGCCCTGCGCGGCGGCGACGAATCGTTCGGTGGTACCCGCCAGTTCCCTGGTGCGACTGACTTGGATCGGCCCGGCATCGCCGTGACTGGGGCCGTCGAAATCGAGGTCGGTCTCGATGGCACGGAAGTGGTCCAACACGTCCGTCCACGCCCAGCCCGGTATCGACGGACGGTCGAAGTCTTGCGGCAAGGCGCGGCAGAAATAGCCGCCGTTGACCGCGCCGGACCCACCGAGTGTGGCGCCTCGCACGATCGACATATGCCGAACCGGCCGCTCGGTCA
>NZ_LZLE01000030.1 GCF_001673155.1 Mycobacterium sp. 1423905.2 | reverse complement strand
CCGACCTCGCAACCACCACTAGCCCCATGGTGGTGGTCTGCTTCGGCCGGCTCCGCCGACCTCGCAACCACCACTAGGATCAACCCCATGACTGTTGCGCCCGGAGCGCCCAAAGCCGCAGAGGCCGAACTGCTCGACTTCGACGAAGTGATCGCCCGCTTCGACCCCGTCCTGGGCCTCGAGGTGCACGTCGAGCTGTCCACCAAAACCAAGATGTTCTGCGGCTGCGCCACCGCCTTCGGCGGTGAACCCAACACCCAGGTCTGCCCGGTGTGCCTGGGCCTGCCCGGCTCCCTGCCGGTGCTCAACCAGGCGGCCGTCGAGTCGGCAATCCGCATCGGCCTGGCCCTCAACTGCGAGATCGTGCCGTGGTGCCGGTTCGCCCGGAAGAACTACTTCTACCCGGACATGCCGAAGAACTACCAGATCTCGCAATATGACGAGCCCATCGCCATCAACGGCTATCTCGACGCTCCGCTGGAAGACGGCACCACCTGGCGGGTCGACATCGAGCGGGCGCACATGGAAGAAGACACCGGCAAGCTCACCCACATCGGCAGCGAGACGGGCCGCATCCACGGCGCGACCACCTCCTTGATCGACTACAACCGCGCCGGGGTCCCGCTGATCGAGATAGTCACCAAACCGATCGTCGGCGCCGGCGAACGCGCCCCCCAAATCGCCCGGGCCTACGTCACAGCCCTGCGACACCTGCTGCGCGCACTGGACGTATCCGACGTCCGGATGGATCAGGGTTCGATGCGGTGCGACTCCAACGTGTCGCTCATGCCCAAGGGGGCAACCGAATTCGGTACCCGGACCGAGACGAAGAACGTGAACTCGCTGAAAAGCGTTGAGGTCGCGGTGCGCTACGAGATGCAGCGGCAAGCCGCCGTGCTCACCTCAGGCGGCCACATCATTCAAGAGACCCGGCACTTTCACGAAGCCGGCTACACCAGTCCCGGCCGGGCCAAGGAGACCGCCCAGGATTACCGGTATTTCCCGGAGCCCGATCTCGAACCGGTGGCGCCCAGCCGCGAGCTGGTCGAGCAACTCCGCCAGACCATCCCCGAACTACCGTGGTTGACCCGCAAGCGGATTCAGGAAGAGTGGGGGATCTCCGACGAGGTCATGCGCGACCTGGTTAACGCCGGCGCGGTGGAGCTGGTGACCGAGACCGTCAAGCACGGCGCCCCCAGCGAACAGGCCCGCGCGTGGTGGGGCAGCTTCCTGGTACAGAAAGCCAACGAGGCCAAGGTGGCCCTCGACGAACTGGCCATCACTCCGGCCCAAGTCGCCGCGGTGATCGCGTTGGTCACCGAGGGCAAGCTGTCCAACAAGCTTGCCCGCCAAGTCATCGAAGGGGTGCTGGCCGGAGAAGGCGAACCCGCGGACGTGATGACCGCCCGTGGTCTGGCCTTGGTCCGTGACGATTCCCTCACCCAGGCCGCTGTCGACGAGGCGTTAGCCGCCAATCCCGATGTCGCGGAGAAGATTCGCGGCGGCAAGGTCGCCGCGGCCGGCGCGATCGTCGGCGCGGTGATGAAAGCCACCCGCGGACAAGCGGATGCGGCGCGGGTTCGCGAACTCGTCTTGGCGGCCTGCGGACAGGGCTGACGGCTCGGCCTAGGCCTTGTCGTCGTTGTTGCGCGGGAAGCCGCCGCCCTGCGGGAACAGCGGGAACACCACGTCGTCCAGCTTTTCGGCGTCACCGGCGGTCTTGTTCACCGTCGCGCCCCAAACGTTGCCATCCGGCGACATCCGCAACGCCCACGCGTGAGCGTGCGTGTCCTTGCGCACCACGTCCGGTTCACCGGTCACCGCACCGGTCGCAGGCGCCAGCCGAACCGCCACAGTAAGTTTGGTGTTGATCAGGTTGACCAGCACGGTGCCGTCCATCGCCGCGCACCCGGCCACGCCAGGCTTGTCCGGCCAGGTCCACACCGTCGACACCTCGGACTTCTTGGTGATGCGCTGCAACCGGTCCGCGGTCGGCGTCCGGTCGACGACATAGAGCGACCCGTCGACCGGATCGATGCACATGCCGCCACCCGAGCCGATGCCCGACAGCGCGGTCGTCGGCGGAGCCTGCCCGATGGTGGTCGGCTGCTCGATGCGTAACACCTTGCCGGCCAACGACTTCGGATCGGCGGCCTGCGCCGGGTTACCGGCATCACCGGTCATGACGACCAGCGTGGTGGGACTGGTGAAGATCAGCGCTCCCATATTCCCGGTGGCGCCCTTGGGAATACCCGTCAAGATGTCCTTCGGAATGTCGCCTTCGGCGATCCGGATGACCCGGTTGTCGGTGGGCGTGCTGACGTAGGCGTACATCAACCGGTCCTGTGAATAGGTCGGCGACAGCACGATGTCCATCAACCCGCCATCTCCGGACGGATCGACCGGAATCACCATCTTCACTTTGGGCTCCGCGCTGACCGAGATGTCGACGAGGGCGCCGGTCGTGCGCTCGGCCACCAGTGCGGTCTTGCTGTCCATGCCCATGATCAGGCCGCTGGTGCTCTCCAGGCACCCCTGCATCACCCCAGGCGCAGGGCAGGCCTTCGGAAACGGTGTCGGCGGCAGCGGCGGTGGCGGGGGAGGTGTGGAGCTGGGCGGCGGACGCAGTTCGGGATTGGTGGTGAACGGCTGCGACTGGGCGTCGTTGAACCGCGCGCAGCCGTTCGACATCAGCGCCGCCGCACTCAACACCGCGAGCGCGCGCCGAACCGACCGCCGTATCCGCATGACCGACAGGCTACGGGAATTTGGGATCGAGGCCGCCACCTGCCACCGGGGCGTGGTGATGCGGGTAACTCCCACGGCGGCACGTCCGGGCAGATCGGCAAGGGTGGTCAGGGCGGCAACGGCGGCACCGGCGGCACCGGGGCGACCGGCGATGCAGGCACCGACAACAGCGGCGAACCCGGCCAGGCCGGTGGCATAGGTGGAACCGGCGGCACCGGCGGCACCGGCCGCGCGGGCGGTAAAGGCGGCACCGCCGGCAACGGCTACGACGCCACCGCCGCGGGTGGCACCGCGGTCGGTAAAGGTGGTCAAGATGGTCAAGGCGGCCAAGGTGGCAGTGGCGGGCTGCCATCCGCCCTTGAGTGCTGGTTTAACCAGTTCCACGCATCAACTGCGGATTTAACCGGTAAAAGCGCCGCTCAAATCCCGGGTTTCGGGCCCATGTGCCTTTACCCTGACACCCGTGACCAGTTCGAATGACGCACTCTGGCAGCGCCCGGACGATCCCCACGGGCCGATCGCGGCTCCCCCCGCCTCGGCGAGGCTGGTCGATCCCGAAGACGATCTGACCCCGGCGGCGTTCAAACGCGAACACACCGGCACCACCACCATCATCCCGCCCTACGACCCAGGGCCGAATATCGGCGGCACGGGATACAACCTGGTCGAGCACCAAGAGCCGCTCCCGTACGTCCAGCCGCAAGCCGCGGGCAAACAAGGTTCGGCGATGCCCGCCACCGTCGACTTCGACGACGAAGACGACCGGGTCGGCGCGGTGGGCCGTCGCGGCACGCAGAACTTCGGTCTGCTGGTTCTGCGCGCCGGTCTCGGATTGGTGCTGATTGCGCACGGGCTGCAGAAATTGTTCGGCTGGTGGGACGGCTCAGGCCTGAACGGGTTCAGGAACTCGCTGTCCGACATCGGCTACCACCACGCCGACGTCCTGGCTTACGTCAGCGCCGGCGGCGAAATCGTCGCGGGCGTGCTACTGGTGCTTGGCTTATTCACCCCGCTGGCCGCCGCCGGCGCGCTGGCCTTCCTGATCAACGGCCTGCTGGCCAGCATGTCGGGCCGGCACTCGCACTCGTTCGCCTACTTCCTACCCAATGGTCACGAATACCAGATCACCCTGGTGGCGATGGCAGTCGCCGTGATCCTCAGCGGTCCGGGACGCTATGGACTTGATGCGGGTCGGCGCTGGTCGCATCGGCCGTTCATCGGGTCATTCGTGGCGTTGCTGGTCGGCGTGGCCGCCGGCATCGGCGTCTGGGTGATGCTCAACGGGGTCAACCCGCTGGCCTGATCAGCGGTACGGGTTAGGGACCCTGCCCTTGCTGGCTTCGGTCAGCTGCGGCAATGTCGCGAACGTCACTGCGGGCAGCCGCACTTCCGCGCCGTCCTTGAGCTGAGCACGGGCCCACGAGCCGCGGTGGAAGCGGAGCCCGTCGATGTCCTCCCAGCGGATCGTCTGACTGCTCAGCAGCGTGCGCACCGTCACGCCCTGCTCGTCGGCAACCGTGCGCAGGCGAATGATCAACGCCGACAGCACGATCGGAATCAGCAGCAAGGGGAGGGCTGCGGGCCAGGTGAGCACTGGTATCAACAGCCCGAGCAGCACAAAGCCGACGGCCAGATGCGCCATCGGCGACATTCTGATCACCACGGGCGAGTCGGTAGCCACCTTGGCATCATGTCACTGCTCGCCTTGACGCCGCCGCGGTGCTCATTGAGCGCTTACGGCGACCGTGCACGGCGTGTCGCCGCCGCCAGCGCACACTCGCCGCCGTCAGCGCACATTCGCCGCCGTCAGCGCACACTCGCCGCCGGCAGCGCACACTCGCCGCCGTCAGCGCACACTCGCCGCCGGCAGCGCACACTCGCCGCCGCCAGCGCACACTCGCCGCCGTCAGCGCACACTCGCCGGTCAAGGACACCGATTTGACTCCTGACCAGTGCGAAGACTACCTTCGTAAGCTATGGATACCGCCGGACAGCCCGGAATGCTCGTAGTAATTGGTAGGCGCGTTGGTGCCTGACTAGCATTGGAAGCGGTCCAGCACTAACGCGCAACCCTCGTGCAGCAGCTGAGCTGACGGGGGTTTTTTGTTGCCCACCAACGAGACTTCACCCGATTAAGGACGAACAAGACAGTGAGCGCACCAACCAGGCCGCACGCCCGGCAGACGCAGCGCGCGGCCGACATCGCCTCCGACGCGGCGGAAACGCCCGCGGCCGCCCCGACCGCGCATCCGAAACACGTTGCGCCGGAACAACTTACCGGCGCGCAGGCGGTCATTCGATCGCTCGAGGAGCTCGACGTGGAGGTCATCTTCGGCATCCCGGGCGGCGCTGTACTGCCGGTGTACGACCCGTTGTTCGACTCCCAGAAACTGCGCCACGTCCTGGTCCGCCACGAGCAGGGCGCCGGGCATGCCGCCAGCGGCTACGCGCACGCCACCGGCAAGGTCGGGGTGTGCATGGCGACGTCGGGTCCCGGCGCGACCAACCTGGTGACACCGCTGGCCGACGCGCAGATGGACTCCATCCCGGTGGTCGCCATCACCGGCCAGGTCGGGCGGGGACTGATCGGCACCGACGCCTTCCAGGAAGCCGACATCTCCGGCATCACCATGCCGATCACCAAGCACAACTTCCTGGTCCGCTCTGGCGACGAGATCCCGAAGGTGATGGCCGAAGCGTTCCACATCGCGGCCTCCGGACGCCCCGGCGCAGTGCTGGTCGACATTCCCAAAGACATCTTGCAAGGGCCGTGCACATTCAACTGGCCGCCGCGGATGGACCTGCCCGGGTACAAGCCCAACACCAAGCCGCACAACCGGCAGATCCGCGAAGCCGCCAAACTGATCGCGGCCGCCCGCAAGCCGGTGCTCTATGTCGGCGGCGGCGTGATCCGCGGTGAGGCGACCGAGCAACTGCGCGAACTGGCCGACCTCACCGGCATTCCCGTCGTCACCACCTTGATGGCGCGCGGCGCTTTCCCGGACAGCCATCGCCAGAACCTCGGCATGCCCGGCATGCACGGCACCGTGGCCGCGGTGGCGGCGCTGCAGCGCAGCGACCTGCTGATCGCGCTGGGCACCCGCTTCGACGACCGGGTAACCGGCAAGCTGGACTCCTTTGCCCCGGAAGCCAAGGTGATTCACGCCGACATCGACCCCGCCGAGATCGGCAAGAACCGCCACGCCGACGTGCCGATCGTGGGCGATGTGAAGGCCGTCATCACCGAGCTCATCGCGATGCTGCACCACCACGACGTTCCGGGTCACCTCGACATCGCCGACTGGTGGGCGTATCTGGACGGCGTGCAGGAGACCTTCCCGCTGAGCTACGGCCCACAAAGCGACGGCAGCCTGAGCCCGGAGTACGTCATCGAGAAGCTCGGCCAGATCGCCGGACCCGACGCCGTCTACGTCGCCGGGGTTGGCCAGCACCAGATGTGGGCAGCGCAGTTCATCTCCTACGAAAAGCCGCGCACCTGGCTCAATTCCGGCGGCCTGGGCACCATGGGTTACGCCGTGCCGGCGGCCATGGGCGCCAAGTTCGCCCTTCCCGACACCGAGGTCTGGGCCATTGACGGCGACGGGTGCTTCCAAATGACCAACCAGGAGTTGGCCACCTGCGCGATCGAAGGCATCCCGATCAAGGTGGCGCTGATCAACAACGGCAACCTGGGCATGGTCCGCCAATGGCAGACCTTGTTCTACGAGGAGCGCTACTCCCAGACCGACCTGGCCACGCACTCGCACCGCATCCCGGACTTCGTCAAGCTGGCCGAGGCACTCGGCTGCATCGGATTGCGTTGCGAGCGTGCCGAAGACGTGGTCGACGTGATCAATCAGGCGCGCGAGATCAACGACCGCCCGGTGGTGATCGACTTCATCGTCGGCGCCGACGCGCAGGTCTGGCCGATGGTGGCCGCCGGCACCAGCAACGACGAGATCCAAGCCGCCCGCGGCATCCGTCCGTTGTTCGACGACGAAAGCGAAGGGCACGCCTGATGGTCACCAGTTCGCCCAAGACACATACGTTGTCGGTTCTGGTGGAAGACACCCCCGGTGTACTGGCGCGGGTGGCAGCCCTGTTCTCCCGACGCGGATTCAACATCGAGTCGTTGGCTGTCGGTGCCACCGAGCAGAAAGACATGTCGCGCATGACGATTGTGGTCTCCGCCGAGGAGACGCCGCTCGAGCAGATCACCAAGCAGCTCAACAAGTTGATCAACGTCATCAAAATCGTTGAGCAGGACGAGGAAAACTCGATGTCACGCGAACTGGCGCTGATCAAGGTGCGCGCCGACGCGGGCAGCCGCAGTCAGGTGATCGAAGCGGTGAATCTGTTCCGCGCTAACGTCATCGACGTATCGCCGGACTCGCTGACCGTCGAGGCCACCGGCAACCGCGGCAAGCTGGAGGCGTTGTTGCGGGTGCTCGAGCCGTTCGGGATCCGCGAGATCGCCCAATCGGGCGTGGTGTCGCTGGCCCGCGGGCCGCGCGTAATCGGCACCGCCAAGTAATTTCGCACTATTTCGACAAAAGACTGATAGAAGGAGATATCGAGGTGGCAGACGTGCCAGCGCAGACGTTAGAGATGTTTTACGACGACGACGCAGACCTGTCGATCATCCAGGGCCGCAAGGTCGGTGTGATCGGTTACGGCAGCCAGGGCCACGCGCACTCGCTGAGCCTGCGCGATTCCGGAGTCCAGGTCCGCGTCGGGCTCAAGGAAGGCTCCAAGTCGCGCGCCAAGGTCGAGGAGCAGGGCATCGAGGTCGACACCCCCGCCGAAGTCGCCAAGTGGGCCGACGTCATCATGCTGCTGGCCCCCGACACCGCGCAGGCCGACATCTTCAAGAACGACATCGAGCCCAACCTCAATGACGGCGACGCCTTGTTCTTCGGTCACGGCCTCAACATCCACTTCGATCTGATCAAGCCGCCCGCCAACGTCACCGTAGCCATGGTCGCGCCGAAGGGCCCGGGGCACCTGGTGCGGCGCCAATTCGTCGACGGCAAGGGCGTTCCCGCGCTGATCGCCGTGGACCAAGACCCCAGCGGTGAAGGCCAGGCGTTGGCGCTCTCTTACGCCAAGGCGATCGGCGGCACCCGCGCCGGCGTCATCAAGACCACCTTCAAGGACGAGACCGAAACCGACCTGTTCGGTGAACAGGCCGTATTGTGCGGTGGCACAGAGGAATTGGTGAAGACCGGTTTCGACGTGATGGTCGAGGCGGGTTACCCGCCGGAGATGGCCTACTTCGAGGTGCTGCACGAGCTGAAGCTGATCGTCGACCTGATGTACGAAGGCGGCATCGCGCGGATGAACTACTCGGTGTCCGACACCGCCGAGTTCGGCGGGTACCTGTCGGGGCCGCGCGTCATCGACGCCGACACCAAGCAGCGGATGCGTGACATCCTGCGCGACATCCAGGACGGCACCTTCACCAAGAAGCTCGTCGCCAACGTCGAGGGCGGCAACAAGCAGCTCGAGCAGCTGCGCAAGGAGAACGCCGAGCACCCGATCGAGGTCACCGGCAAGAAGCTGCGCGACCTGATGAGCTGGGTCGACCGGCCGATCACCGAAACGGCCTAGCCCCAGGCGCGGCCGCTAGGAGGCTAGTCGCGCCGCCGTCGACACTACTCGGCGCGCCAAGTGGTCCAACGCGTTGTTCGTCGCGTCGTCAAACTCGGTGATGTTGTCGTGCGTTGAAATCAGGCTGACCCCATAGGGATTGCCGTCGACGAATTTCAGCGGATCGGTGTACCCCGGCGGCACGATGATGCCGCCGAAGTGCATCAGCGTGAAGTACAGCGCGATCAGCGTGGATTCCTGGCCGCCGTGCATAGTGTTGGAGGACGTGAACGCGGCATACACCTTGTCGGCCAATTTGCCTTGTGCCCACAGCCCGCCCAGCGAATCCAGGAAGTCGCGCAATTGCGCTGCGGGCGAACCGAATCGGGTCGGCGAGCCGAAGATCACCGCGTCGGCCCAGATGATGTCGTCGCCGGTAGCCGCCGGAAGGTCCTTGGTCGCTTCGTAATTGGCCGTCCACGCCGGATTCTGCGCGAAGGACGCCGGGTCGCGGGTCTCTCGGACGTGGCGCACCCGTACCTCGGCGCCGGCGGCTTCAGCCGCCGCAGCGACGCGGTTGGCCATGGTGGTGCCGTGCCCGGTAGCCGAGTAATAGATGATCGCAAGATTCGTCATGGCGTCAGCGTAGGCGGGTTGGCTGGCGCGAAGTAGGACCAACAGCGCTGGCCGGCGGTGATTTGTCGCTCTGAGGCGGGCAAAAATGCCACCACCTCCAGCAGAGACGGATGTGGCGAATGTGACTCAACGCCAGACGATCAGCGGTTCACCCCCCGGTGTGGGCGGCGACCCGCTGCGCCCGACTCCGTCGCGCTGACGGTCGCCGCTAGGCTGTCCGCGTGAACCTGCCTGTTGTGTTGATCGCCGACAAACTTGCCCAATCGACCGTCGCGGCCCTCGGAGACCAGGTCGAGGTGCGGTGGGTAGACGGCCCCGACCGGGAGAAGCTGCTGGCCGCGGTGCCCGAGGCGGACGCCCTGCTGGTGCGCTCGGCCACGACGGTCGACGCCGAAGTGCTCGCCGCGGCCCCCAAGCTCAAGATCGTGGCCCGCGCCGGCGTCGGTTTGGACAACGTCGACGTGGACGCCGCCACGGCCCGCGGCGTGCTGGTCGTCAACGCGCCCACGTCGAACATTCACAGCGCGGCCGAGCACGCCTTGGCGCTGCTGCTCTCCGCCGCGCGCCAGGTCCCGGCCGCGGACGCTTCGCTGCGTGAACACACCTGGAAGCGGTCGTCGTTCAACGGCACCGAAATCTTCGGGAAGACCGTCGGCGTGGTGGGACTGGGCCGCATCGGCCAACTGGTGGCTCAGCGCATCGCCGCGTTCGGCACCCACGTCGTCGCCTATGACCCGTACGTCTCCGCGGCCCGCGCCGCGCAACTGGGCATCGAGTTGCTGTCCCTGGACGATCTGCTGGCCCGTGCCGACTTCATCTCGGTGCACCTGCCCAAGACGCCGGAGACCGCGGGGCTGATCGATAAGGACGCCTTGGCCAAGACCAAACCCGGCGTCATCATCGTCAACGCCGCACGCGGCGGGCTGGTCGACGAGACCGCTCTGGCCGAGGCAATCAGCAGCGGCCACGTGCGCGCCGCCGGACTCGACGTTTTCTCCACCGAGCCCTGCACCGACAGCCCGCTGTTCGAGCTGCCCCAGGTGGTGGTCACTCCGCACCTGGGGGCGTCCACCGCGGAGGCTCAGGACCGCGCCGGCACCGACGTCGCCAAGAGTGTGCGGCTGGCCCTGGCCGGTGAGTTTGTGCCCGACGCGGTCAACGTCGGTGGCGGGGTGGTCAGCGAGGAGGTCGCGCCGTGGCTGGACTTGGTGCGCAAGCTGGGCGTGCTGACCGCCGCGCTGTCCGGAGAGTTGCCGGCGTCGCTGTCGGTGCAGGTCCGCGGTGAACTCGCGGCCGACGAGGTCGAGGTGCTCAAGCTCTCGGCGCTGCGCGGCCTGTTCTCCGCGGTGATCGAGGACCAGGTCACCTTCGTCAACGCGCCGGCGCTGGCCGCCGAGCGCGGAGTCACCGCCGAGCTGACCAAGGCCACCGAGAGCCCCAACCACCGCAGCGTGGTGGACGTCCGGGCCGTCGCCGCCGACGGCTCCGTCGTCAACGTCGCGGGCGCCTTGTCCGGGCCGCAACTGGTGGAGAAGATCGTGCAGATCAACGGCCGCAACTTCGACCTGCGCGCCCAGGGCATCAACTTGGTGATCAATTACGTCGACGAGCCAGGTGCGTTGGGCAAGATCGGCACGTTGCTCGGGTCGGCCGGCGTCAACATTCAAGCCGCGCAACTCTCCGAGGACGCCGAGGGGCCGAGCGCGACGATCCTGCTGCGGCTGGACCAAGACGTGCCCGAGGACGTGCGTTCGGCGATCGCGGCGGCCGTCGGCGCCAACAAGCTGGAAGTGGTGGATCTGTCGTGAGCGTCAACCTCGCGATCATCCCCGGCGACGGCATCGGTCAAGAGGTCGTCGCCGAAGCGGTCAAGGTCCTCGACACGGTGCTTCCAGGCGCGCAGAAGACGACCTACGACCTGGGGGCCAAGCGGTTTCACGCCACCGGCGAGGTCCTACCCGAATCGGTCATCGACGAGCTGCGCCAACACGACGCCATCCTGCTGGGCGCCATCGGTGACCCGTCGGTGCCCAGCGGCGTACTGGAGCGAGGACTGCTGCTGCGGCTGCGTTTTGCATTGGATC
>NZ_LZLE01000029.1 GCF_001673155.1 Mycobacterium sp. 1423905.2 | reverse complement strand
CGGCCCGATCTGCGCCGGAGGCCGGTGATTTCGCACCGCTCCTTGGTGATTCGGGTCAGCCCGGGGACTGGGACGCCCCGGTACCCGGCACCGGGGCGGGTGTGTTCGCCGGTATCGCCGGCCCGTTGAGCCGTCAATTCCGCGGCGCCGACCGCGTGTACGGCTATGCGCACCACAGTCTCTCGACGACGTTCTTGGCGTCCTCGACCGGGCTGCGGCGCCGCTACACCCAGCCGACCGGGGCGATCGAAATCAACGTCAAGCGCGGCCAGGCCAGCGCGTGGGCGGGCATCGGCACGCCGGACTTCGTCAACGTGCCGATCGAGGCGTTGTTCGATCAGCTGTCGACCCGGCTGGGCTGGGCGCAGCGCACCGTCGAGCTGCCCGCAGGGCGCTACGAGACGATCATGCCGCCGTCGACGGTGGCCGACATGATGATCTACCTGGGTTGGTCGATGGCCGGCCGAAGCGCTCAAGAGGGCCGCTCGGCGTTTTCGGCGCGCGGCGGTGGGACCAGGGTGGGGGAGCGGCTCACCGATCTGCCGCTGACTTTGTTCAGCGATCCCATGGCTCCGGGGTTGGCCTGCACGCCGTTCGTGGCGGTCAATACCTCCTCGGAGACGCGGTCGGTGTTCGACAACGGCATGGAGATCGGGCAGGTGGACTGGATCCGCGACGGAGTGATCAACGCGCTGGCCTACCCGCGCTCCACCGCGGCCAGGTTCGACGCCCCGGTCGCCGTGGCTGCCGACAACTTGATCATGACGGGCGGGTCGGCGGATCTAGCGGACATGATCGCGTCCACCGAGCGTGGGCTGCTGCTGACCACACTGTGGTACATCCGCGAGGTCGACCCCACCACGCTGCTGCTCACCGGACTGACCCGTGACGGGGTGTACCTGGTGGAAGACGGTGAAGTCACGGCGGCCGTCAACAACTTCCGTTTCAACGAGAGCCCGCTGGACTTGCTGCGCCGCGCCACCGAGGCCGGTGCCAGCGAGAAAACGCTGCCGAGGGAGTGGGGAGACTGGGCCACCCGGGCGGCCATGCCGTCGCTGCGGATCCCGGACTTTCACATGTCATCGGTCAGCCAGGCGCAGTAGCCGATTGCTGTTGGTTACGGCGCGTCCTAGCGTGTGAGAGGTGGCCGCACTTGCCGACGATCAGCTGAGCCGATTGGTCGCGTTGTCACCGGGTGACCCGCGGATGGTGGGACTGGTCCGCCGGGTGTGCGCCGATGCGGTGGGGTTGCCGCCGCTGCCCGCCGAAGTGGCGGTCAGCGAGCCGGCGTCCGAGGCTGAGCAGGCGGTCGCCGAGTTCGCCGAACAGTTCGCTGTCGACGTGTCGATGGTGACCGACGAGCAGCGGTCAAGCTTGTTGAAGCGGCTGGGCGACAAGGCGTTTGGTGTCGTCGTGTCGATGTACATCGCCGACGCCGTACCGCGAGTCCGGACCGGGCTGGAAGCGTTAGGCGTCGGTTCGCAGTATCTGGGCTGGGTCGACCAGCCCGTGGAGTGGGATCACACCACTGATCCGTCGGAGGAGTTGTTCGTCCGGTTCATGCCCGCGGTGGCCCGGCTGCGCTCGCTGGACCCGGTGACGTCGGAGTTGGTGCGGTTGCGCGGCGCGGCCCAGCACAACTGCCGGCTGTGCAAATCGCTGCGTGAGGGCAATGCGCTGGACGCCGGCGGCTCGGAAACGCTGTACGGCGACATCGAACGGTTCGAGGAATCCGACCGGCTCGACCGGCGGGCCAAAGCGGCGTTGCGGTATGTAGATGCGCTAATTTGGAGCCCTGCGCACCTCGTCGTCGACGCTGCCGCCGAGGTGCGCTCCGCTTTCTCCGAGGACGAGGCCGTCGAGTTGACGTTCGACATCATGCGCAATGGAAGCAACAAGATCGCGGTGTCGATGGGCGCCGATGCCCCGCGGGTGGAGTCGGGCACGGAGCGATACCTGATCGACGTCGACGGTCAGACGGTGTTCGGCTGACGAGAAGCCATGGTCCATAAAGCAGGTATCGCCATCGCCGCGGGCGTGCTGGTCGCCGCTGGGATTGCAGGCTGCGGCGGGTCGGGTGGGAAATCGGCCGCGCCCACCATGACGGTTCGCACTAGCAGCGGGACGCAACTGCCACCGATCTACCGGGGTACCACGGTGCCGCCGCTGCCGCCGTCCACGTCGACGTCTGGATCGACTCAACCGACCTTGACGACGTCCGCGTCGGCGTCACCCACTGCGTCCGTGCGGAGCCTGCCCGGGGACGGTGTTTTCCGGATGGGTGCCGACCTGCAAGCCGGTACTTATCAGTCGCAGGGGGATAGTTCTTGCTCGTGGGAGCGGTTGCGAGGGTTTCGGGGGACCTCCACCGACGTGATCGAACACGGCGAAGGGGCCGGGCTGCAGGTGGTGCACATCGCGCCGTCGGACGCGGGGTTCAAATCCCAACACTGCGGGACTTGGACGCTGCAGTCGGCTGGGCTGCCGACGACGGCGCCGGTGGCGCTTCCACCGGGTGCCCAGCCGTGCCCGTCCTCGGGCGGGTCGGCGGGCATCTTCACTCACTCCGCGGTCGGATCATCCGACACGACTTGTCCGTTCGCTGAGCAGGTCCGGGTGGCATACGCGGCTACCGGCCCGGCCGGCTCGGGACCCCGGCAGATCGACGCGGTGAGTCCGGTGACCGGCCAGCACTACGCGATGACATGCGCGCCCGACGGGTCGTTGGTGATGTGCAAAGGCGGCAATGGCGCCGTCGTGTACGTGTATTAGCGGCGCGTCGGTGGGTACTTCTCGTCGCATGTCGCTGCGCAGGGATAGTCCGGCTCGCGGGCGCCGGCTGCGTCTCTACGAGGCGCTCGCCGAACGCATCGCGATGAGCCGGGTGGGTTACCAGCTCGCCACCAACGTCGCGCCAAAGCTCGACAAGCTGCTGATCCCGCGGACCAAAGGCCGGCTGAGCTCCATGGGACTGGACAAGGTGGGCCTGGTCACCTCGACTGGGGCGAAGTCGGGACAGCAGCGCACTCATCCGCTGGCGCTGATCGAAGACTCCGACGGGTTGATTGCGATCGCTTCCAACTACGGGCGTCCCAAGCATCCCGGGTGGAGTGCAAATCTGCTGGCGCATCCCGATTGCACGATCGAATACAAGGGTCCGCCTCGGCGCTACCGCGCTGAGTTGCTTACCGGCCAGGCGCGTGCCGCCGCGTGGGATGCGGCCGTCGATTTCTACGCGGGCTATGAGAGCTACCGCGAGAAGTGCGCGCCGCGGGAAATCCGGGTGTTTCGGCTGCGGCCGGTCGACGAGTGAGGCTCGGGGCGTATCGGGGTTGGTGGTGCTTCCGCGCTAGGGTCGTGGTCGTGCGATGCCGGGGGCGGTAGCTCAGTTGGTTAGAGCCGCGGACTCATAATCCGTTGGTCGTGGGTTCGAGCCCCACCCGCCCCACCAAGTGTTTGTGCAGGTAGATGCGCTGCATACGGGAGCCTGGCGCCAAGTCATGTTGCCGTCAACGAGCACCACGTCCACATCGCGTCCACACCTGATGCCCCGAAGTCTCACCGCCGACCAGCAAGGCCGCAAATCCCAGTTCAGCGCTACTCTCTCGCGGTGAATCTGGGGCTTGCAGCTGCTGCTGGCACGTTGCCGCTGGCAGCCGGATTGCCGCCGCGCTGCTGTCACCGCCCTGTCACGACGCCGCCGCGTCCCCAGAATCACCATTCTCAGGTTCGTTATCGTCCGACTGATAGGTGTCGGCCAGGTACAGCACGCGCGGCTCAAGTTCCATCATCGGCGGTGCCATGAGCCGACGTGTGAAGCCAGGGCCAGTTTGCAGGTAGTACGCGCCTCGCCTGCCCTCAAAACGCTGGACCAGCTCCCGCACTGTCGCAGCGTCCTCGGCTGCATTCGGGTACAGCACTTTGTTTAACTTTTTCTGCAGCGGATCCATCAGCGGCTGTACACGTTTGATCATGTCAAGCACGTTGGGGTCAGAATCCAACTCTTCCAACTCCCGTCGTTTCAGCCAGGGTTTCGTCCGGTTGTCCGTCAGAAATTCGTCCAGCATGAATGCGCGATCCATCGTGACCGTCACTTCGGGCTCGGCTCGCGCCCTCACTGAAAATTTCCACCCAAACGCGTTGATGTCGCCGTGCTGCAGCGCATCCCGCAATGCTTCCAGCCATCGGTAATCGAACGACTCCCTCTTCAGGTCGGCGAACAGCTGCTTAATCTCGTTCACCTGTCCGCGGTCTAACCCCAGCGTTCGCCGCGCACGGCGAACCGTTTGGTACTCATGAATCTGCAGCGCAGCGGTGAACGAGATCAACGCCGAGCGCAATTTGCACTTTCGCTCATCCATCGCCCCAGAGTTCATTAGCGACACACGCTGACCCGGGCTGCGCAACTCACTGAGGACGCCCACCAGCACATCCACCAACCGATCGTTCTCGTAGTCAATGTGTTCCAGCAGATCGCTGTCCTGCATCCGCCTGAATCGGTCGTACGCCTTTACGTACCGAGTGTTCTCTTCCGCGGTGAACGAACACACCTTTGTGAAGATGGGTGCGTCTGATACACGGGGATCACGGTAAAGCAGTATCGCGCCAAACTGATCCGATTCGGCTTCGGCGTCCTGCGCGTCCAGTTCGGCGTTCTTAGTCTCTACGGTGTCTTTGGCCTGCGCGACGGCGGCAACAACCGCCGAAACTCGCTGTTGCACTTCGTCTCCCGAGGGAACGATGCCTGTGGCCAGCCAGCGGCGACCCTCGGACACAACACCGCCCAAGGCCTTTTCAGCCAATTCCTGGGCAGACTCGCGCGTGAAGCGGTCTCGTACGTCGGGAGTATCCGCCCAGTCCATCGCCACGGCGGTCATCACGTCCAGCAGCGCATTCAAGCCTTCCAAAGCAACGACCATGGCCGCGCTTGTCCTCGGCGGAGGATCGATCATGATTGCGCTTTGCCAGGTATCACCGGCGTTCTCACAGAACTCTGCCGGGTCTTCACCGTCGATGTCGTCAAGCGCAGAAGCAAAGCCTTCCAGCCGGCCCACCCAGTCGCGTACTCGCTCTATTTCTTCCTGCTCGTCGTTCATGCCTGTTCCTTCGATTCGTACGCTCACATCGCCTGTGGCTCCCCGCTGGTGGGTAGCCCTATAGATTTGCACAGCGACCAGACAAGTGCACGGCCATTTATTGGGCGTGTCTTAAGCGACCACCCAACCGTCACTGCGGGCACCCTTGCCCAACCACCGCCGCGCGGGAAATCTTCGTTTGCATGGGGCGGCGTTTCACCGAGCGCATCGCACCTCAGCCTTTAGGCTTTGGGGATGTCCGACGTCACGCCAATCGTTGCAATGATTGGCGTGCTCGGCTTCCTGCTGTCGATTTACAACCTTTGGTACGCCCGTCGCGAACCAGTCCGCAAGAACCAGTCGCCGAAGCGATTGAAGTTGAAAGAAACACTCCACTCGCTCGACTTTTACAAGCTGGACAAGGTGCTCGGCACGCTAGATAACACGATTCCCTCCGACCGCATCAAGCACGAACTGCTGGACATCAAGCAGTACCTGCAATTGTCGAAGGACGAGTTCATTGCTCCGACGCCCGATCAGCTCGCAGGCTTTGTCGCCACTATCGATCAGACGCTGAAGGACTGGGATGCTGCTACCGGCACGCCCCAGACTGACGCAATCTTCCGAGCTGATGGCGATAAGGAATCGCGCGAGGTGCTCAAGCGAGACTTCGAACTACTTCGCCGGCGAATCCGATACATCGTCAACGGCATCAATCGCATCGAGAAGAGCGCGATGGGTGAACGTCGACAAAAGCGGGAATTTAGAGCGCTCGTAAGCTGAGGCAAAGTCGAAGGCAAACAGCACTGGACCGCTAGGCGGGATGGAATCACCTAGCGGTCCAGTCAGCGAACCGGCACATGAGTTCGCTGTTGGCGCGCTGCGGCAGGTCAGTTACCGCGCGCAACCGGTTTGTGGGAATTTATATTCGCAGGTCTCGGCTGACCGGCACGTGGGGATCGGGCGAGTGATCCAGCGTCGCTTCGCAACCCTTGTAGCGCCCGCCTTCAGCCGGCGGTCTACCTCTGACCGAAGGCGGCTCAATGCCGTAGCCCCAACCCATTTCACTAGGCTCGGAATCAAGTTCCTCCATATCCAGTGGCAGACGTGGCGCGTAGTCACCGAGGCCGTACGTGCAGGATCCTGTACTACTCATGTGGCGAGCCTTCCTGGATACCAGTTGTTTGGGACTCATCGACATTCGGGGTCCGGGACAGTTCACTTGCCGCCGTAGCGACGGCGATCAGAACGTCAGCGAGGTTATCTGCTAACCACCGAGACGCCAACGGCATTGAGGCCATCGTCTACACGCTGATGATTGTCGGGGCAGTGTAGGCACTGCTGGCAGTGATCTGTGTGACGACTGCCGCTCCCCGGTGACGCGTTCCCACTCCAAAGGTGCGGCTGTAAAACGAGTCTTGCAAGGGATATCCGTTGGCATTGCCGGGGATCTGCCGAAGACCCTGGTAAACCCTGTTTGGATGCTGGCGCACCCCTATTGCGTTGGATGCTGCACCAGGCCCCGCGGTGGCCACGACCGCCATGTAATGCTCTGGGACGAAATTTGATTCGACGATCCACAGCGGTCCGTATTTCCCGACGGTCGGCAGGTTGAACACGGTGCCAGGCGGTTGACTGCCGACCAGCTGGCCGCCTTCGGCGATGATGAACGCAGGTTGGTTAACCGCTTGGATAAAGTCCCACTTCGCCGTTTGGGTGTTCTCGTTCTCGACATTGGCGCGAAAACTCTGGATGATCTCTGACTCGGTCGGGTGAACAAGGCAGACAAGCTCTTCCGCACCGTCCACCAGGCCATAGCCGTGCTCGCGCACGTGTCTAATCGACAACTCCAGGTCACCGCTATCGACGGTTCCGTTTCCGCTCCACAGGTAGTGCGTATGATCGGCGGTGAACGTCTTCCCTAGCACCGGAGGGGGTTTCATGCCATCGGTGCCATTCCAGAGCCCGTAACAGATATTGCCACTGTCGTTCGTTTCTGCCGCAGGTGAAAACAGTCGATTGAGAATCGTGCGCGTGACGGTGGTATTGTCGCCACGCATGGCTTCGTCGAGTACGGCGCGGACCTGGCGGGCATCGGCGTCCCTGAGGAAGCGCCACGTGAATCTTGCCGCTCGATCCCAGTCGACCATGGTGTACCCAAGCAACAGGTATTCACTAGGGGGGCCCATGCTCTCCGGCTCGCCAAATTCACTGGCCCGCTCATACATTGACTCTACCAACGCTTGAGGTACGGCGTCGGCGGTACTGGTGTGCCAGTACGAAAGCAGGTCGACAATCGCGCTGCGGTGTGCGTTCCACTCACCTAGCGCCGACTGCATTTCGAGCCAAATCCTGTTGAGGTCAATATTATCCGCGGTAGCCGTCACGCGGGGCACAATGTCGCCCTCGGTGAAAAATCCGCCCTGGATATCCTCGGCGCCGTACGGCGGCAGACGCAGAAGGGCTTGCAGGTCAGTCGGATTGATTCGCGGGGCAGTGAGTGTGGTCATTGTTGTCTCCGTCCGAGTTCAGTTGGAACCGTGGATGCGAAAACAGGAGCGCTGAAAGGGCCACTCGTGTCTTCGCGACGGCGGCCTAGCTGACTGCGCTAGCTCTCAACTGGGAGAGCCGGCCAGATGCCTGGGGAACTTACAACGGCGCTGCGCCAGATGCCTCTGAGCTTGTTATAGCATGCCGCACAACGTATTTCATGTGAGACGGGGTGGCCATCGGACGCGGCGCGGCGAATAATGACGCTGATAGGCCGCCGATTAACGCCAGGAAACCCCATGTCACTTGCTTCGCCATCGAATACTGACCGTCTGTACACCCGTGACCGAGCCGTAGAGTATTGTCACTCACGCGGACTGGAGAAAGTAACAGCGAACACTATCGTTCGTGCGGCCTACTGTTCGCGGAAACTCAAACGCCCGAGACTAATTGGCGGCACAGCGTATTGGACACGGGCCGACCTCGACCGCTGGATCGCAACAGCATGAGCACCGAACAGGAGAAACTGCAATGAGTCAACTAGATGACACATGGGAACGAATCTACCTGGCCAACAATGCCGCTGGGGTTCAGCCCAACTACACGGTCGCAGAACGCGACCAAATGGAAGCACTTGCCGATGACTTAAATCAAGAACTTGAACGCTTCCCGGTGGTCCACGCCTGGCGCAGCAAGAACGGCTCTCAGCTGCAGTTTTGGTGCCGATTCTGCAACACTCACCACTTTCACGGTCGACACGGTGGCGATTCCGACACAAGAGGACCGCGCGGAGGTTCTGTGCTGCCGCTTCGCCCATGGAAGCGCTATATCAAGAAATTCGCTGACTGCACTTTCCAGTTTGGCCGGGGCTATTGCACGTGTCCTGTTGGCATCGGCGATGGTCACCGGGCACCGCACTGCGGCAACCGTGAAGGCGACTACTACCGGCGCGGCTACATACTGCATGAGGTTGAGCCCAACGACGCCCGAGCCACCCGCAACCCGAAGCGAATCCGCCGCTAGGAGCCGTATTTGTTCGAGAACGCTTAAGTGGGAGTTCCGTTAGCCCTACCCGCCAGCCATGGCGTTCGCGAAATTCTGCAACGCCGCCGAGTAACCAGGGCACCACAGCTCCGTCGAACGAAACATGACCGCGACGGCCTCACTCTTGTTGAAGTCATAGTTGTCGATCAGCTTCTGTCCGGTCTTCTTGACGCTGGCGTAGTTGACGCCACCCATGACACCCCAGGCCCGGCAAACAACGATGTCACCGTACGACCTTGAGAAGAGGTCAACATTGCCTGGCATTGACGGGGACGAATGACTGGGGGACATCGAGGCGCGTTGCGACTTCTGCCTGGGTAAGCCCACCTGACCGCGGTTTCCTCATACCCTCCCCACCTCCAATAGCCAGCAGTCCTAGTTGCATTGCCTGAAGGCTTCACTATTGGTGTCCGCGCTGGGTAGGTGGGCGCTTTCCCCCTGGGGGACCGCTGTTGCGCTGGGCACGAGTGGTGGTGGCGTCGGCACGGAACGCGCGGTTTGGGTGAATACAGACGCCACAACGGCGTACCGCCCGTTTCCGCCTCTAAACCGGCAGCACTTCGGTGCAGGAATGTGCTGAGGTTTCGGTGATTGCAACTGCTCCAATAAACACCTTTGGCATCACAGGCGCTGTAATGCGTTGTAGTGCAATATATTCCGGCGTCACGATGCTGCTTGGCGTGCATTGATCCGCTAAATTCAAGGGTGTCAGAGGTTGTCGGCATTCGGCCGCAACCGGCAGACCATTGGAGAGTAATAATGTCTGCGCCAACAAAGCAGTTCTATGACCGCGCGGAAGTAGTTGCCATTGCGCACGCGCGCGGCCTCAAGCACATCACTGAGAACTCGGTGGTGACTGCTGCCTACAGAGGCCACAAGCCACTAAAGATGACCAAGGTCAACGGTCGTGTCTACTACGCCCACAACGACGTTGAGGCGTGGCTTGCCGGTGATCGGATCAACGACTGAGTCTGATTGGAAGCACTCGATGACGCCGAGAGAGGCGAGAGAAATGAAAGACATTCGTACTTAACGCAATAGTGTGCCCCGCTCCAATCTCGCTGGAAGAGAACGGGGCACACCGAATCGAAGGTAAATGCAATTATGCCAGACACCAACGCCGGTGGCCCCTTAGACAGCGGGGAGTTGATCAATGGCGCAGATTTGCTCGATGAAATCGACGAGTTTCTGGGGCGGTACGTGATCTATCCCAGTGAACACATGCGGCACGCACACACGCTGTGGATCGCGCACACGCATTTCATGGAGTTGTGGGACTCCACACCAAGGATCTACTTCAAGTCACCCGAACCGAGCAGCGGCAAGACACGCGCGCTGGAAGTCAGCGAGCACCTGGTGCTGCGCGGATTCATTGCGCTCAACATGAGTGCCGCCGCGCTCATTCGGAAGCTGGGCGACAAGCCAGAAAGCCGGCCCACACTGCTGGTTGATGAGGTAGACACCATCTTCGGCCCCAAGGCCGCAGACCACGAAGACATTCGCGGCGTGATCAATGCCGGCCACCGCCGCAGCGGAACCTCCTCACGCTGTGTGGTCCAAGGCGCCAACGTCGAAGTAGTGGACTTTCCGGCCTACGGTGCCGTGGGTCTTGCTGGCTTGAATGACCTTCCGGACACCATCATGAGCCGCGCCGTGGTGGTGGCCATGAAGCGCCGCGCAGCTGGGGAGAAGGTCAAGCCCTGGCGCATCCGTGAGGACGAACCCAAAGCCGCCGCTCTTGGTGCCCGCCTGGCGCAGTGGGCCACCCAGGTCAAACAAAACCTGTGGGACGGCAACGGATATGCAGTGGACTGGCCGGACATGCCAGACGGAATCGCCGACCGGATGGCCGACTGCTGGGAAGCCTTGCTGGCTTGCGCACAGTTTGCACACGGCCACTGGCCTCTGACCAGCAAAAATGCGGCACTTGCGGCACTTGCGGACTTGCGAGAAATGGGGGACGCCGCCAGCACCGGCGTGCTCCTGCTGGCCGACCTTTACCGAATCTTTCTCTCCAAGAACGGCAAAGCCCTCATGGAAGAGAACACCAAACCCGCCCTCAAGACCCAGCAGTTGCTGAAAATGCTTGCAAGCATTGACGAATCACCTTGGAAGAGCTACCGCCGTGATGGAACGGCACTCAATTCTCGGGATCTATCACAGCTGCTCAAGCCGTACGGCATCAAGAGCACGAATATCTGGTGGAGCAAGGACAGCAACGGCAAAGGCTACTACCTCAGCACGTTCGAGGATTCCTGGACTCGTTATGTCAAAGAACCCGAACCAGAAGAGCCAACATCCACCGCCAATAACGGACAGCAAAAAGCAGATGAATCAACACTGCAAAGAACACTAGAACGGTTCTAACTGATGAGCTTGAAAGCACCGGGACGCCCTCCCCGCCATCCCAGAGAGCCGCGCAAGATCCGCAAGGGCCGCAAACCTCAGGTCAGGGCATGCGCTTCCTGGCTGCGCTGGCGACAGCTTGCGGGACCAAGCCATCCGGGCACGGCCCACCCGACAGAAACAGACCCAGCGCGGTCTAGCGCAGAACCACAAAAGAGGTTGTAGCTCATGAGTAACGAGGATCGCCCCGAAATCATCGATGTGGAGACCGTCGAGATCCTAGAAGACGATGCATCAAACGCGGCAGGCATGAATCGGGCCGAGACACCGCAGACGCATCTCCCTGTCCGTCTCGAATTTACCGTGCGGCAAGAAGAACCAAAAGGCTATGCCGCCAATCACGATGCAGCACTGGCTAATAACCCAGAACGTCGCTGTGCAGCCCATAAACGCAACGGCGAGCAGTGCCGCAAATTTGCCATACACGGCAGCACCGTCTGCCGCACACATGGTGGTGCTACCCGGCACATTCGGAACAAGGCGCGCATACGGATCGAGAACGCCTCTGATCGACTGGTAAGCAAACTAATCGAATTCGCCTTCGATGACACCAAGCCGCCCGACACGCAGTTGCGGGCTATTCGAGACGCCCTGGACCGAAGCGGTCTCAAGCCACCCGCCGAAGTCGTACTGTCCCAAGCCGAGAGCAAGCCCTTCGAGCAGGTCTTTGACAGCATCGGCGGCACGGGGCCAGACGAATCAATAGACCTCAGTAGCGGTGACGGCGAATCTTTCGACCAGGGCGACTTTTCCTACCCAGACCAACCCTCCAACCCACCGACAGCAGACAACTCCGAAACTGCCACCCCCTGCGCGCGGAAAACCCCCGGATGGCCAGCTGGCGAGTACGGCCGGGATTCTTCGCACGGCGGGCCGCTAGGAATGGCTGATCCCGGCAAGTTCGACCGCGACGGCCAGCCTGGACGCCGGGAATCGGCACGCTCACCGCGCACGCCAGGACCGCCGGAAGTGCACATCACCGGCATGGCGGCAATCAGGATGGCCAACGAGGCAAACAGGGAAGCTGGCGTGTTTGAAGAGCAACGGGCCATCGAATCGCCTCATCGGCGCTATCTGCGGCCATGACATGAGGATGGCCACGATGCAGAGTTGCCCAGGTCAGGCCTTGTAGCCATGGTTGTACCAGTCGGCTAAAACTTAAGGCGTAAGGCGCAACCGGACGGTTACGCCCCACACCAGGAGGGGACACACAACATGCCGACGAAGGCAGGAACACGAGAACCGATGCAGCCGTTGATGTTCGGCTACACACGGGTGAGCACCGACGAGCAGGCGGATAGGCGTAACGGACTAGAGGCGCAACGCCAGACCATCGACAGCGAGACCTCACGGCGCAGCTGGACCGTGGAGCACTTCGCGGACGAAGGCGTATCCGGCAAGACCCTTGGCCCGAAGCTACAGGAAGTGTTGCAGCTGTTGGCTTCTGGCCAGGGTGATGGCCTGGTGGTTGCCAAGCTGGACCGCTTAAGCCGATCAATCGTTAACGCTGCCAACATCATCGAGGCAGCACAGGCGCAAGGGTGGTCGCTTGTGATTCTGGATCTAGGTGTGGACCTGACCACAGCAGCGGGCCGGATGATGGCCATGAACCTGGTCAACTTCGCCCAATACGAACGCGAACTCATCTCGGAGCGTACGAAGGCAGCGCTTGCCGCCAAGAAGCGCAGAGGCGAGCGGGTCGGAAGACCTAGAGCTGCATCGGCTTCCGTGGTGCGGCGAATTGTGCAGGACCGCAACGCCGGCTGTACTTACGACGCTATCGCTTCCGCGCTCACTGCGGAAAAAGTCCTATCCCCGCTAGGCAATCCAGCCTGGCAACCGTCCACCGTGCGCCGCATCTACGCCAGCGCCACCGCTGCTACTTCTGAGGCGGTGTCGGCGTGGACCGCACACGTCGGCAGGACGACGGCCAGGACGACCAGGACCGCCAACAGCCAGAGCCGACCTGCTGGGGTTTCGGGCCGGAACCGACTGACGACGAGGAAGAGGAAGGCGAGTAGTGGCCGCAACGATTCGTAAGCGCGAGACCAGCAAGCGCGATAAGCGGGGCAATCCCGTTGTCTCATATCAGGTCCGGTGGCTAGAGCCCATACGGGATGAGTTTGGCGCTCCCACTGGCAAGTTCCGGCAGACCTCAGAGACGTTCGATACCGAACGCAGGGCAAAGGCGCATCTGCGGAAGGTTGAGAACCAACTGGAGAGCGCCAGAGGCATCGACCCCTCAAGTCAGAAGGCGAAGGCCAATCGGGTAGTAGGGGAGTACGCCCGCGAATATCTGGACAGCCTGGCGGGCCAGGTCGACCCCTCCACCGTCGAAGGCTACGAGAAGCTGTACCGCCGTCACATTGCCGACATGTTCGGCAGCAAGCCCGTCGCAACTATCACCACGGCAGACGTTGCCCGGTTTCGTGCCAGTCTCCTGGCGCCGCATCCGCAGCGGTCATTTGTGACTCGCGGTAAGGCCAGGCGCAAACCCACAACCCCCGGCACCGGCCTAGTCACTCGCAGTCCGAAGACGGTGAAACACATTGTCGGCACCTTGAAGCGCATTCTCGATGTGGCCGTAGACGATCAGGCTCTGCCGAGCAATCCTGTGGTGGCGGGGAGGCGGCATTCCACCAAGCGCCGCGCCACGACGGGCGGCAAGGCACCGTTCAAGCACCGGCCCCTGACAGGCAACGAAGTTGCCGCCATTTCCGACTGGATTGCCACCGAGCGCGGTAACCCCGTGTACGGCCTCGCCGTGGTGTTTGCCGCCTACACCGGCGTGCGGGTAGCCGAGTTGCAGGGTTTGCAGGTCGGTGATGTGGTGCTAGCGGACATCCCCGGCACGGTCGGCAGCGTGCGTATTGAGCGGACGAAGAAGAAGACACGCGTTGCCGTCGAAGGTGAGCACGATGTACCGGCACCGTTGCGGTGGCAGGAAGGCACGCCCAAGAGCGACGCTTCTACCGACCGCGTGATTCCGCTCGCGCCGTGGTTGTCCGATGACCTACGCCAGTATCTGGCAACGGTTCACCCGTTTGCCGGCAAGAAGCGCATCGCGCACGCTCCACTGTTTCCTGGCAAGCGCACTCGTGCCGGTAAGTCGGCGGTGCAAGTCGAGGACTTTGATTGGACCAAGCCGATAGTGGCGGACAACCTGTATCACAACTACTTCCAACCTGCCTGTAAGGCATTGGGTTTGGGCGCGGTGCGGCTGTACGACCTACGGCACACGTTCGCCACGCTGGCCTTGAGCGCAGGCGAGCACTACATGCAGGTGAGCAAGTGGCTCGGGCACTCCAGTTTCGTACTGACGCTAACCACTTACGCGGACTACATCAGGGAAGACGAAACGGCAGCGCCGAACTTCAAGCGGCCCGTTGTCGTCGCATCGCCACATGTTTCGCCCCTGGAACGGCGGCGTAACGCATAGGCTCATCTTGACGTTTGCATCGAAGGACGGAGCATCGTGGTTGGAATGCGCTTCTGGCGTCCAGGTAACAAGGCAGCTGAGGAGAAGGGCACCGATCCGCCAGAAAAGCCGCTTTGGACTGATGATGCGCTCGACTCGGATTCGGCCGACGATCTAGACCGCAAACGATTCGCAGATATGGTCGCGGCTCGCATCAATGCTTGCGTGCCTAGTCAGAACAGCGCGGTGTTCGGCCTCGTTGGCCCATGGGGAAGCGGAAAAACCACCCTGATCAACTTCATCCGGGCAAGGCTGGATGCCGATTGGCAGGTCGCAGTCTTTTCATCATCGCCCGTCAAGAGTGACGCCAGAGTGGACAGAAACTCCAATTGAAGTTCAGTCGCGCTGTTCG
>NZ_LZLE01000028.1 GCF_001673155.1 Mycobacterium sp. 1423905.2 | reverse complement strand
GTTCGCCGACGCCTCGAAAGCGTTCCTCGAGCAGGTAGAGCAGACCGTCAAGCTGATTCGCTCCAAGGGCGTCGGGGTGTTCTTCTGCACCCAGCTACCCACCGATCTGCCCAAGGATGTGCTCTCGCAGTTGGGTGCGCGGATTCAGCACGCCCTGCGCGCGTTCACCCCCGACGACCAGAAAGCGTTGAGCAAGACGGTCCGCACCTACCCGAAAACCGATGTGTACGACCTGGAGTCGGCGCTGACGTCGTTGGGGATCGGCGAAGCCGTCGTCACGGTGCTATCCGAGCAGGGAGCGCCGACACCGGTCGCCTGGACCCGGATGCGGGTGCCGCGCTCACTGATGGCCGCCATCGGCACGGACGCGATCGGCGCCGCCGCCCAAGCCAGCCCACTGCAGGCGCGGTATGGCCAGACCATCGACCGGCCGTCGGCCTACGAGATGTTGCACGAGAAGTACGCGTCCGCACCAGAAGCCGCGCCGGACGCGCCCGCACCACCGCAGGAAGGGCCGCCGCCGCGCGGCCCCTACGATCCGCTGCCTGGCGACGACCTACAAGTGCCCCCCATGCCCGCGCCGGCCGAGCCGCAGGGTCGCGCGGTGTGGGAGCAGGTCTTGAAAAACCCGACGGTGAAGAGCGCTATCAATACCGGCGTGCGCGAGATCACTCGCAGCATTTTTGGGACCGGACGGCGCCGCCGCAGATGATGCGGGTCTACCCGCCGCCGAGCTTCTTGTAGAAGGCGCCGACTATCGGCGCCACGATGGCGCGCGGAGCGTATCCGCTGGCCACCGACATGGCTTTGGACGTCAAGCCGGGTACGACGCGCATCTTGTTGCGCTCCAACGCATCCAGCGAGACTTGGGCGGTGTGTTCGGTCGAGATCCAGAGGAACTCCGGTACCAGCTTCTCCACCAGCGACGCTTCGTCGGCCGAGGGCAGATCGGTGCGGACCGGGCCGGGAGCCAGCAGTGTCACGTGCACGCCGGAGTTCTTCAATTCACCGCGCAACGATTCGCTGAACGTGTTGGCGAACGCCTTGGTGGCGGCATAGGTCGCGTTGTAGGGGATGGGCGAGTTGCCTGCCGCCGAGCCGGATATCAAAATGCCGCCGGCTCCGCGTTTGACCATCCCTGGCAGGACCGCCAACGTAAGGTCATGCACGCCAAGGGCATTCAGTTGCACCTGAGCCTTTTCGCCGGCCGGGTCGAGGCCTGACACCGGGCCGAAGGTCGCCGTGCCGGCGTTGGCGCACAGAATTGAGATCGGTCGGGAGGCCAGTTCCTCACACAGTTTGGCGCGGTCTGCGGGATCGGCGAGGTCGGCCGGTCGCACGTCCACTGTGACGCGGTACTTGTCGGAGAGCCGGTCGGCCAACTCGTTGAGCAAGTTCTCGCGCCGCGCGGTGATGATCAGGCTGTGGCCGCGGGCGGCGAGCTCGGTGGCCAGCGCTTCGCCGATGTTTTGCGAGGCTCCGGTGACAACCGCGCGCGCGTCAGGACTGGGAGCGGGGATCGGCATGCGGCCATCGTAGCGATCGGGGGAGGTTGACCCGGCGGGTCGCTACCAAACCGCCTTCGTAGCGATCGCAAGCGCGGCGGTAGCCGGGCGCAGCGGATCGCTACCAAACCGCCTTCGTAGCGATCGCAAGCGCGGCGGTAGCCGGGCGCAGCGGATCGTTACCAAACCGCCTTCGTAGCGATCGCAAGCGCGGCGGTAGCCGGGCGCAGCGGATCGCTACCAAACCGCCTAAAGTGCCGGGCATGAGTCAGCCGGAGTCGGATTCAGCTGAACACCACCTCACCGAGCCGGTAAATCAGCAGACGAAAGCCGAGAACGGCCCTGCAAAAATGCAGGGTGGGCGAGAGCCGGCCGCTCCGATGCGCTCGCGGGTAGCCGCCTGGGCGCTCTGGGACGCCGGCTCCACCGGTCTCAACGCGATCGTGGCGACATTCGTGTTCTCGGTTTACCTGACCAGCAGCGTCGGGGAGGGCATGCCCGGCGGTACCTCCCCGGCAAGCTGGCTGGGCCGTGCCGGCGCCGTCGCCGGCCTGACGATCGCCGTGTTGGCCCCGGCCCTCGGAGTGTGGGTCGAGTCCCCACACCGACGGCGCGTCGCTCTGAGCACCCTGACTGGCCTCGCGGTCGCATTGACCTGCGGAATGTTCTTCATCCGGGACAGCCCCGGCTACCTGTGGGCCGGTCTGGTGTTGCTGGCGGCGACGGCCGCCTGCGGCGACCTGTCCAGCGTTCCGTACAACGCGATGCTGCGCCAGCTCTCGACTCCGGACACCGCCGGCCGCATCTCCGGTCTGGGTTGGGCGGCGGGTTATCTGGGCAGCGTCTTGCTGTTGCTGCTGGTGTACCTGGGTTTTATCGCCGGCAGCGGCGATACCCGCGGTCTGCTGCACCTACCCGTCCGAGACGGACTCAACGTCCGAGCCGCCATGCTGCTGGCGGCGGCGTGGCTGGCGATCATGGCCTTGCCGCTACTCTTCGTCGCCCACCGGCTGCCGAATACCGCTGAGCTGTCGCACCCGACCAGCATGCTCGGCGGTTATCGCAAGCTGTGGGCGGACCTCACCACGCAATGGCGTCGCGACCGCAACCTCATCTATTTCCTGGTCGCGAGCGCAATCTTTCGCGACGGGCTCTCCGCCATATTCGCCTTCGGCGCGGTGCTCGGCGTAACCGTGTACGGCCTCAACCAAGGCGACGTGTTGATCTTCGGCGTGGCAGCCAGCACCGTCGCGGCGCTGGGCGCGGTGGCGGGCGGGTTCGTCGACCACCGCGTCGGCTCCAAACCGGTCATCGTCGCGTCCCTGGCCGCCATCCTCGCCGCGGGTTTCACCTTGATGACGCTGTCCGGTGCGCTGGCTTTCTGGGTCTGCGGGCTGTTGCTGTGTCTGTTCATCGGACCCTCGCAGTCGTCGGCGCGAGCCCTGCTGCTGCGGATGGCCCAACACGGTAAAGAAGGCATGGCCTTCGGCCTTTACACCATGACGGGCCGGGCCGTCGCGTTCCTAGGGCCCTGGTTGTTCTCGGTGTTCGTCGACGTGTTCAACGCCGTGCGCGCCGGCTTGGGCGGAATCTGTCTGGTGCTGTCGGTAGGCCTGCTCGCCATGCTGGCCGTGCGGGTGCCGCGCCATGGCGATGCCGTCGCGGCCGAACCGTCCTAGAGCGGGGCGTCGCAGATGGTCAGGCCGACTCCGGTGCGCTGACGCACCTGCACCCCGCCCACACTGACCGAGCAGGTGATGTTGTGGCCGATGTTGATGATGGTGACGCTGGGCGGACTGGTGGTTGATTTGGCCAAGCTGACCTCTTTGCTCCACGGCAGAGCCACGTTGAATTCGGTCTGCACGACGTTGCCCGTATCCATGTAGGAGACGCTGATCGCGCGGCCTTCACCGGAAATGGTGTAGACGACGGTCTGCATGGCTCCTTGGCCGGTGGTCGCGGTAGGCGCAGGAACCCCTGATTCGGTGGTCGTCGTAGGCGTCGGCGTGAGGCTCGGCGTGGTCGGCGAGGTCCGCTTCGTCGGCGTCGGAGCGGTCGTGCTCGGCGTGGGCATGGGCGGCAGCGGCTCGACTGCCGTCTGACTCTTCGTGGAAATGTTCGCGACGACCAGCGCGATCACCAACGCGACGACCAGCAACACCGCGCCGCCAGCGACGAACCACAACCAACGCGGCGTGCGCGGTCCTTCGGGCGGTGGTGGCCCCTCTGGTGGTGGTCCGCCGGCTGCCACCTGGTCCTGCTGCCAATACGGCGGCAATTGCTGGGTGGCGCCGGCTTCGTTGGGCGCCCAGGGCGAATAGTTGCCGCCGTAGGTAGCCGAGTACGGCGCCTGGTCGGCGTAGGCCGGATCAGACTGCGGGTAGGGATACTCCTGCGACCAGGGCGACGGCCCCGGTTGAGGGGGACCGTACCGCTCGTGGCGGCGCGGATCGCTCATGTCCACCTCATGGTTTGCAGGGTACCTGGGCTTTTTCTTCAGGCTGGGCAGTCGGACCGCGGTGCAGGGCTGCTGACGCGGTAGCCGTCGACACCCATCTTGCCAGCGCCGCCCGCGCGGCTTCACGCGTCAGTGCTCAGCGGCGCCCAACGCGGCGATCGTCATGGCTCGCATCACGGCGCGCGATCGCACCGGGTCGGCCGACTTCACACTGTGCGGCGTGGAGTTCAGCAAGCCGAAGACGGCATGCGCCATCAGCCGTGCATCGCTCTGCGGCTGATCGGGGTGCAGTTGACCCAAGACCTCCACCCACACCTCGACGTACTGCCGCTGTGCTTTGCGCACCTGCCGCTTGGCGGTGGGGGGCAGATGCGCGAGGTCGCGGTCTTGAATGCGGATCAAGTTCGGCTCGTTGAGGGCGAAGTCGAGGTGAAACTCGATGAGCCCGTCGAGTGCCGCGGTGGCGTCCGGGCTCTTCGCTGCCACGTCGCGTGCTCCGGCGAGAAGTCGAGCGCTGACGCCTACCAACAACTCGACGAGCAATGATTCCTTGTTGGAGAAGTGCCGGTAGATGGCGGGGCCGCTGACGCCGGCGGCGGCACCAATGTCCTCCAACCGCACCGCGAGGAAACCGCGGTCGGCGAACAACCGCTCGGCGGCCGCCAAGAGTTGTTGGCGCCGGTCAGACTTCAACTGACTGCGGCGATTTGGTGTCTCCGACTGGTTGACCGGACCGTCCGGGACGGACGCTGTCATGCACGCCTCCTGGACAGCTCGGTTAATCGTGACTAACTTAGCACGCCGGTTCTATTGCGGGTCGCCAGCGACGACCTACTGCCCTGGACTGAGGGCGACGCCGAATGGTATCCTCGGCGCCAGTTAATCGACATTAACTGAAATCTCCGAGAGGCGCTGCGGCATGGACAAAGTGGTGGCTTCCGCTGCCGAGGCGGTGGCGGACATTCCCGACGGGGCGTCGCTGGCGGTTGGAGGATTCGGCCTGTGCGGGATCCCGGAGGCGTTGATCGCGGCGTTGGCCGAAAGCGGCGTCACGGACTTGGAGACGGTGTCGAACAACTGCGGCGTCGACGGCGTCGGGCTGGGTGTGCTGTTGCAGCACAAACGAATTCGCCGCACCGTCTCCTCCTACGTCGGAGAGAACAAGGAGTTCGCCCGCCAGTTTCTGTCCGGTGAGTTGGAGGTCGAGCTGACCCCGCAGGGCACGCTGGCCGAGCGACTGCGCGCCGGAGGCATGGGCATCCCGGCGTTCTACACCCCGGCTGGGGTCGGCACCCAGATCGCCGACGGTGGTTTGCCGTGGCGCTACGACGCGTCGGGCGGGGTGGCGGTGATGTCGCCCACCAAAGAGACCCGTGAATTCGACGGCATGACCTATGTGCTCGAGCGCGGCATCCGCACCGACTTCGCCCTGGTGCACGCGTGGAAGGGCGACCGGCACGGCAACCTGGTGTACCGATACGCGGCGGGCAATTTCAATCCGGAATGCGCGCCGGCGGGGCGCATCACCATCGCTGAGGTCGAAGAGCTCGTCGAGCCCGGGGAGATCGACCCTGCGACGGTGCACACTCCAGGCGTCTTCGTGAATCGGGTGGTGCACGTGCCCAATCCGGTCAAGCGAATCGAGAAAGAGACGGTGCGATGACCTGGAGCCGCGACGACATGGCCGCACGGGTCGCATCGGAATTCGAGGACGGCCAATACGTCAACCTCGGGATCGGCATGCCGACCCTGATTCCCAATCACATCCCGGCCGGCGTCCACGTCGTCTTGCATTCGGAGAACGGCATCCTCGGGGTAGGCCCGTACCCGCGTCCCGACGCGGTCGACGCCGACTTGATCAACGCCGGCAAAGAAACCGTCACCACGTTGCCCGGCGCGGCGTTCTTCGGATCCTCCACGTCCTTCGGCATCATCCGCGGCGGCCACCTCGATGTGGCCGTGCTGGGCGCCATGCAGGTTTCAGTCACCGGAGACCTCGCTAACTGGATGATCCCCGGCAAGATGGTCAAAGGCATGGGCGGAGCGATGGATCTGGTCCACGGGGCGCGCAAGGTCATCGTGATGATGGAACACGCCGCTAAAGACGGCAGCCCGAAGATCCTCGAACGCTGCACCTTGCCGCTGACCGGGGTCGGCTGTGTCAACCGCATCGTCACCGAACTTGCGGTGATCGACGTCTGCGAGGATGGCCTGCACCTCATCGAGACCGCGCCCGACGTCTCGGTGGAAGAGGTCGTCGCGAAAACCCAACCGCCGCTTGTCCTTCAAGACCTGGCCACCCGGTGACAACCATCGCGCCGTCGTTCGCCGACGAGCATCGTCGCCTCGTGGCGGAGTTGAACGAAAAGCTGGCCGTGGCTGCTCGGGGCGGCAACGAACGCGCGCGCGAGCGGCACGTCAGCCGCGGCAAGCTGCTGCCTAGGGAACGGGTGAACCGCCTGCTCGATCCCGGCAGCCCCTTCCTCGAACTGTCCCCGCTGGCCGCCGGCGGCATGTACGGCGATGAGTCGCCCGGCGCGGGAATCATCACCGGCATCGGCCGGGTATCCGGGCGTGAGTGCGTCGTCGTCGCCAACGACGCGACGGTCAAGGGCGGCACCTATTACCCGATGACGGTCAAGAAACACCTGCGGGCCCAAGAGGTTGCAGTGCAGAACCTGCTGCCGTGCATCTACCTCGTGGACTCCGGCGGCGCCTTTCTGCCCCGGCAGGACGAGGTGTTTCCCGACCGCGAACACTTCGGGCGGATCTTCTTCAACCAGGCGACCATGAGCGCCAAGGGCATTCCACAAGTGGCCGCCGTACTGGGTTCCTGCACCGCGGGCGGTGCGTATGTCCCGGCCATGAGCGACGAAGCCGTCATCGTGCGCGAGCAGGGCACCATCTTCCTGGGTGGCCCGCCACTGGTGAAAGCCGCCACGGGAGAGATCGTTTCGGCTGAGGACCTAGGCGGGGGCGACCTGCACTCGCGGGTATCCGGTGTGACCGACCACCTGGCCGACGACGACGAACACGCCCTGCGCATCGTCCGTGACATCGCCGCCACCTTCGCCCCCCGAGCGCCCGGGCAATGGGAGGTGACGTCATCGGTGCCGCCCAAGCACGACCAGACCGAGCTGTACGACGTCGTGCCACCGGATCCACGGGTGCCCTACGACGTACACGAGGTGATCGTGCGACTGGTCGACGGTGGCGAATTCAGCGAGTTCAAGGCGCTGTACGGCAAGACGCTGGTAACCGCCTTCGCGCGCATCCACGGTCACCCGGTCGGCATCATCGCCAACAACGGCGTCCTTTTCGGCGAATCGGCGCTCAAGGGAGCGCATTTCATCGAGCTCTGCGACAAACGCAACATCCCGCTGCTGTTCTTGCAGAACATCGCCGGGTTCATGGTCGGCCGCGACTACGAAGCCGGCGGCATCGCCAAGCATGGCGCCAAAATGGTGACCGCTGTGGCCTGCGCCCGCGTGCCCAAGCTCACCGTGGTAATCGGCGGATCCTATGGCGCGGGCAACTATTCAATGTGCGGTCGGGCGTACTCGCCGCGCTTCTTGTTCATGTGGCCCAACGCGCGGATCTCGGTGATGGGTGGTGAGCAGGCCGCGTCGGTGCTGGCGACCGTGCGCGGCGAGCAGCTCAGCGCCTCCGGCACACCGTGGTCTCCCGAGGAGGAGGACGCATTCAAGGCGCCGATCCGGGAGCAATACGAGGATCAGGGCAACCCGTACTACTCCACTGCGCGACTGTGGGACGACGGCATCATCGATCCCGCCGACACCAGGACCGTTGTTGGGCTGGCGCTTTCAGCATGCGCACACGCTCCGCTCGCACCGGTCTCCTACGGCGTGTTCAGGATGTGAGGCCATGTTCGACACCGTCCTAGTGGCAAACCGTGGCGAGATCGCGGTGCGGGTCATCCGCACGCTGCGCCGGCTGGGCGTACGGTCGGTGGCCGTCTACAGTGACGCCGACGCGGCAGCGCGCCATGTCGTCGAAGCCGACACCGCCGTGCGGTTGGGACCGGCCCCGGCGCGCGAAAGTTACCTCGACATCGGCAAGGTCGTCGACGCGGCGCGGCGCACGGGAGCGCGGGCGATTCACCCGGGCTACGGGTTTCTCTCGGAGAACGCGCATTTCGCGGCGGCGTGTGATCGCGCGGGATTGGTCTTCCTCGGACCGCCCGTGCGCGCCATCGAGGTGATGGGCGACAAGATCACCGCCAAGAACGCGGTCGCGGACTTCGACGTGCCGGTGGTTCCCGGAGTCGCCAAACCCGGACTGACCGACGATGACTTGGTCGCGGCGGCCGAGGACATCGGTTACCCGGTGCTCATCAAACCGTCGGCCGGCGGCGGCGGTAAGGGCATGCGGCTGGTGCACGATCCGGCGCGGTTGCGCGAGGCGTTGGTCAGCGCCCGGCGCGAGGCCGCGTCATCGTTCGGTGACGACACGTTGTTCTTAGAGCGATTCGTGTTGCGGCCCAGGCACATCGAGGTGCAGGTACTGGCCGACACGCACGGCAACGTCGTGCATCTGGGTGAGCGCGAATGCAGTCTGCAACGGCGTCACCAGAAAGTGATCGAGGAGGCGCCGTCGCCGCTGCTGGATTCGCAGACCCGCGACCGGATCGGACTGGCGGCCTGCAACACCGCCCGCAGTGTGGACTATGTCGGTGCCGGAACGGTCGAATTCATCGTCTCCGCCGAGCGGCCGGACGAATTCTTCTTCATGGAGATGAACACCCGACTGCAAGTCGAACACCCGGTCACCGAAGCGATCACCGGATTGGACCTGGTGGAGTGGCAGTTGCGGGTGGCCGCCGGGGAGAAGTTGGGGTTCGCGCAGGACGACGTCGAACTCGACGGCCACGCGATCGAGGCGCGGGTCTATGCCGAGGACCCCGGCCGCGGATTCCTCCCCACCGGAGGCCGGGTGCTGCAGGCACTGGAACCGACCGGTCCTGGTGTGCGAGTGGACTCCTCGCTGCTGGCGGACACGGTGGTGGGCAGTGACTACGACCCGATGCTGAGCAAGGTCATCGCGCACGGCACCGACCGCGATCAAGCATTGGCTCGACTCGATCAGGCACTGGCGCAGACCGCGGTGTTGGGTGTGCAGACCAACGTCGAGTTCCTTCGTTTCCTGCTCGCCGACTCGCGGGTGCAAGCCGGGGACCTGGACACCGCACTGTTGGACGAGCGGTTGGCCGACTTCACACCGCAGGCAGCACCCGACGACGTACTGGCCGCAGGGGCGCTCTACCGGCAATGGGCCCTGGCCCGTCGGGCCGCAGACAACCCCTGGGTAACTCCGAGCGGCTGGCGAGTCGGCGGCGTGACCGTGCCGGTGCGCACCGCGATGCAGACCGCGCTGCGCACTGAGACGGTGTCGGTGTGGGGCCTGCCCGAGGCCGCGACGGTACAAGTCGGTGATGACGAAATAGTGGCAGCTAGTGCGGAAGTTGCGCCGGGCCGGCTGTACGCAACGCTGAACGGCCTGCGCCGCGAATACCGCTGGGCGGAGGCCGACCGGCATCTATGGATCGCCGACGAGCGCGGCACCTGGCATTTGCGTGAGGCCGAAGAGAACAAGATCCATCGCGCGGTGGGCACACGTGAAGCCGAAGTCGTGAGCCCGATGCCCGGCAACGTCATTGCCGTATCCGCCGTCTCCGGAGACGAGGTCGCCGAGGGAGACGTGGTCGTGGTTGTCGAGGCGATGAAGATGGAACATTCGCTCACCGCACCGGTTTCGGGACGCGTGGAAGTGCTGGTATCCAAGGGTGACCAAGTGACGGTCGATCAGGTGCTGGCCCGGCTTACTCCGGCCGACGACTCTGCAGCAGAAAGCAAGGACTGATCATGACGACAACCATCACGGCGGGCACGCTGCCCAAGGAATACGAAGACCTTCGCGACACCGTGGCCGAATTCGCCCGTACCGTAGTCGCGCCGGTCTCGGCCAAACACGATGAGGAACACAGCTTCCCGTACGAAATCGTCGCGAAGATGGGTGACATGGGCCTGTTCGGCCTACCCTTCCCGGAAGAGTACGGAGGCATGGGCGGGGACTACTTCGCGCTGTCGCTCGCTCTCGAGGAGCTGGGCAAGGTCGACCAGTCGGTCGCCATCACGCTCGAGGCCGGAGCCAGCCTCGGTGCCATGCCGATCTACCGGTTCGGCACCGAAGAGCAGAAACAGAAGTGGCTGCCAGACTTGGTGGCCGGCCGTGCGCTGGCCGGCTTCGGGCTGACCGAGCCCGGCGCGGGATCGGACGCGGGCAGCACCAGGACCACCGCTCGCCTCGACAACCGCGAGTGGGTGGTCAACGGCAGCAAGCAATTCATCACCAATTCCGGTACCGACATCACGTCGCTGGTCACGGTCACCGCCGTCACGGGCACCATCGGCGACGGGAAGAAGGAGATCTCGACGATTATCGTGCCCAGCGGCACACCGGGATTCACCGTCGAACCCGTCTACAACAAGGTCGGCTGGAACGCATCCGACACCCACCCGCTGTCCTTCGACGACGTCCGTGTCCCCGAGGAGAACCTGCTCGGCGCCCGCGGCAGCGGCTATGGGAACTTCCTGTCCATCTTGGACGAGGGCCGCATCGCCATCGCTGCGCTGGCCACCGGTGCAGCGCAGGGGTGCGTGGACGAAAGCGTCAAGTACGCCAAGGAACGCCAGTCCTTCGGCCAGCCGATCGGCCGTTATCAAGCGATCAGCTTCAAGATCGCGCGCATGGAAGCGCGCGCCCACGTCGCCCGGACCGCCTACTACGAAGCGGCGGCGAAGATGTTGGCGGGCAAGCCATTCAAGAAGGAAGCCGCGATCGCGAAGATGATCGCCTCGGAGGCGGCAATGGACAACGCGCGGGACGCCACCCAGATTCACGGCGGCTACGGCTTCATGAACGAATATCCGGTGGCCCGACATTATCGCGACAGCAAGATCCTCGAGATCGGGGAGGGGACCACCGAGGTGCAGCTGATGCTCATCGCGCGATCGCTGGGTCTGTCGTGACGGAGAAGTCGATTGTTCAGCGCGGCTTGTGGTTTGAAGAGTTCGAGGAAGGGACGACATACCTGCACCGGCCCGGTCGTACCGTCACCGAGGCCGACAATGTGTTGTTCACGACATTAACGATGAACACGCAGTCGCTGCATCTGGACGCGGCTTGGGCGGCCGAGCAGCCGGGTTTTCGCGGCGAGCGGTTGGTGAACTCGATGTTCACCCTGTCGACGTTGGTCGGGTTGTCGGTGGCGCAGCTGACGTTGGGGACTATCGTCGCCAACCTCGGCTTCTCCGAAGTCTCGTTCCCCAAGCCGGTTTTCCACGGCGACACCCTCTACGCCGAGACCGTCTGCACCGGCAAACGCGAATCGAAGAGCCGGCCGGGCGAAGGCATCGTCACCCTGGAACACACCGGCCGCAACCAACACGGCGACGTGGTCGCCCGAGCCGTTCGCACGACATTGGTGCAGAAGCGGCCCACCGAGGAAGGGGCCCGATGAATCTGCGCGCCGCCGGACCGGGATGGCTGTTTTGTCCGGCCGATCGGCCCGAACGGTTCGCCAAGGCCGCGGCGGCCGCCGACGTGGTGATCCTCGATCTCGAAGACGGCGTGGCCCAAGCCGAGAAATCCGCTGCCCGCCAAGCACTTCAGGACACCCCGTTGGATCCGGGACGTACCGTGGTGCGGATCAACGCCAGTGGCACTGCTGAGCAAGCCCTGGACTTGGCGGCGCTGACGCAGACCGCGTACACGACGGTGATGCTGGCGAAGACCGAGTCGGCCGAGCAGGTGGTGGCGTTGGCACCGCTTGACGTGGTCGCCTTGGTGGAGACACCGCGGGGGGCGTTGTTCGCGACCGAAATTGCGGCCGCAGCCAACACCGTGGCGATGATGTGGGGCGCCGAAGATTTGGTCGCCACGTTGGGCGGCAGCTCCAGCCGTCGCGCGGACGGAAGCTATCGCGACGTGGCCCGCCATGTCCGGTCGACGGTTCTATTGGCAGCAGCCGCCTTTGAACGCCTGGCACTGGACGCGGTGCACTTGGACATTCGCGACACCGAAGGATTGCAGGAAGAGGCCAACGACGCCGCAGCGGTCGGCTTCGACGTCACCGTCTGCATCCATCCCAGCCAAGTCGACCTAGTGCGCAGAGCATATCGGCCCAGCGACGAGAAACTCGCCTGGGCCAGAAGGGTTCTCGTTGCATCGCGCAGCGAACGCGGCGTCTTCGCCTTCGAGGGGCAGATGGTGGACTCGCCGGTGCTCCGGCACGCCGAGATGATGCTGCGGCGGGCCGGCGAATCCGAGCCCACAGCCAGCGATTCGTGAGCGCGGCCGTCATCTGGGCGATCGTCGCTACCGCCGAATTCGCCGGTCTGGTCACCACCGGGGTACTGCTCGTCGTGTCGCGGCGGCAATTGGCGGGAGCGCGAGTAGCGATTCAGCGCCTTCGAGAAGACCGGCCGCGGCGCCGGCGCCGACCCGGAGTCGCACCGATTGCCCTGCGCACTGCCTGGCGCACCGCTGACTCCTTGATCAACAAAGGAATTGGCGCGACGGTCCGTAACTCAATCGAAGACCTCGCCGGATGGGCTCAGGTCGAACGGCCCAACCTGGCCAGGCTGACCGCGGACGGCGACGTGGTGATCGCCTTCTCCGACATCGAAGGCTCCACCGAACTCAACGAGGAACTGGGCGACCGAGGCTGGGTCAAATTACTCGAGCGGCACAACAAACTGATCCACCGACAGGTCGACGCTCACGGTGGTCACGTGGTGAAGACGCAGGGTGACGGATTCATGATCGCCTTCGCCGACGCGGCACAAGCGGTGCGCTGCGGAATTGCCGTGCAACGCGCATTGCAGGAAAATCCCGAGCGGTGGGACCGGATTCGGGTGCGCATCGGCCTGCACATGGGCAGTTCGGTCCGGCGGGGAGACGACCTGTTCGGGCGCAACGTCGCGATGGCCGCCCGGGTAGCCGGCCAGGCCGACGGTGGGGAAATCCTGATCAGTGAATCCGTCCGCGACGCGATCAACGGAGCGGTCGACATTGCACTCGACCCACCGCGCGACGTGGAACTCAAAGGGCTCCGCGGTAGCCATCAGGTGTACCCGGTCGACTGGTCACACTAGGTAGCTACAGCACTACCTGCGTTGGGCGGCGGCCAATCGCGCGGCGAATTCCGGCGATTGAATCGAAGTGGCCTGCGGGCCCAATTCGGTGTTCTTGGCGAACTCGTGGTGTTCGTTGTCCAGGGAGCCGGGGCTGGCGGTGGCGCGCATGGTGGCCTTGGTCGCCAATACCACCTCGCGGGGTGCTGCGGCCGGGCCGGCGGCGAGTTCCAGGGCCGCCGCGACGGGGTCGTCGGCGACCTGCAATGCCAAACCATGCCGCACGGCGGATTCGGCGTCGAAGCGCATACCGAATAACAAAGCAGCCCTAGCGACTTGGGGTCCCGCCCCGCGCTGCAGCATCCAGGTCGCACCACCGCCAGGATGAATCCCCAATTTCTGGAAGCGCGCGTCGAACATCGCCCCGGGTCCGGCGATGCGCACGTCGGCGGCCAACGCCAGATTCAGACCGGCGCCGACCGCCGCTCCGTTGACCGCCGCGATGGTCGGCAAAGTGCAATTGCCCACCGCCATGAACCCGTCGTAAAGCCGCTGCAAGCCCGACTCGGCGCCGCCGCCACCGGCGGCCCCCAGGGCGCTGAGGTCAGCGCCGGCGCAGAACGCCTTACCCGCACCGGTGACCACGACGGCGTGCACCGCTTCGTCGGCTTCGGCTTTCTCGACCGCGGCCCGCAATTGCGCCGACATGACGTCGGTGACGGCGTTGCGCCGGTCCGGGTCATTGACGGTAATGAGTGCGACGCGGTCAGCGGTGCGGTACAGGACGAGGTCGGTGTGCGCCATCGGACAAGTATCCAGAATGCGTTGGAAGCCTGCGTGGTGCCTCAGGTCTGCCATGGCGATTTGTCCACTCACCGAACATCGGTTGGCGAGTGCGACGCAGGTCTTTCTACCGTCAGCACATGACCGAGGTGGACAGGGCGACGACGAACCACGACGCGATGGTCGCTCTGTGGGAGCGGCACACGAGTTACGAATTCGAAGCCAGGGACGCCGATCTCACTGTGTCGACGATGGTTCCCGAGGCGCGCGTCATGCATCTCCCGACGATGAGCGGAGCGTCGGGGCGTGAGGCGTTGCGCCACTACTACGCCGATGTGTTCATTCCGGCTCAACCGCCCGATGTGACCTTGGAAGTCGTCGCGCGATCCCTCGGCGACGACATCTTGGTCGACGAGTGCATCATGCAACTCACCCACGATCGTGAGCTACCGCATCTGCTGCCCGGCGTACCGGCGACGGGTGTACTACTCGAGGTTCCCTTCGTCGTGGTGGTGAAGTTCCGCGGCGGGTCGATGTCCAGCGAAACGCTCTACTGGGACCAGGCGCAGGTCCTGCGGCAAGCAGGTCTGATGCCGGCGAACGGCGTGCCGCTGCCCGACATCTTGCAAGTGATCGGCTACCTGCGCCAGGGGATCATCCACTGACAGGTATTGCCGGACATGGACAATCAACCGGAGTTGATCCGATAGCCAGCTGAGTGGACGATGTGTCGGGGCGCAGGGGTGCATGTGGTCGACTACTGGCGAGCCCACCAGGTCGCTGTCGGAAAGGCGGGCCATGATCGTCAAGGAGCCCGATCGTGGCGGTGCGGCCGCGCCGAACCGGGGCGTCGTCGAAAGTGCGTTCATCCTCCTCGACCTGGTCGCCGAGCTGCAGCCGGTGCGGCTGGTCGACCTCAGTGCGGCATCGGGCATCCCGCATCCAACCGTGCATCGCTTGCTCCGGCAGTTGCTCGAAGGCGGAGCCGTCCGGCGCGAGGGATCGCGTTACGCGTTGGGCGCGAGCCTGCTCCGGCTCGGTGCGACCGTCACCCCCGCGGCCAGACTGCGCGTGGCATCGCGCAGACCCATGGCCGAACTCGCCACCATCACCGGAGCCGCTGTGAGCCTGTCCGCGGATCTCGGTGACGGACCGGTCTACCTCGACACATTGGAAGCCCGTTCGCCCGTCCGGTTCGTCGCCCGGGCCGGCAACCACGTGCCGCCCGAAACCGCCCAATGGCGCGCGCACGACTGCCTCGCGGCCACCGTCCCGCTGGTGGACGCCGGTCAAGTGGCCGTCAATCACAGCTGCGTGGCGATGGGCATCCCCTTCGGCTCCTCATCGGGCATCGCCGTGGTGTGCACGTTGATCTCGGCTGCACGTCCGCCGCATCAGATGATCGCGGCCACGCGCTGGGCGGCTGAACGCATCGCTGACTCGGTGGGCGTCGCATCCTCGATCTGAGCGGCGACTTCACCGGCCGAGCGACGATCAGGCGGGTAACGGCTCCGCGGGCCGGGAACTGGCGTCGCTGCCAGCGGAAGACTCGCCACGAGCGCCGGCGCGTCTGGTCAAGTAGTCGACCTGCAGGTACACGGCGTAGAGCACAAAGAACGGCAAGATCATGTACGGCACGTTTTCCCCGACGAACTTGAACCACAGCCCGTAGGCACCTTGGCCGATGTCGCCGAACGCGGCGCGAATCTCCGAGACGTAGTACACGATGGTGCCGGCCAGCAACACCGTGATGCCCACGAACGTCAGCCACAGGCACTTGATCCGAGACTCGTCGGGCAGGTCCTTTCGAAGTAGCCGAAGCCACACCAGTCCCAGGACCAGTCCGATCACCACCGCCCCGAACTCCAAACCGAAGATCCAGTTGTTGTCGCTGCGGTAGCGGGTGTCGGCCAGGCCGTACTGCCACCACAACCACCGCCACCCCGGGTCGGTGGTCGGGTGCCACAGATGTAGCGGGTGACCGATGAGAAAGGGCAACTCATAGGTCAACTGGCTGCCGATGGTCAGCGGTACATAGATCAAGGTGAGTTCGGCGGCCAACTCGAGGCGGGAACGTTGTTCGCCGCGGGCTTTCCAGAACAAGATCAGCGGCAGGACGATCACCGGAACGCCGAAGATGACGTTGGCCGCTACGTCGACGGTGAGCGTCGGGGGCAGCAATCCGGTCGCCTCCGCGATCGTCATGAAGACGAATACCGCTCCGACGATCGACAGCAGCCAGACGTACGCGCGTTGGCGGTGCGGCGCGAAGGGGCGGGCTAGCTCCGGTGAATACAACGGCTCACCTCGCTCAATATTGAGTATCAGGTACTTGACACTATGCAGATGCCGCCGGTGCCGTCAAGCCTGGGAAGCCGGAGGAAAGCACTTCAAGAAAGTTCCAAGACCAGTCATTGAAACTTCATAGAAAGCAAGCCAGGACGATAGGGGATGAGCAGAAATGTCCACTTTGGTCGAGAACAACGAGTCGCGGACCAACGAAGCGGCGCAAGCGGCGTCAGGCGCTCGGCGGCAGCCGATGGCCGGACCGACGGTCTGGGACCACGCCGGCCTGGGCGAATACGACTACATGATTGCGGTCGAGCCGCGACAGGCCGAGGCATGCCTGCGGATCCGGGACCGGTTGCGGCGCCGGGGCCGGCGGCTCGACACCATCGAGGCGTCGGACTTTCAGGAGCCGGAACTCGCCGAGATCGCTCGCGGCATCCGGCACTGCCTGCGTCTCGGTCCGGGGTTCTGCGTGCTGCGCGGCCTTCCCTTGAACGACTGGACCGACGAGGAGGCCTCGATGCTGTACTGGGGCCTGGGCACCTACCTGGGCGGACCTCAGCCGCAGAACCGGCAGGGCGACCGGGTGTACCTGGTGCAGGACACCGGACAATCCGTGGCAGAGGCCCGCGGCTCGAAGACCAACTCGGAACTGATCTTTCACACCGACTCGGCGTGCGCTTACGCCGGCAGCCGCCCCGACGTGCTCGGCCTGCTGTGCCTGCGCAAGTCGGTGTCGGGCGGGGAGTCGGTCATGGTCAGCGGCCACACCGCCTACAACGCGCTGCTGCAGACCCAACCCGAACTGGTTGACGAGCTTTACGGGGAGTTCTGCTTCGACCGCTCGCACGAAACCGAACCGGGGGAGGACCCGATCACTGTCGGATCGGTCTTCACCGACACTCCCGACGGTGTGCGCATTCGGTACAACCGGCTGCACATCGAACTGGGCCACTACCGCGGCGGTAAGCCGCTCAACGACCGCCAGCGCCAAGCGCTGGATGCGTTCGACCGCGCCCTGAACGACCCGGCCAACTTCGTCGAGTTCACCCTCGTTCCCGGAGATGTTCTGTTCGCGGACAACTACACGACATTGCACAACCGGCGCGGATTCGTCGATGCTACCGAGGTGGAGGCACGGCGCTGCCTGGTGCGGCTGTGGCTGGCCGGGGAGCCGCTCAACTGAGCGGCTTCACCCCGACCGGATTGGGTCGTCGGATTTTAGAAACCGCCAAGGCCTTCCCGACACACTGCTGAGGTGCGACGATCACCGGGGAAAGGCAGCTGACATGTTGAGGCGATTGGCCGAAAACTCCGTGCGTCGCCCCAAATCGGTGCTCGCGGCAGTGCTGGTCTTGCTCGGCATCAGCGTCGTACTGGGCGGCTCAGTGTCCGACAAACTCGGGACGGGCGGCAACACCGATCCGAATTCGGAATCCTCGCAAGCCGACGAATTCTTGGATCAACACTTCGGCACCACCGCCAATCTGGTCGTCCAGCTGCTCCCTCGCGAGGGCACCGTCGACAGCTCCGAGGTCGCCGCGGTGAAGGACCGAGTCCTGCGGGCGGTCGCCGCCGAGCCCAAGGCAAAGGTCACCAGAGCCTTCGGCGACTCCGACGCCAGCGACCTGGTCAGCAAGGACGGCCGCTCGGGACTGATCCTCGTGCACGTCGGCGGGAACGCCGACGAGGCGGCAGACACGGCCAAGCGGATCATCGCGAACCTGCCCCACGACACCAACGTCGCGGTGCGCGCGGGCGGCGCGCTGGGCGTGCAGCAAGAGATTCGCGACAAGGTCAAACACGACCTGAAGACCAGCGAGAGCATTGCGGTGCCCATCTCGCTGGCCGTCTTGGTCATCGTGTTCGGCGGTCTTATCGCGGCCGTCCTCCCGGTGGTGGTCGGGGTCGTCTCGATTGTGTCCACGCTGTCGGTGCTGCTGCTCATGACGACGATCACCGATGTGTCGGTCCACGCCCTCACGGTCACAACAGCATTCGGCCTCGGGTTGTCCATCGACTTCGGCCTGCTGATGGTGTCGCGATTCCGCGAGGAACTGGCCAACGGCAGACAACACCATCAGGCAATCGTCGCCACGGTCACCACGGCCGGGCGGACCATCCTGTTCAGCGCGGCGACCGTCACCCTGGCGATGACCAGCCTCTTGGTGTTCCCTACTTACTTCCTGCGGTCGGTGGGACTGGCCGCGACCGCCACCGTTCTGCTGTCGGCGTTCAGCGCGATCGTCGTCTTGCCGGCGCTGCTGGCCCTGCTCGGCAAGCGGGTCAACTCACTGTCGGTCATCCGCCGGAAGGTTCCGCCGTCGGCCGATTCGCTGTTTTGGCGACGTTTCGCCGAGGTGGTGACGCGTCGGCCCACGCTCTACGCCCTACCGGTGGTGGCAATGCTGTTGGGACTGGGGATTCCGTTCCTCAAAGTCCAATTCGCCACCCCGGACGAGCGCGCGCTGCCGAACGATTCCAGCGCCCGCCTGGTGGCCGAATCGCTGCAGCGTGATTTCCCGCTGGACCCCTCACAGGCGGTCACGTTGGTCACCCGCAATGACGCCGGCGCGTTGCAGAATCTCGCTCCCGAGGTGTCGCGCATGGACGGGGTGGTCCTGGTCACCGGCCCCATCGGCCGCTACGAACACGGTCAGGTGGTCGCCCAGGCGTCGGGCGTTTCCGGCCCCAGCTACGCGATCGTCTACCTGTCGGTCCAGTCGGACTCCGATACCGCGCAACATCTGGTCCGCGACATCCGGGCGAAGGTGACCAACCACCAGATCGAGGTCGGCGGCCCGACGGCCACCCTGATCGACAGTCGCACCGCCATCGCCGACAAGCTTCCGTTGGCGATCGGCCTGATTGCGGTGTCCACGTTCATCTTGTTGTTCTTGTTCACGGGCAGCGTCGTGGTGCCGGTGAAGGCGCTCGTGCTGAATCTCCTTGTGCTGAGCGCAGTTCTGGGCATCATGGTCTGGATCTTCCAAGAAGGGCATCTGGCCGACGTCCTGGGCATCACACCCGCGCCGCTGAACCTGTCCATGGTGGTCCTGCTGTGCGCCATCGCGTTCAGCTTGTCCGTCGACTATGAGATCTTCCTGCTCAGCCGGATCAAGGAAGCCCGCGACTCCGGGTTGTCGAACACCGCCTCGACCGTCATCGGGCTGGGCCGGGTGGGCCGGATCGTCACCAGCGCCGCCCTGCTGTTGACGATCACACTGATCTCGTTCGCCAACGGACTGTCCTTCATGAAAATGTTCGGCATCGGCACGGCGCTGGCCGTCGTCATCGACGCCACGATCATTCGCGCCGTCGTGGTGCCGGCGTTCCTGCGGCTGGCCGGCGACCTCAACTGGTGGGCGCCGCCCCCGCTGCGATGGTTGCACGCGCGCATCGGCATCAGCGAAGCGCCCGAAGCCGAACCCGAAGTGGTGCGCGAGCCCGAGGTGGTGCACGAGACCGGGGCGCCCGTGCTGCCGGCCGAGGAACCGTCGGCCAGCGCGCCCGCTCTGCCGCCGCGCGAGATCGAGGTCATCCCCGGTCAGCACCTGGTGGCCAACGTCAACGGTGCGGTCATCGTGGTCGCCCACCGCGAACGCTCGCCGCTGACCGCGCAATCCGTTGCAGCACAACAGATGACGGCACTGACCGAAATGGTCCGGCGCACCGACGCGCAACAGATGGTCAGTGCGTTCCTGCAGGTTGCGCGGGAAACAACCTGGACGCGCACGCTGGTCGACGTCGGCATCATCATCCCCACCGCGGCGGGGCTAGAGATATTGCTGTGCGGCAGTGTCACCGCTGCCCTCGACGACGGCCCCGAGAACCCCCAGGGGCAGACCGTGCTACACGGCCGCGGACGCTTACTCCACCAGTCCGTACCCATGCCAGCGGTAGCGGCCGTCATCACCGTCGACGACTTCGGCCAGCGGCCGGCCTCGGCCGATGCCAACGGGGTGTACAAGCTCGCCGGAGGGACCGTGCCCGGACACGGTGCGGTGATCTGGTCGACGCAGGCCGCGTCGGCCCCCCGGCCCGCGCCCGCGCCCGCCGTTCCCTCCGCGCCGGCCGCGCCGGTGTCCGCTCCCAGTCACGAAAACCTCTCCACCGCAGAGACAGTCGAGAAAGCGCTGCCCAAGCGATGGATCGTCCTGGATGACACCTCGCGCTTCGAACTCGACCGCGATGTCGTCATCGGCCGGGATCCGCACGGGTCCGACGCCGCGAAACGCGGACTGCGTCCTATCCGCATCGACGATCACACCGGTGAAATGTCTCGGGCCCACCTGGAGGTCCGGGTGGCCAACGGAGAAGTCGTCGTCGTCGACCGCAATTCCACCAACGGAGTCTTCGTGCGCGAAACGGCGCAGCAGGGCTGGACCCGACTCACACCGTGGCAGCCCACGACCTGGCACCCCGGCGCCTTCGTTCAGCTCGGCGGTCGCATCCTGCGGTTGACTCTCACTGTCGACGAAGAGCCGCGCCACAGCCCGCGCGTCAGCGTGCCACACCACTTCCCTCGGGGACAGCACGGCAACCGCGGCCAAGGCGCGCTGTCGCGAAACAATCTCGCCCGTGTTGACGGCGTACCCCGAGTCCACCCCTGACCTCGATGCTCGGCGTCTGACGCTGCCGCGACGGTCGCCAAGAATCCTTCAAGGCCGAGCCAAGAATTCGCCAAGAGGGCCGCGACAACCTTGTGCGTGTACCGACCACGACACGCCAAGGGGGCCCGACGATGACCGTAGAGTCAGTTCAGACGCACAAGGTGTACCCGCACACCGACACTCGCTACGAGTGGGTCGAGGCCACCGTCCACTTCGCGGTCGACCCGGAAAGCCCCGCCAACAACGGCATCGTCGACCTCGAGCGCGCACCCCGCGACGACGATGGGCTGGTTCGTTACGACGCGGACCTGCGGATGCTGCGCCCGGTCGATGGCGGCAACGGCAAACTGCTGTTCGTCGTCCCCAACCGCGGCGTGCCCACCTACGCGCCGTGGTTCAAGAACGGATTCCTGCTCGAGCGCGGATGGACGATCGCGTCGTGCGGGTGGCAGTGGGACGTGCAGCGGGGGCCGGCCATCCTGGGCCTGACCGCGCCCCAGGCCGACGTGCCGGCCGGCTTCATGCGCCTGGAATGGCGTTCTGACAACGCCAGTGATGTTCACGCGCTGAGCTTTTCGGCGCCGGAGCTCGAGTCGGTGCCAGGCGCCGACGTGCTGTTCAAGTTCACCGACTACCCGACCGTCGACATCAACGACCCCGACGCCACTTTGACCGTGCGCACCTCTCCGGACACCGAGCCCACCACGATTCCTCGCGAGACGTGGCGGTTCACCGACCCGACGCACGTCGCGGTCGACGGCGGCTTCCAACCCTTCCACACCTACGAGCTGGTGTACCGCACCACGCTCGCACCGGTCGCCGGCTGCGGATTGCTGGCCATCCGCGACATCGTCTCGCACCTGCGGACAGACGGCATCGACCACACCTTCGCCTACGGCGTCTCGCAGTCGGGACGGCTGCTACGGCACTTCCTCTACGAGGGGCTGAACATCGACGAATCCGGAATGCCGGTCTTCGACGGCGTGTTCAGCGACTTCGCCGGCGCCGCCACCGGAGAGTTCAACCACCGGTTCGCGCAGCCGTCGGTCACCCAGACCAATGGATTCGGCAATCTTGCCCCGTTCGCCGCTGCTGACCTGCTTGCTCGCCAGCGCGAACTCGGCGGTGTGCCTAAGACGATCTTCACCAACAGCGCGTCGGAGTACTGGCACGGCGACGGTGCGCTGCTGCACGTGGACCCGCACACCGGCGAGGACCTGCCGGAGGACCCCGACGTCCGCACGTACCTGATCGCCGGCGCTGACCACTTCGGAAGCAGCCAGATCAAGGAAGCGCTGCCGGCCGCCAACCCGGTGCACCGCCTCGACGTCACTCCGGTGAACCGGGCCCTGCTGATCGCGCTGGAGCAGTGGGTTACCGACGGCGTCGAGCCGCCGGCGAGCCAGGTGCCGCGGACCAGCGACGGAACCGCCGTCTCCCGCAAGGATGTGCTGTCCATGTTCTCCCACACCGCGGCTCCGGATCCCGCGTCGCTGCGTTACGCGCGCCGCGTCGACCTGGGCCCCGACGCCGACCGCGGCGTCGGACGTTGGCCCGTGCAGTTCGGTGAAACGTTCGTTGACCTGGTGTCGGCGGTAGACGCGGACGGCAACGAGGTGGCCGGCATCCGGCTGCCCGCGGTCGCTGCGCCCCTTGCCGCTTTCACCGGCTGGAACCCCCGGCGCCACATCGACGAGCTGCCCGACGTCCTTTACGAGCGCATCGGCAGCCAGTTGCCCTTCCCGCCCGGACGGCCCTCGGCCGCCGAACGGTGGTCGACCCGCGACGACTACGCAGCTGCGGTCCGTGCGGCCGCCGAAGCGCTGGTGGCCGAGCGGTTCTTGCTGGCCGACGAAGTCAACTCCGTGGTGAAGAAAGCGGTCGCCGGCTACTGAGCCGCTTTCACCAAGAATTCGCCAAGGCGGTTGTTGGAGGCTCTAGAGCATGCAGCGCCCGGACCTCAAGCCAACCACCGCCAACGCCGCGACAGCGGCCGGCGTCACAAGAACAGGGACCTCATCATGAACGCGTTCGACCTCATCGTCATCGCCGTTACCTGCAGTGTCTTCGCCTGGTCGGTGGCGCGGTTCGCGCCCAAAGCGCTGCCGGCGACAGGCCTGGCGGCCCAAGGTGTGATCGGCGTGTACACCGGGCTAATGGTGCGCGAGATCTCGTTCGGCGCGCTGGGCTCGAACTGGCCGATCGTCATCGCGGTAGCCGTCGGGACCCTGATCATCAGCGTCGCGGGCGGCGCGCTGCTCGGTATGCACCGGGACGTCACCCCGTTGACCGGGGGACTGGCGCTGGTAGCCGGAGGATCGACCGGACTGGTCGCCATCGCCCGCGACCTCGGCGCCGATGACCGGGTCGTGGCAGCGGTGCAATACCTACGCGTCGCGCTGGTCACCGCGGCCATGCCCGTTGTTGCGACGGTCTGCTACCACGCCGCCGCG
>NZ_LZLE01000027.1 GCF_001673155.1 Mycobacterium sp. 1423905.2 | reverse complement strand
CGGCTCCGCGACCGGCTCCGGGTCGGCCGGCAGCAGGGCGTCGACATCGGTGATCAGCAGCACCCCGCCCCCACCACCGCCCAAGCCCGCGACGCCCGCCTCACGCGCCACGGTTAAGGACCCAACCTCCAAGTTCACCCGGACCGGTGCACTCTGGTCGGCGCTGATCGCCGGCTTCCTGATCCTGATTCTGTTGTTGATCTTCATCGCCCAGAACACGGCGTCCGCCCAATTCCAGTTCTTGGGCTGGCATTGGACCCTGCCGCTGGGGGTCGCCATCCTGTTGGCGGCCGTCGTGGGCGGGCTGATCACCGTCGCCGCAGGCACCGCACGCATCGTCCAGCTGCGCCACGCCGCCAGAAAGAACTTCGTCGCCCGCTAGTCCGCAAGCCCGCTAGGCGCCCGCCGCTACAAGACCGGCTTGGCGATCTCGGCCAGGCCACGCGAGATCAGCGGCGCCACCACCTCGGGCGCCACGTCATCAGACTCGTCCTTGCCCGCGGCCAGCAGCGCCATCCGCCGGCGAAAGTCGATCCCGGCGGCGATGATGGCGAGCTTGAAGTACGCCAGGGCCATGTAGAACTCCCAATGACCGAGGGACTGCTTGGAGACCAGCGAGTAGCGGTCCGCCAGTTCGTCGGCCGTAGGCAGCAGCGGCGACGTCCAGGCGGCTTGCGCATTGACGATCAGGTCCAGCGCCGGGTCGCGGTACACACACATCAGGGCGGCGTCGCTGAGCGGATCGCCCAGTGTCGACAACTCCCAGTCCACCACGGCGCGCACCCGCGTCGGATCGTCCGCGTCGAGGATGGTGTTGTCGATGCGGTAGTCACCGTGCACGATCGAGGTTCGGCTCTGCTGTGGGATGGCTTCCTGCAACGCCGAATGCAACCGGGCGACGTCGCCGTCGCGGTGATCGTCGGGCAGCCGCACCAATTCCCACTGCGATCCCCAGCGCCGCACCTGACGCTCGAGATAACCGCTGGGCTTGCCGAAGTTGCCCAGCCCGACGGACTCCGGGTCGATGCTGTGCAGGTCGACGAGCACCTGGATCAGCGCGTTGACGCACCCGTCGATGACCGTGCGGCTCAGCGATTCCAGCTGAGCCCGCCGCCGCACCACCTGGCCCGGAACAAATTCGACGATCTGAAACGGCGCTCCCAGCACAGAGTCGTCCTCGCACAGCGCGATGGTGCGCGCCACCGGCACCGGGGTGTCCTGCAACGCGGCAACCACTTTGTATTCGCGCGACATGTCGTGTGCCGACGGCGTCAACCCATGCAGCGGCGGGCGTCGCACCAGCCAACTCGTCGCGTCGTCGTAGACGCGGAAGGTGAGGTTGGAGCGGCCGCCGGAGATGAACTCGCCGCGTAACTCACCGTCGCGCTCGATGCCCAGCGAACGCAGATAGCCGTCCAGCGCAGGCAGGTCGAGCCCGTCGAGTTGGTTAGCTGATGTCACGAGACTTGTTTACCATCGCCGATTCCGCGGCAGCAGGTCCCACACGTGTTCGGTCGAGTTGACCGTCGCAACGGTCGCCTGCCCGCTGCGGGAGAACAGCAATCGGGTCACCGACGCGTAATCGATCGGGAAGGACAGCAGCCGCGCCGTCCCCAAGATTTCATGCAGGATGACGTTGATGACACCGCCGTGACTGAACGCGGCAACGGTGTCCTCGGGGTCGGCGGCAGACACCAGGTCGTCGATCGCCGCCTGCACGCGCGCCCGGAACGCGTCTTCGTCGACGGCGCTGGGCAGGTGCCCCTGGGCCATCCGGGCCCACTCCTGGGGAAACTCGTCACGGATCTGCTCGACGGGAATGTAGTGCGTCATGTCCCGGTCGTATTCGGCAAGCCGGTCGTCGATCTCGACGTCCAGTTGGTGAGCGGCCGCGACCGGTTCGGCGGTCTGGATGGCCCGACGCTGCGGGCTGCTGAGCACCCGGGAGATCGGGAACCGGGCGAGCGCTTGGGGCAGTCGCGCGATCTGGGCCAGCCCTTCCTCGGACAATTCCGGATCCGCGCCCTGGCCATGGTCACTGCGCAGCGGCAACGCGTGTCGAACCAGAAGCAGTTGCATGCGCCCAGCCTCGCACGCCAGTTGCTTCGCGCTTCCGGCCCCAGTGCGGAGAATGATATTCTCCGCAGAGAGAGCGGGGTGTGCAGACAATGACGGCTGCGAGCAGGACAGATCCAGATCCCACGGTTCTCGGCCGTTGGCTGGACCGCAACGACGCCCCGGGCGCGGGCGAGCGACCGGTGTTGGAGCAGTTGAGCGGCGGTTCGCAGAACACGCTCTACATGATTCGGCGCGGCGACGACAAGATGGTGCTGCGCATGCCCGGGCCCCGGGCCGACGCGGCCCGGGTCGACGGGTTGTTGCGAGAGATGCGGCTGGTCCGAGCGCTCAAGGGCACCGACGTCCCGCACGCCGAACTGATCGCCGCGGACGAGTCCGGCTCGGTCTTGGGCATGCCGTTCTACGTCATGCGGGCGATCGACGGGTGGAGCCCGATGGACGGCGGGTGGCGCGCGCCGTTCGACACCGACCTGTCCGCCCGCCGCGGCTTGGCGTTTCAACTTGTCGAAGGTGCCGCGAAGCTGGGCCGGGTCGATTGGCGCGCACAGGGGCTCGACGGATTCGGCCGGCCCGACGGCTTCCACGAGCGGCAGGTTGATCGGTGGCTGCGCTTCCTGGACGCCTACCGGGTGCGCGACCTGCCCGGGCTACCAGAGGCGGCGGACTGGCTGCGCCGAAACCGGCCCACGAGCTACACCCCGGGCATCATGCACGGGGACTATCAGTTCGCCAATGTCATGTTCGCCCATGGCGAGCCGGCCCGATTGGCCGCGATCGTGGACTGGGAAATGACGACCGTCGGTGATCCGCTGTTGGACCTGGCCTGGTCGCTGCTCGGCTACGACGGTGAAGAGCCGCGGGCCGACGGGTTCTATTTGGATATGCGGGGCATGCCGACCCGCAGCGAGCTGCTGTCGCACTACGAGGCGGTCAGCGGCCTGTCTACCGAGAACATCGACTACTACCTGGTGCTGGCCAATTGGAAGCTCGGCATCGTGCTGGAGAAGACGTATGCGGCCGGGGTTCGCACCGGAAAGGTCGACACCAAGATCACCGAAGCCTTCGGACCGATGATTCTTCAGCTGATCGCCACCGCGGCCGAACTGGCCCGCTCGCTACCCACCAGGAGCCGCTGAGATGGCGTCCGAAACAGGCTATGCCGACCGGCTTTTCGACCTCACCGGCCAGGTCGTCCTGATCACCGGTGGCAGCCGCGGACTCGGGCGGGAAATGGCGTTCGGCGCCGCCCGCTGCGGGGCCGACGTGGTGATCGCGAGCCGCAATCTGGACAACTGCGAGGCCACCGCCAAGCAGATCGAGGCGCAGACCGGGCGCTCGGCCATGGCGTACCAGGTGCACGTCGGCCGCTGGGACCAGCTCGACGGCCTGGTCGACGCGACCTATCAACGCTTCGGCAAGGTCGACACACTGATCAACAATGCGGGCATGTCCCCGTTGTACGACAAGCTCACCGACGTCACTGAGAAGCTGTTCGACGCGGTGGTCAACCTGAATCTCAAGGGCCCGTTCCGGTTATCGGCGTTGGTGGGTGAGCGTATGGTGGCCGCCGGCCGCGGCTCGATCATCAACGTCAGCTCGGCGGGATCGCTGCGGCCAAGCGCCGATATCGTCCCGTACGCAGCGGCCAAGGCCGGGCTCAACGCCATGACCGAAGGATTGGCCAAGGCGTTCGGTCCGACGGTGCGGGTGAACACCTTGATGGCCGGGCCGTTTCTGACCGATGTGAGCAAGGCGTGGAATCTCGAGGCGGCGACGCAGAATCCGTTCGGCCACCTCGCCCTACGGCGACCCGGCAACCCACCCGAAATCGTCGGAGCGGCATTGTTTTTGGCTTCGGATGCGTCGAGTTTCACCACTGGCTCGATCGTGCGCGCCGACGGCGGCATTCCCTGACGACTAGGAGCAAGCGATGGCATGGGACTTCACCACCGAACCGGACTTCGAGAAGAAGCTGGACTGGATCCGCGATTTCGTCCGTGAAGAAGTCGAACCGCTCGAAGTGGTCTTCCCCGGCTGCGAATTCCTGCCGCTCAACGACGAACGCCGCCGCATCGTCGACCCGCTCAAGCAGCGCGTGCGCGAGCAGGGCTTGTGGGCACCGCATTTGGGTCCCGAACTCGGCGGCCAGGGATTCGGCGCGGTCAAACTGACGCTGATCAACGAGATTCTGGGCCGCAGCCCATGGGCGCCCATTGTTTTCGGGACCCAGGCGCCCGACACCGGCAACGCCGAGATCCTGGCCCGCTTCGGCACTCAAGAGCAGAAGGACCGGTATCTGCAGGGGCTGCTGTCCGGCGAGATCTTCTCCTGCTTCTCGATGACCGAACCGCAAGGCGGCGCCGACCCGCGAGTGTTCACCACCCGCGCCGTGCGCGACGGGGACGGCTGGGTGATCACCGGGCGGAAGTTCTTCTCCTCCAACGCCTCTGTCGCCTCGTTCTTCATCGTGGTTGCGATCACCAATCCCGATGTCGCCGTGCACCACGGCGCGTCGACGTTCCTGGTGCCGGCCGACAGCAAGGGGCTGACAGTCGAAGCCAACCATCACCTGGTGGGCGCCCTGCCGCACGAGCCGGGCCACTCCGTGGTGCGCTACGACGGGGTGCGGGTGGGGCCGGATGCGCTGCTGGGTGAACCCGGACAAGGCTTCCTGATCCTGCAGGCCCGGTTGGCCGGCGGGCGATTGCACCACGCCATGCGGTCGATCGGAGTGGCACACCGGGCGGTGGAGATGATGTCGCGCCGCGCGAAAAGCCGCTTCACCCAAGGCAGCACGCTGGCGGACAAGCAACTGGTGCAGCAGTTCATCGCCGACTCCTACACCGAACTCATGCCGTTTCGCCTCGCGGTGCTGCACGCCGCCTGGTTGATCGACACCGCCGGTGAGCATGCCGCGCGCACCGAAATCGCCGCGTGCAAGATCCTGGCCTCCCAAGTGCTCAAATCCATTGGGCTGCGCGCCATTCAGGTGCACGGCGCGTTGGGCACCACGGACCAGCTGCCGCTGGTCAACGTGCTGCTCGGCGGGGTGGCGCTGGGTCTGGCCGACGGGCCCACCGAAGCGCACAAGGTGAACCTTGCCAAGATGCTGCTGAAACATTACGACGCCGAAGACCCGGAACTGCCGAGCGAATTATTGAGCGTCCGCCAAGAGGCCGCCCGCGCCAAGTACGGTGACCTGGTTGCTTCGGTTCCCTCCCTTCCCGGTGCACCATGAACACCCGAGTCATCGCGGCCGTCGAGCGTGCCCTCGACGAGCGGCAGCGTGAGGCGACCGAGGAAGTCGAACGCATTCTGGCCGCCGCCGTGCGGGTAATGGAGCGAGTCGCACCGGACCCGCCCCGGGTGAGCGACATCGTCGCCGAGGCCGGATCGTCCAACAAGGCGTTCTACCGCTACTTCGCCGGCAAGGACGATCTGATCATGGCGGTGATGGAGCGCGGGGTAGGCATCGTCGTCTCCTACCTTCAGCATCAGATGGCCAAAGAGCCACGGGCCCAGGACAAGATCGCGCGCTGGATCGAAGGCACACTGGCTCAGGTGGCTGATCCACACTTGATCAGCATGAGCCGGGCGGCGGCCGGACAGATGTCCTACAGCACCAGTTGGCATGCTGCCGACCAGGAGATGATGCGGCCGCTGCGGGATCTGCTGGTCGAGCCGATCACGGCGCTGGGCAGCACAAACGTCGATCGCGACGTCGAGGCCGTGTTCGGTTGCACCACAGCGATGTTGCGACGCTATCTCGGGTCCGCGGACCGGCCCGCGCCGGCCGACATCGAGCATGTGACGCGCTTCTGCCTGCGCGGTTTGGGACTGCGGTGATGCGTGCCGTTGTCTGCCGTGCTTACGGGCCGCCGGAAGGCCTGGTGCTCTCCGAAGTGGACGATCCGGTTGCCGGGCCCGGCCAGGTGGTGGTTCGGGTGCACGCCGCGGCGGTGAACTTTCCCGATGTGTTGCTCATCGCCGGGAAGTACCAGATCCGCATTCCGCCGCCCTTCATTCCGGGCAACGAGATCGCCGGGGAGGTCATCGCCGCCGGAGCGGACGCGCCCTACCGCCCGGGCCAGCGGGTGTTCGGCACCACCATGGGGGGGTTCGCCGAGTGCGCACTGCTGGATGCGGCGGCGGCCGCCCTGGTCCCCGACGACGCCGACTTCGCGTCAGCGGCCGCGTTCGGCGTCACTTACCGCACGGCGTATCACGCGCTGCGGTCGGTTGCCCAAGTGACCGAGGGAGATTGGGTGGTCGTCCTGGGCGCAGCCGGCGGAGTCGGTCTGGCCGCCGTCGACTTGGCGGTGACGATGGGCGCGCGGGTGCTGGCTGCGGCATCGAGTCCGGAAAAACTTGACCTGTGCCGTCGGCGCGGCGCGCAGGCGACCGTGGATTACGAGCGCGAGGACCTCAAGACCCGCATCCGTGAACTGACCGCCGACGGGGCCCGGGTGGTTCTGGACCCGGTCGGTGGGGCTTACTCCGAGCCGGCGCTGCGGGCGTTGGCGCGGGGCGGAGTGTTCGTCACCCTCGGTTACGCCGCCGGCGCCATCCCGGCCATCCCACTCAACCTAGTGCTGCTCAAATGTATCACCGTGCGCGGCATGGAGATTCGCACCTTCAACACCGACTGCCCGGACGATGCCGCGCGGGATGTTGCGGAGTTGGCGGCGATGTTCGCCGAGGGAAAGGTCCGGCCTCACATCGGCGCGCGGTTCCCGTTGGCGGAGACGGCCGCGGCCTTGCGGCTGGTGGCCGAACGCAAGGTGCTGGGCAAGGTGGTCATCGACGTCGCCTGACTACGGCGTGACGATGTTGAAGTTCGGGTCTGGCTGATCCAGCGCACTGAGCAACGACTGCAGTGCGCTTTGGTCTCCCGTTACCTCCAGGCCCGGTGAGTCGAAGTCCCCGATCACCACCAGCAGCAGGCGAAACTTGTTGGCCAGGTTTACCGTTACGGTCGCGGTCGGCGGGTCCGCTGCGATGCTGCGGTGCACGAGCACGCCGTTGCGCAGCGTCAATCGGTAATTGGCGTCCAGGTCATCGAACGTCACGTCGACGGTGATGTCCAGTTCCCAGCTGCGGGGTCCGTTGATACGAATGGCCAGCCCGTCGAAGATCTGCTCCGGCGTCAGCTGGGACAGCAGTGTCGGCGAATTCACCTGGCCGGCGGTGCCGAAGTTGCCCTCCCGCAATTCCCGGGCGCCACCCATGAAAAAGTTACGCCAGGTCGCGTTCTCCGCCCCGTAGCCGAGCTGCTCCAAGGTGTCCGCGTACAACTCGCGGGCGCCGGCGTGGTCGGCGTCGGTGAAGATCGCGTGATCCAGCAGGGTTGCGGCCCAACGGAAATCACCGGAGTCGAAGGCCGCCTGCGCCAGTTCGACCACCCGGTCGATGCCGCCCATGGCTGCCACATACCGTGGGGCCAGCGCCTCGGGGGGATGCGGCCACAACCGGCCAGGGTTGCCGTCGAACCAACCCATGTAGCGCTGGTAAACCGCTTTCACGTTGTGGCTGACCGATCCGTAATAGCCGCGAGCGTGCCAGGCTTGCTCCAAAGCCGGTGGGAGCCGGAACATCTCGGCGATCTCGACACCGGTGTGGCCTTGGTTGAGCAGGCGTAGCGTCTGGTCATGCAAGTAGGCGTATAGGTCTCGCTGCAGCGAGAGGAATTCGACGATGCGCTGCTGACCCCAGGTAGGCCAGTGATGCGACGCGAACACAACCTCGGCACGGTCGGCGAAGGTATCGATTGCCTCGGTGAGATAACCCGACCACGCGCGCGGGTCACGCACCAGCGCGCCACGCAACGTCAGCAGGTTATGCAGGTTATGCGTGGCATTCTCGGCCATGCACAGCGCCCGGAATTGCGGAAAGTAGAAGTGCATTTCGGCGGGCGCCTCGGTGCCCGGTGCCATCTGGAATTCGATGTCGACGCCGTCAATGGTGTGGATCTCGCCCGTGCTGCGGATGTCGACGGTCGGCACGATGATGCCGACTTCTCCCGACGACGGGATTTGGCCAAGCCCGCAACCCACCTGCTCCTGCGGTCCGCGCGGTAGCAGTGAGCCGTACATGTAGGTCGCGCGACGCAGCATCGCCGGGCCGGCGTAGACGTTCTCCTGTACGGCGTGCGCGGTGAAGCCCTCCGGCGCCAACACGGCGACCCTTCCGGCGTCCACGTCGGCTTGCGTGGTCACACCCAGCACGCCTCCGAAGTGATCGACGTGGCTGTGGGTATAGATGACCGCGACCACCGGACGTTCACCGCCCCGATGGGTGCGATACAGCGCCAGTGCGGCCGCCGCCACCTCGGTCGACACCAACGGGTCGATGACGATGATGCCGGTCTCGCCTTCGATGAAACTGATGTTGGAGATGTCGAAGCCACGGACTTGATAAATGCCCGGCACCACCTCGTAGAGGCCTTGTTTGGCAGTCAGCGTCGATTGCCGCCACAGGCTGGGATGCACCGAGGTAGGCGCGGGGCCGTTCAGGAACGAATACACATCGTTGTCCCACACGACGCGACCGTCAGCCGCTTTGATCACGCACGGCGACAGCGCGGCGATGAATCCGCGGTCGGCATCGTCGAAATCCCTTGTGTCATGCAGCGGTAGCGAGTGAGCGGTATGTGCCGACTCGATGACCGCGGTGGGGGGCTTGGGGTTCACCGGCAATACCTTGCCACGATTGCGGCCGCCGCGAATGGATTCGCCGCACCGACGAGTTGATGAACTCGAAATTATTTCTTCGCGGTCGCTAGCTATCGGGTCCAGTTAACCCGCATACTGCCGTGGCGATCCCTGTTGCAAATGGGTCGCTACAACGGGCAAAGGAGCATAGGTGAAGCGTGCAGTGACGATTGCGGTTGCTGGGGCGACCATTCTGGCCGCTGGCCTCTCGGGTTGTTCGGGCGGTAAGTCGTCGACGGGTGGTAGCGGAAGTTCGAGCGTCAGTGCCACGTCGGGGTCCGGCGGGGGCGGCGGCGCTTCCGGGCCGAAGGTGCTCATCGACGGCCAGGACCAACACGTCACGGGTTCCGTGGTCTGCCAAACGGTGGGCGGCACGGTCAACATCGCGATCGGTGGTTCAGCGACCGGCATCGGTGCGGTGCTTTCCGACGGCAGTCCGCCCGATGTGAAGTCGGTGGCACTGGGCAACGTCAACGGCGTGTCGCTCGGCTACACCTCCGGTACCGGCCAGGGCAAGGCCGAGGCCTCCAAGAACGGCAATAGCTACAAGATCTCCGGCACGGCGACCGGCTTGGATATGGCTAACCCGACGCAACCGGTCAACAAGCCGTTCGAGATCGACGTCACCTGCGCGTAGCTAACTGGCCGAGGACGCGGGCGGTTGCCATCCGTTCGACGGCAACCGCACCGCGAACTCGGTGCGACCGGGCGCACTGTGAACCGTGATGGTCCCGTTGTGCGCCTTGACGACGGCGGAGACGATCGCTAGACCCAGTCCGGTGCTGCCGCCCTTGCGGGACCGTGAGGTGTCTCCGCGCGCGAACCGTTCGAACACCTCCGACTGCAGCTCCGGAGGAATCCCGGGACCGTTGTCGATCACCTGCAGCACGGTTTCGGTTGGCTCGGCGGTGAGCCTTGTAGTGACGACCGTTCCGGCGCCGGTATGGACGCGGGCGTTGGCCAGCAGGTTGGTCACCACTTGATGCAGCCGTGCGGCGTCGCCGGTGACGACGACGGGTTCCGGCGGTAGGTCGAGCTCCCACTGGTGATCCGGCCCGGCGACGTGGGCGTCGCTGACCGCGTCAACGGCCAGCCGCGACAGGTCGACCGGCTCGCGTTCCAAGGGGCGCCCGGAGTCCAGTCGGGCCAGCAGCAGCAGGTCTTCGACCAATCGAGTGATTCGTTCCGTTTCCGACGCCACCCGCCCCATGGCGTGCTCGACGGCTTGGGTGTCACCGCCGTCCTTGCCCATGCGTTGCGCAAGCTCGGTGTAGCCGCGGATGGCCGCCAGCGGCGTGCGCAGTTCGTGGCTGGCGTCGGCGACGAACTGGCGCACCCGAGTCTCACTGGCCTGACGCGTCGACAACGCCGCGGCGATGTGGTCCAGCATCCGGTTGAGGGCCGAGCCTAGTTGTCCCACTTCGGTATTCGGGTTGGCGTCGGCCTCCGACACGCGCACCGGTAGTTCGACTTCACCCCTGTCCAACGGCAGCTCGACCACTTTGGTCGCGGTTTGCGCGACCCGGCGCAACGGCGCCAGCGCCTGTCTGATGATCAGTATCCCGGCGGTGGTGGCAGCGGCCAGCGCGACGACGGTGACAATGCCGAAGATGATCAGCGTGCGGAAGACCGTGGCGTCGATGTTGGCCATTGACAGACCGGTGACGATGACGTCGGCCCGGTTTCGGCTGGGGGCGGCCACGACGCGATATCTGCCCAAGCCATCGAGATTCAGCGTCACCGGGGTGCGGTTGCCGGCGATCTCTTCCAGCTGAGCCTGCGCGGTGGGGGTCAACGCGGCGCGCGAACCGGTGCTGGTCAAATAACCGGCGTCCACCGTCTTGCCGTTGCTGACCACGGCTGCCACCATGCCCGCCGGCTGGCCGGGTGCGTCCAGGAAGCGTGGACCCGGACCGGTTCGGGGAAAACGGGATTCGTGCCGGCGAGGCTGGTCGGGGTAGAGCAGCGCGGAACGATACGACGTCCCGCTGAGTTGGCCGTCGAGCTGGGCCACCAGGTGGTGGCGCAGCGCCAACTCCGTCACCGCCGTGATGCCCAGACACACGATGGCGAGCACCACGACCTGCCCGACCAGCAGCCGCAGTCGCAGCGACCAGGCTCGCCGCGTCCTAGCGGGCGGGCTTGAGGACATAGCCTGCGCCGCGCAGCGTATGGATCATGGGTTCGCGACCGTTGTCGATCTTCTTGCGCAGGTAGGAGATGTACAGCTCGACGATGTTGGATCGACCGCCGAAGTCATAGCTCCATACGCGGTCCAAGATCTGCGCCTTGCTGAGCACCCGCTTGGAGTTGCGCATCATGAATCTCAATAACTCGAACTCGGTGGAGGTCAACGAGATTGGTTCTCCGGCGCGGGTGACCTCATGGCTGTCTTCGTCGAGCACTAGGTCACCGACCACCAGCTGGGCGCCGCTGTCGACGGTCGTCACACCGGTGCGCCGCAACAGTGCGCGCAGTCGCAGCACCACCTCTTCGAGGCTGAAGGGCTTGGTGACGTAATCGTCGCCGCCAGCGGTCAATCCAGCGATGCGGTCTTCGACCGCGTCTTTGGCGGTCAACAGCAGGACCGGCAGCCGGGGGTTTTCTTTGCGGAGCTTCTGCAGGACGTCCAGCCCACTCATGTCGGGCAACATGACGTCGAGGACAACGACGTCGGGACGCTGGGTACGTGCGGCCGCGATGGCCGCGGCGCCGTCGCCGGCGGTGGCGATATTCCAGCCTTCGTACCGCAATGCCATCGAGACCATCTCGGCCAGAACGGGCTCGTCGTCGACCACCAGCACGGATACCGGCTCACCGTCGGCGCGGCACATCACTACTCGTTCAGAAGGAGTTCGGGGAGCCGCCACGCGTTCTAGTATCCGCACCAGGTCTGGGGTGGCGCTATGGCATTCCTATGCGGAGGCTGTGAAACAGCGAGTCGCGTGACCGCCGCCGGTCACGCGACTCGTTCGGGTGGGCTCTTAATACCAGTAGCGCCGGCCGGCTACCGGGCGGCCCATCGAGCCCAGCGCCCACATCACCGCACCGATGACGAGTAGAACGACACCAAGAACGGTCAATACATGAATGCTGAAGACAAATCCGAGGATGAGTAAGATTGCACCGAGGACAATCACGGCGGTCTCCTTTACATTGAGGGGATACGGTCAATTTGCATTGCACTGGGCTGCGGTATATGGCAGTCCTTTACTTTGGGATTAACACCCAAGTAGTTGAGCGGCCCTGCGATGACCGTGACCGCAACGGTTCCCGCTGAGGCACAACTAGTTTCCTGCCCTTTGAAGTAGTCGCGCTGCCACGCTGCGATTACGCCAATAAGCAGCCATACCAGAACAATCGCACCGAGGATTCCGCGACCGCGCACCATGGTGACCTCCGTCGTGTTCAATTAGCCCGTAGCTGCGGAGATACCCGTTGTACCTATGTCTAAACCTTGGACAACCGCAATTGCGACCGTTTGTAGTAGGTTGTTGTGTCCCGGCTATGAATGGCGTTCGGCAAGCCAAGCGGCGGCGCGCCGCGGGGAGGCCCGTGACAGCCACGCGTCCTGGATCAACTCGGTCAGTTCACTGAGCTGGATCTCCGCCAATCGGCTGGCGCGCACCAAGACTGAGGGGTGGCCGTCGAAGTGTGGAGTGGTGAAGAACGGTGACGCTGGGTCCTGCACGAGCGCCAGCTTGTCGCTTTCGGACTCCACCCACAGCATGATGACGTCGGGGTAGCGTTCGCCGGTGACCGGATCGGTGGCATCGGGCTGCGGGGTGCGGAAGAACACGAATGACTTGCCGCCCACCTGGTAGATCGCGTTGCCCTTTGGACCTTCGATGCGCTTGACATGAGGCATGGATGCGGCGAGTCGATGCACGTCGGCGACTCGGGCGGGTCGATCGCGCATAGGGCGACAGTACTCGCCGAGGACCCGTCTGTAACATGAGCCGACAAGCATTGCGGTGAAGGAGGTTTGAGTCGACCGTGCCCGACACGTTGTTCGCTGATGTCTCCGAATATCAAGTGCCGGTGGATGACTCATATCCGTACCAAGTGCTCTCGATACGTGTCAGCGACGGCACCTATCGAGACCACAATTTCGCGGCGAATTACCGCTGGATGCGTGCCGCATTGGACAGTGGCCGGCTGACGTTCGGGATTGTGTATACCTACGTCCGCCCGAACTGGTCGGCCACCGCCGACACCGTGTGTTCGATGATCGACTCGGCGGGTGGCTTGCACCCCCGGGTGGCGTTGATGCTCGATGTGGAATCCGGTGGTAACCCGCCCGGCGATGGGTCGAGCTGGATCAACCAGCTGTACTGGAGCCTGGCCGATTACGCCGGATCGGCGGCGCGAATCATTGGTTATGCCAACAGTTATGACTTCTTCAACATGTGGCGGGTGCGCCCGCCGGGGTTGCGGGTCATCGCGGCGGGTTACGGATCCAATCCCAGCCTGCCCGGGCAAGTCGCTCACCAATACACCGACGGTCAGGGTTACAGCCCCAACCTGCCGCAAGGATGTCCGCCGTTTGGCCCCTGCGACATGAACTCGGCCGACGGCTTGACACCGCAACAATTCGCCGCCGCGTGCGGCATCACGACGAACGGAGGATGGTTGATGGCGCTCACCGACGACGAGCAGGCCGAACTGCTGACCAAGGTCCGCGAGATCTGGGATCAGCTGCGTGGGCCCGACGGCGCCGGCTGGCCGCAGCTCGGGCAGAACGGCACCGGTCAGAATCTGACGCCGGTGGACGCTATCGCGGCGATCAAGAAGGACGTGGAGGGTCTCCAGCCGTCGAGCTGAAGGCGTTGCGCGCCAGAGCGTTAAGGCGCACCCGATGCGCCGTCGTTGCCGAACAACAACCCGCCAGCGCCGCCGATCCCGCCCACTCCGTCGAGTCCTGGATTGCCGCCTTGCGGACCACCAGCCCCCCCGTTGCCTCCGGCACCGCCCGCACCGCCAGCCCCGACCAACCGAGCTGCGCCTCCGTTGCCGCCGTTACCCCCGTTGCCGCCAGAGGTGCCGTCGTTGCTTTGACCGCCGACGCCGGTTGCTCCACCATCGCCGCCCTCGCCCCCTGCACCCCCGTTGCCATAGAGCCATCCGCTGACGCCGCCGGCACCACCTTCACCGCCCGCTGCACCGGTACCGGCGACTCCGGACGCGTCCGCTACCCCACCGCCACCGAGTCCACCTTGCCCACCGGTGCCACCAGTGCCGACTAACAGCCCACCGGCGCCACCGGCGCCACCGGCACCGCCAACGCCGCCACTGGCCAGTCCGCTGGCTCCTCCCTCACCCCCGGCGCCGCCGGTCGCACCGGTACCGAACAATCCTGCCGCGCCACCGGCACCACCGGCGCCACCGGCGCCGCCTTGAAAGCTCAGGAAGACGTTGTTATTCGCGTCGATGAACCTGCCGGCTCCTCCGGCGCCTCCCTGTCCGCCTACCCCGGCATTACCGGATAGCCAGCCACCGTGGCCACCAGCACCACCAGCGCCGCCGGCGCCTCCAACACCGGCAATACCCAACCCAGGGTCGGCGCCGCTGTACCCGCGGGCGCCACCCGCACCGCCGGCACCTCCGTTGCCGAATAGCCCTGCGCCGCCACCGGCGCCACCCGCGCCACCCGCGCTGCCGAATATGCCGGTAGATACGCCGTTGTTCAGATCGAGAAGCGCACCGACGCCCGCACCGCCGTGTCCGCCGTAACCAGCATTGCCGTAGATGAGACCGCCATGGCCGCCATCGCCACCGGATCCACCGTTTCCACCGGTCAGCTGTCCGGCTGCCCCGCCCGAGCCGCCGGCGCCGCCGGCTCCGCCGTCGCCGAACAGTCCTGCGGCCCCGCCAGTACCGCCGGCGCCGCCAGCGCCACCGGAATAGCCGGATTGGACGCCGTTTCCGTCGCCACCGACACCGCCCTGGCCGCCCCCACCAGCGGGTCCGTAGAGAAGACCGCCGGTGCCGCCGTTGCCTCCCCGTCCGCCATTACCGGCGAGTGTTCCGTAGTAGTTGTTTCCCGCGGCATCGGTATATTCGCCGCCCGCGGCGCCACCCGCGCCACCAGTTCCACCTGCTCCGCCGACGCCCCACAATCCGGCCGCTCCGCCGGCACCTCCAGCGCCGCCGTTTGCGCCATTGAAGCCAGGAACCCCCGGCAAAGCCGCCCCGCCGGCGCCGCCTACGCCACCATTGCCGGTGAGCCAACCGCCGTGGCCGCCCGCACCGCCCGCTGCGCCGGCACCTCCCGCGCCGCCCGCGCCACCGTTGCCAATCAACCCCGCCGCACCGCCCGCACCTCCGACCGCGCCGACGGTGGTCTGCGAGAAGCCGTTACCGCCGTTACCGAACAGCAGGCCACCTGCGGTGCCGTTCGGGTTGGCCGCCGTTCCATTCGCTCCGTCGCCGATCAATGGCCGGCCCAGCAACGTTCGGGTGGGCGCGTTGATGACGTCCAGCACCTCTTGCTGCAGCACCTGCAGCGGTGAGGCGTTGGCCGCTTCGGCGGTGGCATAGAAATTGCTGGCACCGGTTAGCGCCTGGACGAATTGCTCGTGGAAGGCCGCCGCGCGAACGCTCAGTGCCTGGTACTCGCGAGCGTAATCAGCGAAAAACGATGCCACGACGGCAGATACTTCGTCGGCGCCGGCCGACAGCAGCTGCGTGGTCGGCGCAGTGGCCAGCAGGTTGGCTGAAGTCAAAGCGGAGCCGACACCCGCCAGATCCGTCGCCGCTGCCGCAACCGATTCTGGGACCGCCACCAAATACGACATCGCCGTCCTCCCTCGCCACGCGTGTGCAGTGAGCCGTTGTTGGAGGAATTGACGCTAGCGTTTTTTAGCGTTTGCAGGGTGGTTTTCGAGCGCTCAAGGCCGCCGCGCAGAGACGAACAACGTCGGCGGCATCGAGTCTTCGTTGCCGGACGGAACGGTCCGGTTATAGCGCGCCATCAACTCCGGGAACGTCAACGCCGACGCCTCCCAACCTTGCTCCCGCAACCACTCGGGCAACGCGGTGCGCTCTTCGGCGTACCAAAGGTCTTCCACCGCCGGCATGTCCGAGTTCACCAGCTGCGCGGCGACGGTCCGCATCCGCTGCATCTCCTCGCGCTGACGCTGCACCAGGCCCGGCTCGATGAAACCCTGGGCCGGCACGTTGGATGCCAGCCAGCTGCCCGGGGCACTGAGCGCAAGCACTCGCTCGAACAGTAGGTCCTGCGCCTGGGCGGGCAGGTAACGCACCAGCCCCTCGGCTGACCAGGCCGCCGGCTGGGTCGGATCGAATCCCGCGTCTTGCAACGCCTTCGGCCAATCTTGGCGCAGGTCGACCGCAATGTTGACCAATCGCGCCTTCGGGGTGGCGCCGTGCCGCTCCAAGGTCGAGTTCTTGAATTCGAGCACCTTGGGTTGGTCCAATTCGTAGACGACCGTCCCGTCGGGCCACGGCAGCCGCCAAGCGCGGGCGTCCAGCCCAGACGCCAAGATCACCACTTGCCGCACGCCGGCGTCGGCCGCTTGCCGGAAATACTCGTCGAAGAACGCTGTGCGCGTGGCCATGAAGTCGACCAGCAGTTGGGCTCGGGTCCGCACCTGGGGATCGATCTCGGCGGCCTTGGCCATCAGCGCGGGATCGGCGTAGATGCTCCACATGCCTTCACCCGCCGCGTCGAGGAAGACCCGCGCGAACGGGTCGTTGATCAGCGGATTGGCGCTTTCGGTTTCGGCGGCGCGGGCCGCTGCCACGCCCAGGGCCGTCGATCCCACGCTTTGGGTGATGTCCCAGGTGTCGTTGTCGGTGCGCGCCATCGCGTTCCTTCCTGCGGCGAAAGTGAGTTTCGCAAACTATTCTTCCAGCCGCCGAGCGCCCAGGGTGCCCACTCGGGTTTACTCCCAGAGGGTCTACAGCTTCGCAAGCCATCGTGGTGGCCCGCGAATGGAACCACACCGTCAGATTCCCGGCTTAGATTGACGACCAGGTTCCACTCGCGGCCGAAAGGTGAACACGGCCGCGGAGTAGGTTCGGGCGCGTGGACCTGGATGCGGTAGCGCGGTGGATGTCCGAACAGGGACTGGGAGACGGACCACTAGAGGACGTGCGCCCGGTGACCGGTGGGACGCAGAACGTCATGTTGAGGTTCACCCGGTCGGGCACGTCGTATGTCCTGCGCCGCGGACCGCGGCACCTGCGTCCGCGCAGCAACTTGGTGATCCTGCGGGAAACCAAAGTGCTTGCCGCGCTGGCCGGCACCGACGTCCCGCATCCACCGTTGATCGCTACTTGCGAGGATCCGGCGGTTCTCGGCGACGCGGTGTTCTATCTGATGGAGCCGATCGACGGCTTCAACGCTGGCGAGGGCCTACCGCCGCTGCACGCCGGCGATGCCGGCGTTCGCCACGGCATGGGGCTGTCGATGGCCGACGCGCTGGCCAAACTCGGCGCCGTCGACCACGTCGCGGTCGGATTGGCTGATTTCGGCAAACCCGAGGGCTTCTTGCAACGGCAAGTGCCGCGGTGGCTTTCGGAGCTGGCCTCATATTCGGAGTACGAGAACTACCCCGGCCCGCAGATCCCGGGAGTGGACGAAGTGTCGGCGTGGCTGACGCAGAACCAACCGTCGAACTGGGCACCGGGCATCATGCACGGCGACTACCACGCCGCCAATGTCATGTTCTCCCGCACCGGACCCGAAGTCGTGGCGATCTGTGACTGGGAGATGTGCACCATCGGCGACCCGCTGCTCGACTTGGGTTGGTTGTTGGCCACCTGGCGCCAGCCCGACGGATCCAGCGTGTTCAGCCATGCCCTCGGCGGCATGGACGGATTGGCCAGCACCGACGAGCTGTTGCAGCGGTACGCGCAGAACACCACCCGCGACCTGTCGCACATGACCTGGTACACGGTGCTGGCCTGCTTCAAGCTGGGGATCGTGATCGAGGGGACGCTGGCCCGGGCGTGTGCGGGCAAGGCCGAGAAAGCGGTCGGCGATCAACTGCACGCGGCCACGGTGCACCTTTTCGAGCGGGCACTGACCCTGATTGAGTCGCGGCCCTGAGCTAGGGCGCCTCGTTCGGCACCGGCGCCGGTCCGGCCAAGGCCGCCGCGGCCAAACTGCTGCGCACCGACAGGGTTCCGGGCGCCACCCCGGGCGCGACGGGCCGGGGGAAGAACGTCACCGAGAAAGCGACGCACAACGCGGTCATGGCGCCGATGATCAGCACGCCGAAAAACCAAGGGCGGCGCGCCATCTCCGGTGCCAGGTAGCGGCAGCACACTAGTACCGAGGTCAGGAACGTCGCGCCGAACGCGACGATGCCGATCCGCGCCCACGTTCCGCCGCGCACCGATTCGCGCAGCACGGCTTCGGCGGTCAGGCACAGCGCCGCACCCGCCAACAGGTCGACGCCATAGTGATAGCCGAAGCCCAGCGTCGCGGCGATGGTGCAGACCAGCCAGACGGTGCCGGCGATCCGCAGCCATTGCCTCGCGCCCCGGGAATGCAGGAAAACCGCCAAGGCCCAGGCCGTGTGCATCGACGGCATGCAGTTGCGTGCGGTGGTGTCGTCGAATCTGACCGGTCTGGGCGTCAAGTCGACCGGCGGCAGCGCGTGCGGCCAGTAGTCGCCGACTTGAAATCCCCGACCGGCGCTGCCGAACGCGAAGTCGGGCCCGACCACCGGGAACAACAGGTAGATCACCGGCCCGATCAGACCGAGCAGCAGGAAGGTCCGCACCAGATAGTGCCGCGGCCAACCGTGGCTGGTGACGTTGCGGAGTTGGAACAGGGCGACCACCATCGCAGCGGCAGGTAACTCGATGTAGACCCAGTGCAACATCGCATGCAGAGCCGGGCCGCCCGCTTCGACCAGCCGGCCCATCATCCAAGACGGTTGGGCCAGCGCGTGATCGGCCACTAAGGCGTATTCGTCCAGGATCATCGGACGCGCGTTCGCGGTAATGCGCAGCCAGGTGTCACCGACTTTGGTGGCGATGATGACCAGGAAGCCGAGCGCGATCGCGCCGAACGCGGTGGCGCGCTCGGATCCGGTCAGCCGCCGCCAGGCCACCAGACACAACGCGGTCAGCACGATCAGCGGTCCGTTGCCGACGGTCAGTACACCGCCGCGAGTCACCCGTTCCGCGGCGAAGGCGATGTCGAGCCCCGCGGCCACGGACAGGGCCCAGACGCGGGCTCGGTTGGTGAAACCGACCATGGCGATGCCCAGGCCTACCCACGGCACCGTCGCCGACTTCGGGGTCGCGACATAGTCGCTGAGCAGGCTGTGCAGCGGACCTTGGAACCCGGCGCTGGCCGCGGCGAGCTGCAACCCAACCAGCGCCAGGACCACGACGGCGACGAGGACCACCGCCCAGGAGCGGGTCGACGCAGCAGCGAGCTGCGCTCGTCGCACCTCGCCGATGAACACCAGTCGGATACTAAATGTCCAGTCGGCGTCGGAGGTATTAATGGGGTGCGTTGAGACGTCAGAGCCGCAAACTTGTGCTGGTGACTCAACATTTGCGGCCGGAGTGTCCATGCGGCAGCGCGGCCGGCTATCTCGAATGCTGCGGACCGTTGCACCACGGCGAACGGCAGGCCCGGACGGCCCAGGAACTGATGCGCGCGCGGTATTCGGCCTTCGCCCGCGGTGACGCGGATTACCTGTTCCGGACCTGGCACCCCCGCACCCGGCCGAGCGATGTCACGGTCGATCCGGGTATCAGCTGGCGCGGTTTGCGGGTGCTCGACACCGTCGCAGGCGGCGCGGACGACGATTACGGCGAGGTGGAGTTCGTGGCCACATTCGAGTTCGCCGGTCGCACCGACGTCCTGCACGAGCGGAGCAGCTTCCGGCGGCGCGCCGGGCGATGGTTTTACGTAGCGGCGAATTCGCCGGAAACAGAGCGCGCCCGAAGGGATTCGAACCCCTAACCTTCTGATCCGTAGTCAGATGCTCTATCCGTTGAGCTACGGGCGCCGGTCTTTAGTTGTGCCCTCGGAAGGGCGCAGCGGAGGCGAGAGGATTTGAACCTCCGGTCCCCTTTGAGGGGGACAACTCATTAGCAGTGAGCCCCATTCGGCCGCTCTGGCACGCCTCCATGAACTTCCTGAGGGTACCCGACCCCGAAAACCCCGGGGCCGCCGGAGGCTCAGCGTACACAGCCGCCACATATGCTGTCGACGTGACCGCCCGCCTGCGGCCCGAGCTGGCCGGGCTGCCCGTTTATGTGCCCGGCAAAACCGTTCCCGGAGCCATGAAACTCGCCAGCAACGAGACGGTGTTCGGCCCGCTGCCCAGTGTCCGCGCGGCCATCGAACACGCCACCGACGTGGTCAACCGCTACCCGGACAACGGTTGCGTGCAGCTCAAGGCGGCGCTGGCCGCCCACGTCGGCCCCGACTTCGCCGCCGAACACATCGCCGTCGGTTGCGGGTCGGTCAGCCTGTGCCAGCAACTGGTGCAAATCACCTGCTCGGCGGGCGACGAGGCGGTGTTCGGGTGGCGCAGTTTCGAGCTGTATCCGCCGCTGGTCCAGGTCGCCGGCGCCACACCGGTGCGCGTGCCGCTGACCGACCACACCTTCGACCTCTACGCGATGCTGGCCGCCGTCACCGACCGCACCCGGCTGATCTTCGTCTGCAATCCCAACAACCCGACGTCGACCGTCGTCGACCCCGACGAGTTGGCCCGCTTCGTCGCGTCCGTGCCGCCGCACATCCTGATCGCCATCGACGAGGCCTACGTCGAGTACATCCGCGACGGCATGCAACCGGACAGCCTGGGCCTGGTGCGCACCTACAGCAACGTCGTTGTGCTGCGGACCTTTTCGAAGGCCTACGGGTTGGCCGGCCTGCGGGTGGGCTATGCGGTCGGCCATCCGGACGTCATCACCGCGCTGGACCAGGTCTATGTGCCCTTCACCGCGACCAGCGTCTCGCAAGCCGCGGCCATCGCCTCGCTCGAGGTCGCCGACGAACTGTTGGCCCGCACTGACGCGGTGGTGGCCGAGCGCGCCCGAGTGAGTGCGGAGTTGGCCGCGGCGGGGTTCGCACTGCCGCCGTCGCAGGCCAATTTCGTGTGGCTGCCGTTGGGAGCGCGCACCCAGGACTTCGTCGAGCAGGCCGCCGCCGCCCGCATTGTCGTCCGCCCGTATGGCAGCGACGGGGTCCGTGTCACCATCGGCGCGCCGGATGAAAACGACGCGCTGCTGCGCTTCGCCCGCAGCTGGATAACCCACGCCGAATGAAGGAGAGCACCGTGAGTGTGGCCCGCAAGAAGTTCACCGAGTTCAAGGAACGCAGCGGCGCCATTCCCGATGCCGAACTCGACGAGTACTGGGCCGAACTGAAGCCCGCGACCCTCGACGGCATGCTCGGCGAATGGCAGGGCGGGGAGTTCGTCACCGGTCACAAGATGAACGGTCAACTGGAGAAGGCCCGCTGGTTCGGCAAGACGTTCGGCTCGATCACCGACGTGCAGCCGCTGGTCTGCCTGGACGACGACGGCAACAAGTTCTCCAACGTGGCGATGGGCAAGGGTGAAGCCAGCCTGTGGTTGGAGGAGTTCCGCGGCGAGGTGACCGCGACCATGGTGTACGACGGCCAGCCCGTGCACGACCATTTCAAGACCATCGACGACGACGCGGTGATGGGCATCATGAACGGCAAAGGCGTGGTGCACGACGGGCGGTACTTCTACTTCTACCTCGAGCGGGTGTAGACGCCGCGGTCGATCGCGAGTGTGCGGCTAGCCGCGCAGTCGCGCCTCGGTGTGCGGCCAGCCGCACACTCGGCGGGGCAGGCGGCGGGGCCGTCGCCGGGGCGGGCGGCTACTGCGCCGGGTTGCGTCCGGTGAAGGCGACCAGTCGGTCCAGGCCGCGCGCGTCCTCCGGCACGTCGACCGGGTCGTCGAACCCGGCCACACCGCGTTGCTCGGGCTTGATGATCTTGCGGGCCAGCCCCAACACGTATTCGGCCAGCGAATCGGGGACTTCGACGTCGCGGCCCATGGCGACCGCGTAATCCCAGGCGTGCACCAGGAATTCGATCGAGAAGACGGCCACGGCGACCTTCGCGGGCATCTCCCCGTCACCCAACTTGACGCTGCCGTCCAGGCCGTGTTGGTGCCAGGCGTCCAGCGCCGGGCGGGCCCGCATGATGAGCTGCCGCTCCACCGAGTCGTTCTGGTCGTGCGGCGGGAAGTCCGCATCGACGGTGCCGCCGATGGCCGTAATGGAGTTCAGCACATGGTTGGTCAGCGCGGCCACGTCGTACTCGGTGCACGGCGTCTGCCGGGACAGGTCGTCCCGGGAAATGGTCTTCACCACTTCCTCGAGGATTCCCAAGCTCAATTCGGCGCTGCGCAACTCGTCGGTGGGCGGAGAATCGGGTCCGGGTCGCAAGTCGTGAGGCATGTTCGCCACGCTACGGTCTCGATATGGGCAACACATACGAATCCGTCACCGTCGAGGTCAAAGACCAGGTCGCGCAGGTGACGCTGATCGGGCCCGGCAAGGGCAACGCGATGGGCCCGGCGTTCTGGTCGGAAATGCCCGAGCTGTTCGCCGCGCTCGACGACGACCCCGAGGTGCGCGCTATCGTGCTCACCGGATCCGGCCGCAACTTCAGCTACGGCCTGGACGTGCCGGCCATGGGTGGCTCGTTCACCCCGCTGTTGTCCGGCGATGCGCTGGCCGGCCCGCGCGCGGTGTTCCATCGCGAGGTCAAGCGCATGCAGGGCGCGATCAGCGCCGTCGCCGACTGCCGCACGCCGACCATCGCCTCGGTGCACGGCTGGTGCATCGGCGGCGGCGTCGACCTGATCTCGGCGGTCGACATCCGCTACGCCAGCGCCGACGCTAAGTTCTCCGTGCGTGAGGTCAAACTGGCCATCGTCGCCGACGTCGGCAGCCTCGCCCGGCTGCCGCTGATACTCAACGACGGACACCTGCGCGAACTCGCGCTGACCGGCAAGGACATCGACGCCGCACGCGCCGAGAAGATCGGTCTGGTCAACGACGTCTACGACGACGCCGAAGCCGCCCTGGCCGCCGCGCACGCCACCGCCGCCGAAATCGCCGCCAACCCGCCGCTGACCGTGCACGGCATCAAAGACGTCTTGGACCAGCAGCGGATCTCCGCGGTCTCCGAAAGCCTGCGCTACGTCGCGGCCTGGAACGCGGCGTTTTTGCCGTCCAAGGACCTGACCGAGGGCATCTCGGCGACGTTCGCCAAGCGCCCGCCGCAGTTCACCGGCGAATAACGCACCACGCAAGAAGCGCCACGTACCCTCGCGGGGTGGCTACCTCTACCCCCGACTGCAGAATCCGCGTCCCGGCCGACCTCGACGCCGTCACGGCGATCGGAGCAGAAGACCACTCCGAGATCGACCGCGCTGCCGTCGACCGAATCTGGCAGGCCGCCCGGCACTGGTATCAGGCGGGCATGCACCCGGCGATCCAGGTGTGCCTGCGGCGCAACGGGAAAGTCGTCCTCAACCGCGCCATCGGACACGGCTGGGGCAACGCCCCCACCGATGCGCCCGACGCCGAGAAGATTCCCGTCACCACCGACACCCCGTTCTGCGCCTATTCGTCGGCCAAGGCCATCACCTCGACCGTGGTGCACATGCTGGTCGAACGCGGCGCGTTCTCCCTCGACGACCGCGTCTGCGAGTACATCCCCACCTTCACCAGCCACGGCAAAGACCGCATCACCATCCGGCACGTGATGACCCACAGCGCCGGGGTGCCCTTTCCGCCGGGGCGCCGGCCCGATGTCACCCGCGCCGACGATCACGACTACGCCTTGGAGAAGCTCGGCGAACTGCGGCCCATCTACCGGCCCGGGTTGGTGCACATCTACCACGCCCTGACCTGGGGGCCACTGATGCGCGAGCTCATCTGGCGGGCCACCGGCAAAGAGATCCGCGAAATCCTCGCCACCGAAATCCTGGACCCGCTGGGCTTCCGCTGGACCAACTTCGGCGTCTCCAAGCAAGACCTGCCGCTGGTCGCCCCGAGTCACGCCACCGGACGCACCCTGCCGCCGGTCATCGCTCAGATCTTCCGCAAGGCCATCGGCGGGACCATTCACGAGGTGATTCCGCTCACCAACGAGCCGCTGTTCCTGCGCACCATCATCCCGTCGTCCAACACCGTGTCGACGGCCAACGAGCTGTCCCGGTTCATGGAAATCCTGCGCCGCGGCGGCGAACTCGACGGAGTCCGGGTGATGAGCCCCGAGACGTTGCGCGGCGCAGTGAAGGAGGCCCGGCGGTTGCGGCCCGACTTCGCGACCGGCCTGGTGCCGCTGCGCTGGGGCACCGGATACATGCTGGGGTCCAACAGGTTCGGACCGTTCGGGCGCAACGCCCCCGCCGCGTTCGGTCACCTGGGGCTGGTCAACATCGCGGTGTGGGCCGATCCGCAACGCGAGCTGGCCGCCGCGGTAATCAGCAGCGGCAAGCCGGGCCGCGATCCCGAGGCCGGCCGCTACGGCGCCCTGATGAACACGATCACCGCGACGATCCCGCCAGTTTGAGTGATTGGTGGCTCGCACGCGGGTAATAGGGAGTTATGGCTACTTACCGAGTGCTCAACCCCAAAGGCGAAGTCGTCGCCACCAAAGAGATCGAAAGCGCCGACAAGGCGCACGCGTGGTTCGCCGACGAAGCGGTCGAGGGCAACGAGCTCGGCTGGCGCATGGAAGTCGAGGCGGAGGGCGACTGGCGCTTCTTCGACAGCAGCGAAGGTGATCGCACCTACTAGGGTTTGTGCCCCGACTCGTCGGGCAACCAACTAGGCATGGATTCCCAACGCTTCCGCCCGCTCCTGGACGCCCCCGGACCGTTTGCGTCGGTTTACTTCGACGACTCGCACGACACGCACGACGCCGAGGAGCAACTGGCGCTCAAGTGGCGCGCGGTGCGCGACGAGCTCGCGCAGCAGGGCGCCGAGGAATCGGTGATCGCGGAAATCGAGCGCGCGGTAACGGATTTGCGGCCGCCGGTCGGCCGCAGCGGACGCGCGGTGGTCGCCAGCTCGGCGGGGGTACTCATCAACGAGCATCTGGTGCGCCCGCCTGCCGCGACGATTGTTCGGGTGTCCGAGCTGCCCTATCTGGTGCCCATCCTGGAAGTCGGCCAGGCGCAGACGAATTACGTCCTGGCGATCGTCGACCACGCGGGCGCCGACATCACCGTTCACAACAACGGCAAATTGAGCTCGGAAACCGTTGACGGAGGCGGCTATCCGGTACACAAGGCCGCCGGCGCCGAGAACGCCGGCTACGGCGACCCGCAGTTGCGCACCGACGAAGCGGCCCGCAAGAACATGCGGGCGGTCGCCGACCGCGTCACCGAACTCGTCGACAAGACCGAGGCCGACGTGGTGTTCGTGGTGGGCGAGGTGCGCTCGCGCGCTGATCTGCTGGCCGAATTGCCCGAACGGGTCAGTCAGCGGACCGAGGAACTGCAAGTCGGTGCGCGCCACAGCGGGCACGACTTCGACGAAGTGCAGGACGCCATCGAATCCGCCTTGGCCAAGCGCCAATTGGCGGTGCTCGACGATGCGGCCCAACGGTTCAGCGCGGAGGTCGGCCGGGATTCCGGACTGGCCGCCGAGGGGCTCGGCGCGGTGTGCTCGGCGCTACGCCAAGGAGCGGTGGACACGTTGATCGTCGGCGATATCGGCGATGCCACCGTGGTTGCCGACGAGAGTTTGACCACCGTCGCCCCTAACGCGGACGTGCTGTCCGAACAAGGCGCGGCGCCGGACAAGACGCTGCGCGCCGACGAGGCGCTGCCGCTGTTCGCGATCTCGGTGGGGTCGGCGCTGGTGCGCACCGACGAGCGGATCGCACCGGCCGACGGGGTCGCGGCGGTGCTGCGATACGCCCCGACGCTGCACTGACGCTTGGTTCTCAGCGGCGCAGCGGCAGGGGCAACGCGGCATGGCGGACCTGGTTGCCGCCGGCGCGTTTGGCCACGTACATCGCCGTATCGGCGGCCTCGACGAGGCGTTCGATGACCTGCCGAGGAGACTGGTCCGCCCGCGGCAATTGGATGCTGCTGACGCCGAGGCTGGCCGTCACACCCCATGGGGCGCCGGCTATGGCCGCTCGCACCGCCTCGGCCGTCCGCAATATGTTCTTGTCGACGGTGGTTTCGGCCACCAAAAATTCTTCCCCGCCGACCCGGGCGACGACGGTTCCGGCGCTCCCGATTCTGCGCAGGGTGTCAGCGACGGCAACCAGAATTCGATCGCCTTCGGCGTGGCCGTGGGTGTCGTTGATGCGCTTGAAGTTGTCGAGGTCGACCATCAGGACGCGAAGACACAGCGACCGGCCCTCGGCGGCGACCATCTTCGACGCCGACCGATAGAAGCCCCGCCGGTTGCGTAAGCCGGTGAGCGGGTCGGTCGAAGACTTCAACGCGTCCACGGACAGCCAATGCACCAGCACCTGCCCGCACACCGGAACGGCCAGGATTCCGGCGCTGAGCACCAGCATCTTGGCCGTCGCCATGGACGGATCCCCGGCCGCCGCGATCCGGGCCGCACACACCGCCGCGGTGCCCAGCCCGGTCGCCAACGTGACGACCAACAGGCGGGCGGAGTGAAAGAACGCGACATAACCGGCGAGGCCGCCGAACGCGGCGCACCCCAGCATGCCCGAGCGGGAATCGCTTTCGACGACGCAGATCAGCGCAATGCCGACTGCGCCGGTGATCGAGAAGATTTCTGATTGGCGCCGCGTCGGCCAGCGCAACAGCCACACCAACGCCATCGCCACCATGCACACGATGACCGCCACCGCGACGGCCCGCGCGAGCTGGGTGCGCGGACCCGACGGACTGGCCAGCATCAGTAATGTCGCGGCGGCCAACGTCGTGAGAATGACGACCAGCAGGCAGCGGACGAACGGCTTCAGACCCCGCGCGGCAAGGTATTCCGAGAGCCAGTCGTAGTGGTCGGGTTGACGCCACCAGACGCCGATCGACTGCATGCTGCGACGCCCCGGCCCGCTACGACATCACCGGCAAGCGGTGCGGACCATCCGAACCATCGTCGTATGTTACTGACGCAGGCAGCGGTGGCGGAGGGATTTGAACCCCCGGACGGTTTTAGCCGTCTCTCGCTTTCAAGGCGAGTGCATTAGGCCGCTCTGCCACGCCACCGCGACAAGGGTAACCGGCCACCGAGCGACCGTTCTGCCGCGCGGTCACTGCTGTCACACCAGCCGCTGCGCCGGTCGGCACTCGATGTGCCCGCCTCACAGCGACAACTTC
>NZ_LZLE01000026.1 GCF_001673155.1 Mycobacterium sp. 1423905.2 | reverse complement strand
CAACATGTTCTGCGCAGCAACGGCTTTGGTGGCTTTGGCGCCGAGCTTGGCGGCTTGGCTGCGCAGCGCGGCGGCCTTGCGTTCGGCATTGGAGCGTTCCCGGCGGCGACGCTGCTCGTCGGTGGCGCGCGCGTCGAGATACTTCTGCCAGCCCATGTTGTAGACGTCCATCTCGCCGCGCACCGCGTCGAGGAACCAGACCCGGTTGACCACGTCGGAGATCAGGTCGACGTTGTGGCTGATCATGATCAGGCCGCCGGTATGCGACCGCAGGAAATCCCGCAGCCAGCCGACCGAGTCGGCGTCGAGGTGGTTGGTGGGCTCGTCGAGCAGCAGCGTGGTGGACGAGCCCGCCCCGGACTCAGAGGCCGCGAACAAGATCCGCGCCAGTTCCACGCGGCGGCGCTGACCGCCGGAGAGCGTGCGGAGTTTCTGCGTCAAAACCCGTTCCGGCAAGCCCAGACTCGCGCAGATGCGGGCCGCTTCGCTTTCGGCGCCGTAACCGCCCAGTGCGACGAAGCGCTCCTCGAGTTGGCCGTAGCGGCGGATGGCGCGGTCGCGGGCGTCGTCGTCGGCGACCTCGGCCATCAACGCCTGCTGCTTCTCCAGGTCGGTGAGCAACGCGTCAAGACCGCGGGCCGACAGCACCCGGTCACGGGCCAGCACGTCGAGGTCACCCTCTTTGGGATCTTGTGGCAGATAGCCGATTTCGCCGTTGCGCAGCACAGTTCCGGCGTAGGGTTCGCTCTCGCCGGCCAGGATGCGCAGCGTCGTCGTCTTGCCGGCGCCGTTGCGTCCGACCAGCCCGATGCGGTCGCCCGGTTGCACCCGCAGGTCGGGGCCGTCGGGTGAGAGCAGAATGCGCGCTCCAGCGCGGACCTCGAGGTCCGTAGCCGTGATCACGATGCTCTCCTAGGTTTGACTACTTGTCGTCGGTGAAAACCGCCGGCCGCTTCTCTGCGCGCGCGGCGACCGCCTCTTCGAAGTTGGCGGTGAGCAGACGGACGAAAAGCTGGCCCAGGCCTTCGGCCTGCATGTGCCCCTCCAGACTGCCAGCGTCCAGTCCACTCCATAGTGTGCGTTTGGTCAACTCGATTCCAGGCCGCGAGAACGCCGCCATCCGGGCTGCGATGGCATAACAGGTGTCCAGCAACTGATCGGGCGGCGCTTGACAGGACACCAGCCCGATGCGCTCGGCTTCCTCGGCGCTGACGTCACGGCCGGTCAGCATGATCTCGAATGCCCGCGACGACCCGATGGCGCGCGGCAGCAGGTAGCTCAGCCCCAGTTCGCTGGCGGTCAGGCCGTTGTTGATGCCGGCAGCGCGGAAATAAGCGCTGGTGGAGGCCACCCGGATGTCGGCGGCCAGGGCCAGGCACAGGCCGCCCCCGATGGCCGGTCCGTTGACCGCGGCGATGACCGGTTGGTGCATCCGTCGCAGCGCCAAGATGACGTCGTCGAGCAACTCCATGGAGCGCAGCGCGTAGGTCGGCCGGGTGAGGTCCTCGACGTGGGGTACCGAGCCGGCGGATTTGTGGTCCGCGCCTGAGGAGAATCCTCGTCCCGCACCAGTCAGCACCACGACTCGAACGGAGTTGTCGTAGGTCACCTGCTCGAGGGCTTCCTTGAGCGGCACCATGACGTCGAAGGCCATGGAATTCATCCGCTCCGGCCGGTTGAGGGTGATCAGCGCTATTTCGGACCGGGGGTGCTCGACGAGGACCAAACTCACCTGTCGACGGTAGCCCACCGCCGGCGAATCAGGCTTGTTCGGCGTCTCCGGGCTGGGCTCCGGCGTCTCCGGCGTCCACGTCGAAGGCCTTGAGCTGCTCGATCAGGTCTTCCAACGCCGCAGGCGGCAGGGCGCCGGGCTGGTTGAACAGCAGTTTGCCCTTCTTGAACGCCATCAGCGTGGGGATCGACCGGATCTGCGCGGCGGCGGCCAGTTCTTGTTCGGCTTCGGTGTCCACCTTGGCAAACACCACATCAGGGTGTTTTTCGGATGAGGCCTTGAAGGTCGGCGCGAACGCCCGACACGGGCCGCACCAGGAGGCCCAGAAGTCGACGAGAACCATGTCGTTGTCGTTGATGGTGTCGTTGAATTGCGCGGCGGTGATGTCTTGGGTACTCACGTTTGCGCTAACGCCCCGGAGCGGCCGGTTGTTCCGACACCGGTCACTGGCCAGTGTGCGGTGGCGGCGCTCAGTGTGCTCCTCGGGCGCCCCAATCGCCTACGAGCCGCCGTGGCTACCCGGTGAAAGCCGCGGCCGCACGGTGGACGCTTCAGGGGGTCGCCGCCGACCGCCAGGATCGCTCGGTCAACAAGCGCATGCCGTTGAGCGCGACCAGCACGGTCGACCCCTCGTGGCCGGCCACGCCGAGCGGCAGCGGCAAGTCACCGAACAGGTCCCAGAGCACCAGCGCGGCGATGATCGTCGCGGCCAAGATCAGGTTGGCGGTCAGGACCCGGCGCGCTTGTCGGGCCAATCCGATGATGGTGGGGATGGTGTGCAGTTCGTTGCGGACGATGACAGCGTCGGCGGTCTGCAAGGTGAGGTCGGTGCCGGCGCCCATCGCGATCGAGCTGCGCGCCGCTGCCATGGCCGGTGCGTCGTTCACGCCGTCACCGACGACCAGCACCCGGTGTCCCCTGCCCTGCAGGGCGCGGACCGCCTCGACCTTGTGCTCCGGGAGCAGCGCGGCCCGCACATCGACGATCCCGGCGGATTCGGCGATTCGGCCGGCCGAGTGAGCGTTGTCGCCGGTCAGCAGTATCGGTGGTGACGTCACCGCGGCCAGCGATGCGACGGACTGCGCCGCGTCGGGACGAAGCTGGTCGGTCAGGCCGAGAAGCCCGATCGCCACGCCGTTCACCAGCACGATGGCCGCCATCGCGCCGGCCGCGACGAGCGGCGCCAGCTGGGGCAGCGGTTCGCCGGTATAGCTGTGCGGGCTGCAGACTTCGACGAATTCGCGGGCTACCTCTGCGCGCACCCCGCGACCCGGCAACGCGCGGAAATCTTCAGCCCCCGGGATGCTGATGCCGCGGCGGCCGGCTTCCTCGACGATGGCTCGTCCAATCGGATGTTCGCTGAATTGTTCTGCTGCGGCGGCTAATTCGATTATCCGAAGCTCACTGTATTGATCGGGACACACTGGCTCGACGATGGTCACCTCGGGGTGCCCGCTGGTCAGTGTGCCGGTCTTGTCCAGCGCGACGATGGTGGTCTCGGCGAGGCGTTCGACCACCGCGGCGGATTTGAGCAGCACCCCGTGCCGGCCGGCGTTGGCGATGGTTGACAGCAGCGGCGGCATGGTGGCCAGCACCACCGCGCACGGCGACGCGACGATCATGAATGTCATCGCGCGCAACAACACCGGTTGCACCGCCGCGCCCAACAGCAGCGGGACGGTGATCAGTGCGATCGTGGCCGCGACCAGGCCCGCCGAATAGTGTCGCTCGATCTTCTCGACGAACAGTTGAGTTCTGGCCTTGGTCGCGGAGGCATCGGTCACCAATTCGACGATGCGCGCGACGACGGTTTGCGCCGCGTCCCGGGTGACCACCAGTTGCAGTGCGCCCGAGCCATTGACGGTGCCCGCGAAGACGTCATCGCCGCAAGTTTTCGCCACCGGCATCGGTTCACCGGTGATGGTGCACTGATCGACCTCCGAAGCCCCGCAGGCAACCACTCCGTCGGCGGCGATCCGCTCACCCGGCCGGACCACGACCCGGTCACCCACCGCAAGCTCACTGGCGGGCACGACCCGTTCGGCACCGTCGGCTGCCATCACCACCGCGACCTCGGGTGCGAGGTCCAGCAAGCCGCTGACCGAGTTCGCGGTGTGTTTGGTCGCCACCTCGTCGAGCGCGCCGGAGGTGGCGAAGATGACGATCAATAATGCACCGTCGAAGATCTGACCGATGGCGACCGCGCCGACCGCGGCAATGATCATCAACAGATCCACGTCGAGTGCCCTGCCACGCAACGCCTGCACTCCTGCCCATGCCGGACCCCAGCCGCCGGCGAGGTAACACGCCAGATACAACGTCCACCAGACCAAGCGCGGGGCGCCGCCGAGCTGTGCCGCCGCGCCGGCGAGGAAGAGCGTCAAAGCGATTGCGGCCCAACGCACAGAGATCGCCGACCACAGCGCGCCGCCCCACCGAGCCGGGTAGCGGTTGGGCGGGGCAGGACTTGCCAAACCGCCTGTAGCAGTCGTGGTTTCGAGCGTAGGCGTGCTCATGCCGAAGGGCCTCGCAGCGGGTCGGAGGGGTAGACCCGGCCGAGTCTATCGACGCAAAGATGTTGGGAAGTCTCGGTTTTGTTGCGGTATGTGACTGGATTGGCCGCTTGCCGGAGGTATGCGCCGGCCCCGCCGAACGCGGGCGTTCCACCGTCCTAGCGCCTGCGTCGAGGTTACGGTTGCGTACGTTTTCCGGCGTCGGCCACACTGAGGTCCTGATTCGCCGGAGGGAGGGAACCACGTTGGGCCACTACATCGCCAATGTGCGCGATCTCGAGTTCAACCTGTTCGAAGTCCTGGATGTGGGCGCCGTCCTGGGTAGCGGACCCTACAGCGATCTCGACGCCGACACGGTGCGCACGATCTTGGCCGAAGCGGCTCGGCTGGCCGAGGGCCCGATCGCCGAGTCTTTCGCATTCGCCGACCGCAATCCCCCCGTTTTCGACCCCAAAACCCACACCATCAGCGTGTCCGCCGAGCTGGTCAAGACCGTGGATGCGATCAAAGAAGCGGGCTGGTGGCGACTGGGCCTGGCTGAGGAGATCGGTGGCATGCCCGCGCCGGCGCCGCTGGTGTGGGCGGTCAACGAAATGATCTACTGCGCCAACCCGTCCGCCTGCTTCTTTAACCTGGGCCCCACGCTGTCTCAGTCGCTCTTCATCGAGGGCAACGAGCAGCAGCGGCGTTGGGCGGCCCTCGGGGTGGAGCGCGGTTGGCAGGCCACCATGGTGCTGACCGAGCCGGATGCGGGTTCCGACGTCGGTGCGGGTCGCACCAAGGCCGTCGAACAACCGGACGGCACCTGGCATATCGAGGGTGTGAAGCGGTTCATCTCTGGCGGCGACGTCGGCGACACGGCGGAAAACATCTTCCACTTGGTGCTGGCCCGCCCGGAAGGCGCCGGTCCCGGCACCAAAGGGCTGAGCCTGTTCTACGTCCCCAACCATCTCTTCGACCCCGACACCGGCGAGTTGGGTCCTCGCAACGGCGTGTACGTGACCGGCCTGGAACACAAGATGGGCCTGAAGTCCTCACCGACGTGCGAGCTGACGTTCGGAGCCACCGACGTGCCCGCAGTCGGCTACCTGGTCGGCGGCGTGCACAACGGCATTGCGCAGATGTTCACGGTGATCGAGCACGCCCGCATGACCATCGGGGTGAAGTCCTCAGGCACGCTGTCCACCGGATATCTCAACGCACTGGCTTTCGCCAAAGAGCGCGTGCAGGGCGCCGACCTGACCCAGATGACGGACAAGACAGCGCCGCGAGTGACGATCATGCATCACCCGGACGTGCGCCGCAGCCTGATGACACAGAAGGCCTACGCCGAAGGCCTGCGCGCGCTGTACATGTATGCGGCCGCACATCAGGACGACGCTGTGGCGCAACGTGTTTCCGGCGCCGCACCGGACATGGCGCACCGTGTCGACGACCTGTTGTTGCCCATCGTCAAAGGCGTGGGCTCGGAACGGGCCTACGAGATCTTGACCGAATCGTTGCAGACGCTGGGTGGTTCGGGCTTCTTGATGGACTACCCCATCGAGCAGTACATCCGCGACGCCAAGATCGACTCGCTCTACGAGGGCACCACGGCCATTCAGGCGCTGGACTTCTTCTTCCGCAAGATCGTGCGCGACCACGGCAAGGCGCTGCAATTTGTGACCGGCCAGATCACCGAGAGCATCGAGAACATCGCCCCGGCGCTGAAACCGCAAGCCGAGCTACTGCAGACCGCGCTGGACGACGTGACCGCGATGACCGGCGCGCTCACCGGTTATCTGATGTCGGCGGCGCAGCACGCCACCGACATCTACAAGGTGGGTCTGGCGTCGGTGCGCTTCCTGCTCGCCGTGGGCGACCTGCTCATCGGCTGGCGGTTGCTGGTGCAAGCCGATATCGCACAAGCCGCGTTGACCGACAGCCCGTCGAAGGCGGACCAGGCGTTCTACGAGGGCAAGGTGGCAGTCGCTGCCTTCTTCGCCAAGAACATGCTGCCGAAGCTGACCGGCGTGCGCGCCGTCATCGAGTCGATCGACGACGAAATCATGCGCCTCCCCGAAGACGCATTCTGAATACACAGCAAGTACAAAGCTGCCGCGGGTAGACCCGTTCGTTGGAACCCGCCCACGATTGGAGCAGCGTGATGTCTTGCAGTACCCACACTTCCCGGCCTACCCGGTTCGCCGTCCTGGCGGTCGCCGCGGCCACCGCACTGTCGGTTGCCGCCTGTGGTTCATCGTCGAACAAGGCAGGCCCGACCACATCACCAAGCGCTACCCAGAGTTCGGCGCCGAGCACCTCGACCACCGCTGCACCACCGCCCGCCCACGGCCAAGCGCGGATCAGCGGTCTCATCGCATCGGTATCGGGCAACGCCGCCCAAGTCACCCAGGAAAACGGTAACGCGACAGTCGATTTCACGCCGTCCACCAAGGTCACCGATGTCACCCCGGCCGCGCTGACCGATGTCGCGGCCGGCAGTTGTGTCACCGTGCGGGCCACGGAAACCCAAGGCAACCAACCCGTCACGGCGGCAGCGGTGCGCATCAGCCAGGCGGTCGACGGCAAGTGCCCGCAGGCCAAACAACCCGCACCCGGATCCCCCGCGAAGCGTCCCGCCATCACGGGCACCGTCGCGTCGGTGGCGGGAAACACCATCAACGTCACCAGCAATGACAACACCCAGACTCCGGTGACGGTCAACGACAAAACCCGCTACACCAAGCAGAACGCCGCCACTGCCCAAGCCATCACGGTCGGCAAATGCCTGACCGCGCAAGGCACTCAAGACAACGGCGGCGCGCTGCAGGCAACGGCGATCAACCTGCGTCCGGCGAACGACGGCAAATGCGGGCCCAGCGGAAAGCCGCACGGCCATGGCGGCTGAGCGGGACCTATGAAGCGGCCGCGCTGAAAGACGTCAGACGGTGAAGCCCAGGGCGCGCAGTTGCTCGCGCCCGTCCTCGGTGATCTTGTCCGGGCCCCACGGCGGATTCCACACCCAGTTGATGCGGATCTCGTCGACCAGACCGCTGCCCACCAGCGCACTGCGCGACTGGTCTTCGATGACGTCGGTGAGCGGGCAGGCAGCCGACGTCAGGGTCATGTCGATCAGCGCGACGGTCCCCTCCTCGGCCTCTTCCAGGTTCAAGCCGTAGACCAGCCCGAGGTCGACGACATTGATGCCGAGTTCGGGGTCGACGACGTCACGCATCGCCTCTTCGACGTCGGCGAGCAATTCCTCATCCGGTGCGGTGGTTTCGCTCATCGGTCACCTCCTCCAAGGCGTAGCTAGCTTGGGCCAACGCATCTTTGAACGCCATCCAGCCAAGTAGTGCGCATTTCACCCGTGCGGGATACTTGGCCACTCCCGCAAACGCTACTCCGTCACCCAAGACTTCCTCGTCGCCCGGCACGGTCCCGCGCGAAGACACCATCTCGGTGAAAGCGTCCAGGGTCTTGAGCGCCTCTGGGACGCTTTGCCCGATGACCTGCTGGGTGAGCACCGAGGTCGCCGCCTGGCTGATTGAACAACCCTGGCCGTCATAGGAGATGTCGGCCACGCTGGCCCCGTCCTCCGACAAGGCCACCCGCAGCGTGACCTCGTCACCGCACACCGGATTGACGTGGTGGACCTGCGCGCCATACGGCTCGCGCAGACCCCGGTGCTGCGGGTGTTTGTAGTGATCGAGGATCACGTCTTGATACATCTGCTCGATCCGCACAGTCACGGTCTCCCGAAGAAGTCGACCGCGCGACGCACCCCGGCCACCAACCGGTCTACCTCGTCGGCGGTGTTGTATACGGCGAACGACGCCCGAGCGGTGGCCGCCACGCCGAATCTGCGGTGCAGCGGCAGGGCACAGTGATGCCCGACCCGAACGGCGACGCCTTCGTCGTCGAGCACCTGCCCGACGTCGTGCGCGTGCACCCCGTCGACCACGAACGACACCGGTGATCCACGATTCTCCATGTCGGCGGGCCCGATGACCCGGACCGCGTAGATGCCGGACAGGCCGTCGAGGGCCGCCGCGACCAGTTCACGCTCGTGGGCTTCGACCGCCTCCATGCCGATGCCGCCGAGATACCGTGCGGCGGCGGCCAGACCGACCACCTGCGAGGTCATCGGTGTTCCGGCCTCGAACCGCTGCGGCGCCGCGGCGTAGGTGGCGGATTCCATGGTGACCGTTTCGATCATCGAACCGCCGGTGAGAAACGGCGGCATCTTGCTCAGCAAGTCACGACGGCCATACAGCACGCCAATCCCGTTGGGCCCCAGCATCTTGTGGCCAGAGAAGGCGGCGAAGTCGACGTCGAGGGCGTGGAAGTCCACCGGCTGGTGCGGCACCGATTGGCAAGCGTCCAGTACCGTCAGCGCCCCGACGGCCCGAGCGCGGCTGACCAGTTCACCCACCGGCGCGACGGCACCGGTCACATTCGAATGGTGGTTGAACGCAACGACTTTCACGCGCTCATCGAGCTGCAAGCTGTCCAGGTCGATGCGGCCGTCGTCGGTCACGCCGTACCAGCGCAATGTGGCGCCGGTACGCCGGGCCAGCTCCTGCCACGGGATGAGGTTGGCGTGGTGCTCGAGTTCGGTGGTGACGATGACGTCACCGGGGCCGACCGCGCGCTCGAAGCGACTGTCCCCCAACACGTAGGACACCAGGTTGAGCGCCTCGGTCGCGTTCTTGGTAAACACCAACTCATCGGCGTGAGCTCCGACGAACGCCGCGATGTCGGCGCGGCCCTGCTCGTAGGCGTCGGTTGCCTCTTCCATCAACTGATGCGCGCCGCGGTGCACCGCGCCGTTGCAGCTGAGCAGGAATTCCCGCTCGGCATCGAGTACCTGCAGCGGCCGTTGCGACGTGGCACCAGAGTCCAAGTACGCCAACTGATTTCCGCTGCGCATGTTGCGCTTGAGGATCGGGAAATCGGCACGGATAGCCGCGATGTCGGGCCGGCTCACCGAGAGCGTCACGTCAGGCTCCGGTGGCCGCCGCTTGAGTGAAGCGGACGTAGCCGTTTTCCTCTAGCTCGTCGGCGAGCTCCGAGCCGCCGGATTCGGCGATGCGACCACCGACGAAGACGTGTACGTATTCGGGCTGGATGTAGCGCAGAATGCGGGTGTAGTGGGTGATCAGCAGGATGCCGCCGTGCTCGGCTTGGGCGTAGCGGTTCACCCCCTCGCTGACCACCCGCAACGCGTCGACGTCCAAGCCGGAGTCGGTTTCGTCCAGAATCGCGATCTTCGGCTTGAGCAGTTCGAGTTGCAAGATCTCGTGGCGCTTCTTCTCGCCCCCGGAGAATCCTTCGTTGACGTTGCGTTCGGCGAAAGCGGGGTCGATGTCCAGGCCGCTCATCGCGCCCTTGACTTCTTTGACCCAGTGCCGCAACTTCGGCGCCTCCCCGCGGATGGCGGTGGCCGCCGAACGCAGGAAGTTCGACACCGAGACGCCGGGCACCTCGACGGGGTATTGCATGGCCAGGAAGATCCCGGCCCGAGCCCGCTCGTCGACGCTCATGGCCAGTACGTCGGCGCCGTCCAGCGTGATCGATCCCGACGTCACCCGGTATTTCGGATGGCCGGCGATGGCATAGGACAACGTGGACTTGCCCGAACCGTTGGGCCCCATCAAGGCGTGCGTCTCACCGGATTTCACGGTGAGGTCGACGCCTTTGAGGATCGGGATTTCCCGTTCCCCGTCGGCCGCGTTGGGGTTGTCGACGCTGACGTGCAGGTCCTTGATTTCCAGAGTCGTCATAAAGCCGTCTTTTCCGTGATCTCTAGTTCGTGTTCGATGGCGGTGGTCAGGCGCTCGCGTAACTCGGGCACCCCGATGCGAGAAATGATCTCGCCGAAGAAGCCGCGCACCACCAGCCGGCGTGCCTGGTCTTCGGGTATGCCGCGCGAGCGCAGGTAGAACAGTTGCTCGTCGTCGAATCGCCCGGTGGCGCTGGCGTGTCCGGCACCGACGATCTCGCCGGTCTCGATTTCCAGGTTGGGCACCGAGTCCGCACGGGCACCGTCGGTGAGGACCAGGTTGCGGTTCACTTCGAACGTGTCGGTGCCGGTGGCCTCGGCGCGGATCAGCACGTCACCCACCCAGACGGTGTGCGCGTCGGGCCGCGATGAGTCCGGATCTCCTTGCAGCGCACCCTTATACAGCACGTTGGATCTGCAGTCGGGCTGTGCGTGATCGACGAGCAGCCGCGACTCCAGATGCTGGCCGTCGTCGGCGAAGTAGAGCCCCAACAGTTCCGCGTCGCCGCCGGAGGCGGTGAACCGCACGTTGGCGGTCAACCGCACCACCTCGCCGCCCAGGGTGACCGTGACGTGCCGCAGCACCGCGTCCTTGCCCAGCCGGGCGTGGTGCGCACTGACGTGCACGGCGTCGTCGGCCCAGTCGGCGAGCCACACAACGGTGAGCCGCGCGGCGTCCGCGACGACGAATTCGACGTTCTCGGCGTAGGTTCCGCTCCCCCGGTTGTCGATGACGACGACGGCTTCACCGAGTTCGGCGACCCGGATCTGCACGTGGCCGTAGGCGACCGCTCCCGCGCCGGGCCCAGTTACGACGATGTTCACCGGTTCACCGACCTGCGTGTCACGCCCGACGGTCACCACCGTCGCCGCGTTGAACGACGAGAATGCCTGTGCTGCAACGCGATCGGTCGGTACGCCACCCTGCCCGAGCCGCTCGTCGCCGCGACGCACGGATTCGACCTGCACGCCCGGGTGCTCGCTGACGGTGATCTGTGCGCTGCCGGTGGCGCGCGCCGATCCGTCGTGCAATCCCCGCAGCCGCCGTAGCGGGGTGAACCGCCACAGCTCGTCGCGGCCGTGCGGGACTTCGAAGGCGTCGACGTCGAAGGAGGCGAACAGCTCTCCCTTGTTCAGTGCGGCTATCGACGATCCAGCTGGTGCGGTCATCCGACCGCACCCTCCATCTGCAGCTCGATCAGCCGGTTGAGCTCCAGGGCGTATTCCATGGGCAGTTCCTTGGCGATCGGCTCGACGAAGCCGCGCACCACCATCGCCATGGCCTCGTCCTCGGTCAACCCGCGGCTCATCAGGTAGAACAGCTGGTTGTCGCTGACCTTGGACACGGTGGCCTCGTGGCCCATCGTCACGTCGTCCTCGCGGATGTCGACATACGGGTAGGTGTCGCTGCGGCTGATGGTGTCGACCAGCAGCGCATCGCATTTCACGCTGGAGCGGGATCCGTGCGCGCCCTTGTTCACCTGCACCAGACCGCGGTAGGAGGTGCGGCCACCGCCGCGCGCCACCGACTTGGAGACGATGTTGCTCGACGTGTTCGGCGCCAGGTGCAGCATCTTGGCGCCGGTGTCCTGGTGCTGGTCCTCACCGGCGAACGCCACCGACAGCACCTCGCCCTTGGCGTGCTCGCCGGTCATCCAGACCGCCGGGTACTTCATGGTGACCTTGGATCCGATGTTGCCGTCGATCCACTCCATGGTGGCGCCGGCCTCGGCGCGGGCCCGTTTGGTGACCAGGTTGTAGACGTTGTTCGACCAGTTCTGGATGGTCGTGTAGCGCACGCGCGCATGGGGTTTGACGATGATCTCGACGACCGCGGAGTGCAGCGAGTCCGACTTGTAGATCGGCGCGGTGCAACCTTCGACGTAGTGCACGTAGGAGCCCTCGTCGGCGATGATCAGCGTGCGCTCGAACTGGCCCATGTTCTCGGTGTTGATCCGGAAGTAGGCCTGCAGTGGGATGTCGACGTGCACACCGGGCGGGACGTAGATGAACGAGCCGCCGCTCCACACCGCGGTGTTGAGCGCGGAGAACTTGTTGTCGCCCGCCGGGATGACGGTGCCGAAGTACTCCTTGAAGATCTCCGGGTGTTGCCGCAGACCGGAGTCGGTGTCGAGGAAGATGACGCCCTGGGCCTCCAGGTCCTCCCGGATCTGGTGGTACACCACCTCAGACTCGTACTGCGCGGCCACGCCGGACACCAGCCGCTGCTTCTCGGCTTCCGGGATGCCCAGCTTGTCGTAGGTGTTGCGGATGTCTTCGGGCAGGTCGTCCCACGTCGCGGCTTGCTTCTCGGTGGAGCGCACGAAGTACTTGATGTTGTCGAAGTCGATGCCCTGAAGGTTCGAGCCCCAGTTCGGCATCGGCTTCTTGTCGAAGATGCGCAGCGCCTTCAGCCGGATGTCCAGCATCCATTCCGGCTCGTTCTTCTTCGCCGAGATGTCGCGGACCACCGCCTCGGACAGACCGCGCTGCGCGCTGGCGCCGGCGACGTCGGAGTCCGCCCAGCCGTAGCCGTACTTGCCCAGGGAGGCGATGGCCTCTTCCTGGGTGAGCGGCGCGGCCGGAACCTTGCTTGCCTCGGGTGTGAGGGTCATACGGACGCTCCTTTGTTGCTCGTGGGGTCAGTCATGTCGCGGCGCGGGCTGGGCGCCTCCGTCGAATTTGGGACGGTAAGTGGCACATGGGTGGTGCAGGCGCAGTCGCCGTTGACGATGGTCGCCAACCGCTGCACGTGCGTTCCGAGCACCTCGGCCATGGCTTGCTGCTCGGCTTCGCACAACTCGGGGAATTCCTGGGCGACGTGCGACACCGGGCAGTGGTGCTGGCAGATTTGCACACCGTGGATTGGCCCGCCCACCCTGGTGGTGGTGGCGATGTAGCCGGCTTTGCTCAGTGCCCCGGCGATGCGCTCGGCGGCGTCTTCCACCGCGCCTTCGTCGGGCCCGTCGGCGCCGGATACCCCGGACAAGATGCCGTCGATGCGCCGGCGCGCGAAGGTCCGGACGGCCTCGTCGCCGCCGATCTCGCGCAGTTGGCGAATGGCTGCGGCGGCCAGGTCGTCGTAGGCATGGTCGAGCTTGGTCCGGCCGGCGGCGGTCAGGCGGTAGCGCTTGGCCGGTCGTCCGCGGCCTACCTGCTGCCACGCGGCGGCCGGTACCGACTCGGCGTCGCCGGCGTCGATCAGCGCGTCGAGGTGGCGCCGCACCCCGGCGGCAGACAGGCCGAGCCGGTCGCCGATTTCACCAGCGGTGATCGATCCGGACTCCACCAACAGGCGCACGATCGCGCGGCGAGTGTGGCCATCCGAACCCGCAGCGGCGGCCGCACGCGCAGCAGCATCCTGCGATTGGATTTTCACAACACCAGTGTGACGCAATTCCGGCGGGCGGTCCACCAAGGGTGCCCTGGCTAACGGGTCGCATCGGTCACACCCCGTGGGACTGCGGGGCGGTGCGCAGCCTGCCGTTAGGCTGCTGAAATGGCAGCCCGCCACCACACGTTGAGCTCGTCGATCGCCAGTCTGCACGGCGACGAGCAGGCGGTCGGCTCACCGCTGAATGCCGCTGAGCTCACCACGCTGCGGCGCACGCGCTTGTTCGGCGCGACCGGCACGGTTTTGATGGCGATCGGCGCTTTGGGGGCGGGCGCGCGTCCGGTGGTCCAGGACCCGACGTTCGGGGTGCGCTTGCTCAACCTGCCCTCCCGTATCCAGACGGTGTCGTTGACCATGACCACCACCGGGGCGGTCATGATGGCACTGGCGTGGTTGATGCTCGGCCGCTTTGCGATGGGGCAGCGGCGGATGTCGCGGGGCGATCTGGACCGCACGCTGCTGCTGTGGATCCTCCCGCTACTGATCGCGCCGCCGATGTACAGCAAGGACGTCTACTCCTATCTGGCACAGAGTCAGATTTCGCTGCAAGGGCTGGACCCGTATCGGGTGGGCCCGGCGTCCGGCCTGGGTCTGGGTCACGTGTTCACCCTGTCGGTGCCCAGCCTGTGGCGGGAGACCCCGGCCCCCTACGGTCCGCTGTTCTTGTGGATGGGGCGCGGCATCTCGGCGTTGACCGGGGAGAACATCGTCGCGGCCGTGCTGTGCCACCGGCTGGTGGTGTTGGTCGGCGTGGCACTGATCGTGTGGGCCACACCGCGGCTGGCCCGGCGCTGTGGAGTCGCCGAAGTCAGCGCCCTGTGGCTAGGAGCGGCCAACCCGCTGCTGATCATGCATCTGGTGGCGGGCATCCACAACGAGGCGCTGATGCTGGGCCTGATGCTGGCCGGGGCGGAGTTCGCGTTGCGCGGCGTCAACGCGGAGCGCCCGTTGAAGCCGGCGTCCTGGCACGGCCCCGACTGGCAACCGCTGGGCATGCTGCTGGCGGGGTCGACGCTGATCATCCTGTCCTCTCAGGTGAAGCTGCCGTCGCTGCTGGCGCTGGGCTTTGTCGGTACGGCGCTGGCCTACCGTCGTGGTGCCAATCTGCGTGCGCTGGCGCAGGTCGGCGGGCTGATGGCGGGTTTGTCGGTGGCCGTGATGGCCCTGGTCGGGTGGGCCAGCGGACTGGGATTTGGCTGGATTTTCACGCTGGGCACCGCCAACGTGGTGCGCAGCTGGATGTCCCCGCCGACGCTGCTCGCCTTGGGTACCGGCCAGGTCGGCATCCTGCTGGGCCTGGGCGATCACACCACCGCCGTGCTGTCGCTTACCCGTGGCATCGGCGTGCTGATCATCATGGTGATGGTGTGTTGGCTCTTGCTGGCCGTCTTCCGCGGCCGGTTGCACCCGATCGGCGGCCTCGGCGTCGCGCTGGGCCTGACGGTGTTGCTGTTCCCCGTCGTGCAGCCCTGGTATCTGCTCTGGGCCATCATTCCGTTGGCAGCGTGGGCCACCAGAACGGGCTTCCGGGTCGCCGTGATTATCATCACGCTGATCGTCGGTATCTTCGGTCCGACCGCCAACGGGGACCGATTCGCGCTGTTCCAAATCGTCGACGCCACGTTGGCCAGCGCGCTGATCGTGGTAGTGCTGATCGCGCTGACCTACCACCAACTGCCCTGGCGTGCGCTGCCATTCGTCACCGACACCGCCAACCGGGAGCATGGGGCCGCGTCGGCGCCGCAACCGGAACCTGTCGCGGTGACCGCGGGGGCTGGGCGGGTCAGGCCTGCTGCCACCCCTTCCGCTGAGGCGGCAACCGACGCCTACGCTGATTCCACGTGAGCTCGGACCCGCAAGACCGCCCGGTCGTGCTGCGACTGCGCGGCGTCAGCAAGCGCTACGGGTCCGTGGCCGCCGTCGACAATCTTGATCTGGACGTGCGTGCGGCCGAGGTGATGGCGTTGCTCGGGCCCAATGGAGCGGGCAAGACCACGACCGTCGAGATGTGCGAAGGCTTCGTGCGCCCCGACACGGGCTCTATCGAGGTACTCGGGCTCAACCCGATCACCGACAACGCGCGGCTGCGGGCACGGATCGGGGTCATGCTCCAGGGCGGCGGCGGCTATCCGGCCGCCCGCGCCGGTGAGATGTTGCACTTGGTGGCGTCCTATGCCGCCGACCCGCTGGACCCGCAATGGCTGTTGTCGACGTTGGGTCTGACCGAGTCGGCGCGCACCACCTACCGGCGGCTTTCCGGTGGGCAGCAACAGCGGCTGGCGCTGGCCTGCGCGCTGGTCGGGCGCCCGGAACTGGTCTTTCTCGACGAACCCACCGCCGGTATGGACGCGCACGCCCGGCTGCTGGTGTGGGAGCTGATCGATGCGCTGCGCCGCGACGGCGTGACCGTGGTGCTGACCACTCATCAGCTCAAGGAGGCCGAAGAGCTTGCCGATCGGCTGGTCATCATCGACAACGGCGTCAAGGTGGCCGAAGGCACGCCGACGGAGTTGATGCGCGCCGGCGCCAAGGACCAGCTGCGCTTCACCGCGCCGCCGCGGCTGGATCTGTCATTGCTGGCGTCCGCGCTGCCCGAGGACTATCAGGCCAGCGAGGTGACGCCGGGCGAGTACCTGGTCGAGGGCCCGGTCGATCCGCAGGTGTTGGCGACGGTCACCGCGTGGTGCGCGCAGATCGACGTGCTGGCCACCGACATGCGCGTCGAGCAGCGCAGCCTCGAAGACGTGTTCCTCGATCTGACCGGCAGGAAGTTGCGGCAATGACCCAGACGGACCCGGTGTTCCCGGCGGGCACCTTCTCCCCCGACCCGCGCCCCAACGCGGTATCCCGCATGCTGGCCGCGCAATTCGGGCTGGAGCTCAAACTGCTGCTGCGCAACGGCGAGCAACTGCTGTTGACCATGTTCATTCCGATCACGCTGCTGGTCGGGTTGACCCTGTTGCCCCTGGGGTCCTTCGGCCAGCACCGCGCCGCCACTTTCGTGCCGGTCATCATGGCGCTGGCGGTGGTGTCGACCGCGTTTACCGGGCAGGCCATCGCCGTCGCGTTCGACCGCCGCTACGGGGCGCTGAAGCGGCTCGGTGCGACGCCGCTGCCGGTGTGGGGCATCATCGCCGGCAAGTCGTTGGCTGTGGTTGCCGTGGTTTTTCTGCAGGCTTTGATTCTGGGTGTCATCGGATTCACGTTGGGGTGGCGACCGGCGTTGGCGGCGCTGGCGCTGGGTGCGGCCGTGATCGCGTTGGGCACCGCCGGTTTCGCGGCGCTGGGGCTGCTGCTCGGCGGCACCCTGCGGGCCGAGATCGTGCTTGCCGTCGCCAACCTCATGTGGTTCGTCTTCGCCGGATTCGGCGCCCTGACCCTGGAAACGGACATGATCCCGGCGTCGGTGAAGTGGCTCTCGCGGTTGACGCCGTCCGGCGCGCTGACCGAGGCGCTGTCGCGGGCGATGATCCTGTCGGTGGACTGGTTCGGGATCGTCGTCCTGGCGGTGTGGGGCGCGCTGGCGGCGCTGGCGGCGCGGCGCTGGTTCCGCTTCACCTGAACCTGGTCAGTCGGGGACGTAGTCGAACGTGTCCGGATTGCCGCCGGTCCGTCCGGCTTCACCGCGGTCGAGCGCGGAAATGGCGTCCATCTCCGAGCCGTCGAGTTCGAAATCGAACAACTCGAAATTCGACTTCATCCGCTCCGGCGAGATCGACTTGGGGAAGACGACGTCACCACGCTGGATGTGCCAACGCAACACCGCCTGTGCCGGGGATTTACCGTGGTTCTCCGCGATCCGGCCGATGACCGGGTCGTCGAGGACCTTGCCCTGAGCGATCGGCGACCACGCCTCGGTCACGATGCCGTGCTGCTGCCCGTAGGAGCGCACCTGGTCGTTGAGGAAGTAGGGGTGAACCTCGACCTGGTTGACCGCGGGCACCGTGTCGGTTTCCTGCGCTAGCCGCTCGAGGTGGGCCGGCTGGAAGTTCGACACCCCGATGCTGCGCGCCCGCCCGTCTTTGGCGAACTCTTCGAGCACCCGCCAGGTTGAGACGAAGTCGCCGTCGTAAAGCGTCGGCAGCGGCCAGTGGATGAGGAACAGGTCGACGTAGTCGGATTCCAGGGCGCTCAGCGTGTCGGCGAACGCACGACGGGCCTCGTCGGGACGGTGGAAGCCGTTGTTGAGCTTGCTGGTGATGAAGACGTCGGCGCGGTCCACACCGGCCTTGCGGATGCCCTGACCGACTTCCTTTTCGTTGCCGTACATCTGGGCGGTGTCGATGTGCCGGTAACCGATCTCCAACGCCGCAGCCACCGCCGTGGGGGTGTCCGCGGGCTCGATCTGGAAGACACCGAAACCCAATTGCGGAATGTGCGCGCCGTCGTTGAGCTCGATCGTCGGAATTGTGGTCATGTCTGCCTTCCTGGGCCGTCCTGAGCGTCCTCGTCCATAGTGCCCACCGATCCGCTCGGCTACTCACGACGAGATTGCCGTCACCGTCGCGGCAACGCCGGGTGGCACAGCCCCCACAGCAATCTCGATGCAGCCGCCCGCTTCTACTACGCCTCGTAGTGGTCGATACCATCGGGCGGTGCCCGTCAAACGAACGCTGAGGCGGTGGGTCGACCTGCTGCCCGACCCGAGCCTGCGTGTCCAGCGGGTCATCGCGTTCGCCGTGATTCTCACCCAAGGCGGCATCGCCGTCACCGGCGCCATCGTCCGGGTCACCGCGTCAGGTCTGGGCTGCCCCACCTGGCCGCAGTGCTTCCCGGGCAGCTTCACCCCGGTAGCGGTCTCCGAAGTACCGCGCATCCACCAGGCGGTCGAGTTCGGCAATCGGATGATCACGTTTGCCGTGGTGGTCACCGCGGCGCTGGCCGTGCTGGCGGTCATCCAGGCGCGCCGGCGCACGGAGGTGTTGGTGTATGCGTGGCTGATGCCGGCCTCGACGGTGGTGCAGGCGGTCATCGGCGGCATCACCGTGCGCACCGGGCTGCTGTGGTGGACGGTGGCCATCCACCTGCTGACCTCGATGACGATGGTGTGGCTGTCGGTGCTGCTCTACGTGAAGGTCGGGGAACCCGACGACGGGATGGTCAGTGACGGCGCCCCTCGGCCACTGCGGCTGCTCACGGCGTTGAGCGCGCTCAACCTGGCGGCGGTGCTGGTGACGGGCACGCTGGTGACCGCCGCGGGGCCGCATGCGGGTGACAAGAGTCCCAGCCGCACAGTGCCCCGGCTCAAGGTCGAGATCACCACGCTGGTGCACATGCATTCGTCACTGCTGGTGTCCTACCTGGCGCTGCTGGTCGGCCTCGGGTTCGGGCTGCTGGCGGTGCAGGCCAGCCGTGCCGTCCTGCTGCGACTGGGCGTCCTGCTGGCGCTGGTGTTCGCCCAGGCCGGCGTCGGGACGGCGCAGTACTTCACCGGGGTGCCGGCCGCGCTGGTTGCCGTGCATGTGGCCGGCGCCGCGGCGTGCACGGCGGCCACCGCCGCCTTATGGGCCTCGATGCGAGAACGGGCATAGCAGGCCTGCACTTGGCGGTGGTCAGGCTTCGAGCCGGGCCCGGATTGTGGCGAGCCGTTGTTCCAGCTCTGCTTCGTCGATGATGCCGCGGGCCACCAGAGAGTGGGCAAGAGAGACCAATTGGTTTTCGGGATACGGCAGGCTCGAGTACAGCGTCGCTGAAAGGACGTCCTCCTCGTCCCGCCGCTCTTTGAAGCTCGGGATGTCGGTGCAACAAGTGGCATGGTCCAACGCGTCACAGAGCCCGTCCAGACTGCTCTTCCACGGCGGCACGGGGTTCTCGACGCCGTATTTCGCAGCCATTTGAGACCAGACCTGATTGCGTTCCACGATGTTGCGCAACGAGCTGATCGCGGCCCGCTCGATCGGGCGCGGTTCCTCCGTCGTACTCACCGAAGTTGCCTCAGCCGGTGACTGGATGGACGGCCGGCCGGGTGTCGGTGATGACGTTGGTGGTGACACCGGGCTTGGGCAGGGCGACACCGATCAAACAGTCGCGCGTGATGATCTCGGCCAACTGTTCTTCATCCCAGCCGTCGGTGCCCTCGGGACGCATGGGCATCACCATGAAGCGGTGTTTCTGGTTGGAATCTTCCACCCGGACTTCGACGTCGTCGGGAAGATAGAGCCCGAACTCCGCGAGCACTTGCCGCGGCCAGCGGACCAAGCGGCGACGGTAGTTGGGGGTGCGATACCACTCAGGAGAATTGCCCAGGATTGGCCGCGGATAGCACGAGCACAACGCACAGACGATCACGTAGTGCAAAGTCGGTGTGTCTTCGAGGATTTGGAATGCGGTGAAGTCACTGGGGGTGCCAAAGCCGGTGGGCTCGAGCCAGTCGACTCCTACCGCTTTACTGGCGGCCATGGGCTCGGCGAGGGCGAGCTGTTTGAATTCGGGATCCAGCCACGCCCGAGCCACCAGATGGGCGGCCGGAGTCGGACCGATCTGTTCGGCGAACTCGGTGAAGTGTCGATGCTCTTCGGCGGTGAAAATGCCCTTCTCGATGCATAATTCGCGCAGCGCGATCTCCAGCACCTCGAAGTCGGTGATCTCGTCGACCATCGGGGCGACAGTGCGTGCGTGGTCGTGGTCGTGGTCGGTCATAGAAATCCTTCGTGGGTTCAGCTAGCTGCTTCGAGCCAGCGCTCGGGAAGCTCGGTCTGCAATGTGTCGGTCGCGGTCCCGGTATAGGCGTCCCACAGCGCGCAGAGCCTGAACCGGACGACGTAGAACCACTCCGGTTTCGCGTCAGGGCGGTCCCAGGTCTCGTCCTCAGCCGCGGGGCTCTCATAAGCCACTGACGCGATCTCGCCCCGGGCGCCGCGGCAATATTCCGGGGTGCGGGTGTAGAGCAGGGCGGGCAGATCGCGCACCACGACGGGGTTACCGACTGTGAATTTCGGCTCGCCGGCTTGTCCGGCATACACCTGCGGGTCACCCTTGCCCACCGCGCGCTTGTGGTGTTCGTTGCGCTTGACCTGCGTCCCGTCGCCCTCACACTTTGGCTTCGCCTCAAGCTTTTTCCCCGCGAGTCCGTCGCTGTAACGAGCTTTCACCTCAACCATTCGCTGACTGAGCTCGCCCAGGCTGATGTGGTGTTTCTCCACAAGAACGCGGGCGACGGCCCACAGCCACCGGCCGTAATACGGCATTCCCAGGTAAATCGCCCGCCCGACATCGACGTTGCCGATTCGACGTCGCTCTTCGGACAACCAGATTCCGCGCGCCGCAAGCACTTCGCAGATCACATAGGTCATGTGTTCCCACAGCTCGTACTGCTTGTTCTCGTACTTCATCGGCACATCCGGCTCGCCGCCGACGTCATGGTTGGTCTTCATATACGCCCAGAAGCGATCGTGATCGATCAAATCGGGCGTGGGCGCGTCGGGCAGCTCTGGATAAGCAGATTTGAGTCGAGCCACCAGATCCAGCTGAGTCGCGCGCTCTGCGGCAGTGCTCACCCAGGCCCCCTTCGTTGTGCAAGATCAAGACGCGGGCTGTCGTCTTGCGTCGACATCGGCAGCTGTCGGATCACCTGGCGTGGATGTCGGCAGAATGTGGTGCTGCTCATAGCATTCCTGCTCAACGCGCGACGGACAAGCTCTGCAAGTGAACAAGTATGAAAAGAATCCGGACGCGCAAAGCGCCGTTTCACGTGGGCCGATGCGAGAACGGGCCAAGCCCGAACCGCTCCAAAGCAGACTCCACGGACAACGCGAATTCCCGCTCGGCCAGGCCGCGGGTACGCGTATCCAAGTACGCCCAACCCAGTGACGGGTCGATCAACTGCACCTCGAGCACCCGGGCACCTACCAGATCGACTCGCGCATAGAGCAATTCGTCGACACCCACACCCGTGGAGGCCGCCGCCGCGGCCAGCGCGGCGGCCCCGACATCCCACACTTCGAAGTCCGGCTCCTGCTGATGCAACGCGTCCTCCACTGAGACGAACGCGTGCGACGGCCGGCCGCCGACGAAGATCAGCACCGTGTGCGGCGCGGATTCCACCGGCTGCACCAGCACAGTGCGGCCGGCGGCATGCAGTTGGGCGATATGGCTCTCGGCCGCGGACCGGTCCGTGAAACGCCGCGTTCCGGTGCCGACCGACGGACTAATGAACGCCTGCCCCACGCCCTGCAGCACCACCGGATCCCCTGGACGGTACGCATGACCCGGCACGATCGGGACTCCGCGGTCCGCCAGGTCCCGCAGATAGTGGCGTTCGGCGTTCCAGGCCACCACCGCCGCGGGGTTGAGCAGGTGGGGCACGGTTGTGGTCCACGCCAGGAATCGGTCGAGCCGCTCACTGTAATCCGAAGTGGCTCGCAGGATCACCAGATGTGCGTCGGCGATGTCCGGGTCGTGCCACGACAGCCAGCGGGCGTGCAGGCCCCGCCCGCGTAGCGCGGCGACCAGCCCGGCGTCGTCGCCGTCACCGGCGAGTTGGTGTGGACATCCAGCCAAGACGATGTGCGGGTGGAACACGTCCGGTCGGGCCAGCTTCATGCTCGGGCATGATATCCACGTGCACGCAATCGAAGTCAGCCAAACCGGCGGTCCCGAGGTCCTGAACTACGTCGAGCAGCCCACGCCCGAACCGGGTGACGGCGAGCTGTTGATCCAGGCCGAAGCCATCGGCGTCAACTACATCGACACCTACTTCCGCTCCGGCAATTACCCTCGCCCGTTACCGTTCATCCTCGGTTCGGAGGTCGCCGGGACGGTTGCGGCGCTGGGCGCGGGTGACGGCTCGGGTTTCGCCGTCGGCGACCGGGTGGTGAGCGCGTCGGCATCGGGCGCCTATGCCGAATTCTCCACCGCGCCAACAACGTTGACGACCAAGCTGCCTGACGATGTCACCGCCGAAGTGGCCGCTTCGGTCCTGCTGAAGGGTTTGACCGCGCATTACCTGCTGACGTCGGTATACCGCGTGCAAGGCGGCGACAATGTGCTGGTGCACGCCGGCGCCGGCGGGGTGGGGCTGATCTTGACGCAGTGGGCCCACCATCTCGGCGCGCGGGTGATCACCACCGTCTCCACCGACGAGAAGGCTCGCCGGTCCAAACAGGCCGGCGCCGACGAAGTGCTTCCCTACCCCGAAGACCCCGCCCAGTTCGGCGACAAGGTGCGCGCGCTGACCGACGGGGAGGGCGTGGCCGTCGTTTACGACGGCGTTGGGGCCAGCACCTTCGACGCCAGCCTGGCCAGCCTGGCCGTGCGCGGCACCCTGGCGCTGTTCGGCGCCGCCAGCGGACCGGTTCCGCCGTTCGATCCGCAGCGGCTCAACGCCGCGGGATCGGTGTATCTCACCCGGCCGTCGCTCGCGCACTTCATCCGCAGCGGCCAGGAGTTCAGCTGGCGCGCCGGTGAACTGTTCGACGTGATCGGCAGCGGCGCCATCAGCGTCGAAGTCGGTGGACGCTATCCCTTGGCCGAAGCGGCTCGGGCTCACCAGGATCTACAGGGCCGAAAGACAACCGGCTCGATCGTGCTCTTGCCGTGAGTCCTCAGAGCAAGGTCGGCAGCGCGATGACCGAGTCGACCGCCAGCGCGCAGAACACCACCGCCAGGTAGTTGTTCGACTGCAAGAACAGCCGGAGCGGTTTCACCGGCTCCCCCGCGCGTACCCCGGCGTAGAGCTGGTGCGCCATCGCCAGGAACCACACTCCGGCCACCAGCGCCACGGCGGCGTACAACCAGCCCGTCGCCAAGGCCAGGGCCAGCGTCGCCAGCACGGTCAGCCAGGTGTAGATGAGGATCTGCTTGGTGACCTTCTGCTCGGTGGCCACCGCGGGCAACATCGGCACCCCGGCCGCTTTGTAGTCCTCCTTGTACCGCATCGCCAATGCCCAGGTGTGCGGAGGTGTCCAGAAGAAGATGATCGCGAACATCACCAGCGCCGGCCACGTGATCGTCCCGGTGATGGCCGACCATCCGATCATCACCGGCATGCATCCGGCCGCGCCGCCCCACACGACGTTCTGGGAGGTGCGGCGCTTCAGCAGCAGGGTGTAGACGAAGACGTAGAACGCGATGGTGGCCACGGCCAACAGACCGGACAGCAGGTTCGCCGTCCACCACAACCAGAAGAATGAGCCGACGCTCAGCACCAGCCCCAGGACCAGGGCATTCCTGGTGGGGACCGCCGCGCGGGCCAGCGGCCGGCGCGCCGTGCGTTTCATCACCTTGTCGATGTCGGCGTCGGCTACACAGTTGAGCGTGTTGGCGCCGGCGGCGGCCATCATGCCGCCGATCAGCGTGTCGAGGATCAGCAGCGGATGCACCGTGCCGCGGTTGGCGAGCAGCATCGCCGGAATCGCGGTGACCAGCAGCAGCTCGATCACCCGCGGCTTGGTCAAGGCCACATACGCCAAGACACTCGCGAGAGCCCGGCGGGCGGTGCCAGTCCTTCGGCTCGGCGCGACGCGCCCGCGAACGCTCACGCATCAACTCCTCAGGGATTGCAGCCGCGCGCGGCTTCTACTACGCACGATGGTAGACCGGATGACCACCGGGGCAGCGCCGCAGGGTCGGTTCAGGAGATTGAACCGGGTTCGGCACCCGGAATGCAAAGCGGGAATCGCCAACATCCATTTTTCACATCGCGCGCGTTGGGTACACCCCATTCTGGGCCTGCACCAGCCCCCCATCCGGCACTAGGGTGGGATTGATCAGTTTGATGACCTAGTACTGAGGACTGAACTTTGACCACTACCGAAGAGATCTCCGCCCTCACTCAACCGCGCCACCCCGACGACTGGACCGAGATCGATTCGGCTGCGGTCGACACGATCCGGGTGCTGGCCGCCGATGCCGTCCAGAAGGTCGGTAACGGCCACCCCGGGACGGCGATGAGCCTGGCCCCGCTGGCCTACACCTTGTTCCAGCGCACCATGCGCCACGATCCCAGCGACACGTACTGGCTGGGCCGCGACCGGTTCGTGCTGTCGGCCGGGCACAGCAGCCTGACCCTGTACTTGCAGCTCTACCTCGGCGGATTCGGCCTCGAGCTGTCCGACATCGAGTCGCTGCGCACCTTCGGGTCCAAGACGCCCGGCCACCCGGAGTTCCGGCACACCAAGGGTGTGGAGATCACCACCGGCCCGCTGGGTCAAGGACTTGCCTCGGCGGTCGGGATGGCCATGGCATCGCGCTACGAGCGCGGCCTGTTCGACCCCGACGCCGAGCCGGGCACCAGCCCGTTCGACCACTTCATCTACGTCATCGCCTCCGACGGCGACATCCAGGAAGGCGTCACTTCGGAGGCGTCCTCGCTGGCCGGCGTGCAGGAGCTGGGCAATCTGATCGTCTTCTACGACCGCAACCAGATCTCCATCGAGGACGACACCAACATCGCGCTGTGCGAGGACACCGCCGCCCGGTACCGGGCTTACGGCTGGCACGTGCAGGAGGTCGAAGGCGGCGAAAACGTCGTCGCCATCGAGGAAGCCATCGCCAACGCCAAGGCAGTCACCGACCGGCCGTCGTTCATCTCGGTGCGCACCATCATCGGCTATCCGGCGCCCAACCTGATGAATACCGGGAAGGCGCACGGCGCGGCCCTGGGCGACGAAGAGGTTGCCGAGGTCAAGAAGATCCTCGGCTTCGACCCGGACAAGACGTTCGAGGTGCGTGACGAGGTGCTCGCACACACCCGCAAGCTGGTGGACCGGGGCAAGGAAGCCCACGAGAAGTGGCAAACGGAGTTCGACGCCTGGGCACAACGCGAACCCGAGCGCAAAGCGCTGCTGGACCGGTTGACGGCCGAGGAGTTGCCCGACGGCTGGGACGACGAGCTGCCGCACTGGGAGCCAGGATCCGATGAGATCGCCACGCGTAAGGCGTCCAATGAAGTGCTGAACAAGATCGGCCCCAACCTGCCCGAGTTGTGGGGAGGTTCGGCCGACCTGGCGGGCAGCAACAACACCACCATCAAGGGTGCTGACTCGTTCGGGCCGCCGTCCATCTCGACCAAGGACTACACCGCGCATTGGTACGGCCGCACACTGCATTTCGGTGTCCGGGAACACGCCATGGGCGCGATCCTGTCCGGCATCGTGCTGCATGGCCCCACCCGCGCCTATGGTGGCACCTTCTTGCAGTTCTCCGACTACATGCGTCCGGCGGTGCGGTTGGCGTCGTTGATGGACATCGACACGATCTATGTGTGGACCCATGACTCGGTGGGTCTGGGCGAAGACGGCCCTACCCACCAGCCGATCGAGCACCTGTCAGCTCTGCGCGCCATCCCCAACCTGTCGGTGGTGCGCCCGGCCGACGCCAACGAGACGGCCTACGCCTGGCGCACCGTGTTGGCCCGCGGCAACGGCAGCGGACCGGTCGGGCTGATCCTGACCCGACAGAACGTGCCGGTGCTGGAAGGCACCAACGCCGACGGTGTTGCTCGCGGCGGCTACATCCTGGGCGACGACGGCGGTGAGGATCCTGACGTCGTGCTGATCGCCACCGGGTCTGAAGTGCAACTCGCCGTCGCGGCCCAGAAGTTGTTGGCCGACAAGGACATTGTCGCCCGGGTGGTGTCGATGCCGTGCGTGGAGTGGTTCGAGACCCAGCCGCAGGAATACCGCGACAGCATCCTGCCGCCGTCGGTGTCGGCGCGGGTGGCCGTGGAAGCCGCCGTCGGGCAGTCCTGGCACAAGCTGGTCGGCGACACCGGCGAGATCGTCTCGATCGAGCACTATGGCGAATCCGCCGATTACAAGACCTTGTTCCGTGAGTACGGCTTCACCCCGGAAGCCGTCGCCGACGCGGCGGAACGAGCACTGGACAACTGAGAAAGGGTGATCCAGATGACCCAGAACCCTAACCTTGCCGCATTGAGCAAGGCCGGAGTATCCGTGTGGCTTGACGACCTGTCCCGCGACCGGTTGAAGTCCGGCAATCTGCAAGAGTTGATCGACACCAAGAGTGTCGTCGGGGTGACCACCAACCCCTCGATTTTTCAGAAGGCGTTGGCGGACAGCGACACCTACAACGACCAGATCGCCGAACTGGCCGAGCGCGGTGCCGACGTGGAGGCCACCATCCGCACGGTGACCACCGACGACGTCCGCAACGGGTGCGACGTACTGCGCCCGCAGTGGGAGTCCTCCGACGGCGTCGACGGCCGAGTGTCGATCGAGGTCGACCCCCGCATGGCGCATGACGCGGACAAAACCATTCAGCAGGCCGTCGAGTTGTGGAAGATAGTTGACCGGCCCAACCTCTTCATCAAGATCCCGGCCACCGAAGACGGCATCCCGGCCATCAGTTCTGTTCTGGCGGAGGGTATTTCGGTCAATGTCACGTTGATCTTCTCCGTCGAGCGTTACCGCGCCGTCATGGACGCCTACCTGGAGGGGCTGGAGAAGGCGCGCGAAGCCGGCCACGACCTGTCCAAGATCCATTCCGTCGCTTCGTTCTTCGTGTCCCGGGTGGACAGCGAGGTGGACAAGAGGCTGGAGAAGATCGACTCCGACGAGGCGCGGGCACTGCTCGGCCAGGCCGCTGTCGCCAATGCGCGGCTGGCCTATGCGGCGTACCAGGAGGTCTTCGAGGGCGGTGAGCGGTTCGAGGCGCTCAAGGGCGACGGCGCCCGGGCGCAGCGACCGCTGTGGGCGTCGACCGGCGTGAAGAACCCCGACTACTCCGACACCCTCTACGTCACCGAGCTGGTGGCCCCGAACACCGTGAACACCATGCCGGAGAAGACTCTTGATGCCGTCGCCGACCACGGTGAGATCAAGGGCGACACCGTCAGCGGCACGGCCTCCGAGGCGCAACAGGTCTTTGACAAGTTGCAGGACATCGGCATCGACCTGGACGACGTGTTCATCGTGCTGGAGAACGAGGGCGTGGAGAAGTTCGAGGAGTCTTGGAGCGAGCTGCTCAAGGAAACCCAGGCGCAGCTCGACTCCGCGGACAAATGAGTCCACACTCCGCCGCTGCCGACTGGCAGAACCCGTTACGGGACAAACTGGATAAACGACTTCCCCGGATCGCGGGCTCGTGCGCGATGGTGATCTTCGGCGTCACCGGCGACCTGGCCCGCAAAAAGGTGATGCCCGCCATCTACGACCTGGCCAACCGCGGGCTGCTGCCACCCACGTTCGGCCTGGTCGGCTTCGCCCGCCGGGATTGGGAGACCCAGGATTTCCAAAAGGTGGTGTACCAAGCCGTCAAGGAAAACTGCCGCACACCATTCCGGCAGGAGAACTGGGATCGGCTGGCCGAGGGATTCCGGTTCGTGCCAGGGGCTTTCGACGACGACGACGCGTTCGAACGGCTCGCCGAGACGCTGGACAAACTCGACGCCGAGCGCGGAACCGGCGGCAATCACGCCTTCTATCTGGCGATCCCGCCCAAGTCGTTCCCGGTGGTCTGCGACCAGCTGCACCGGTCCGGACTGGCCCGCCCGCAGGGCGACCGGTGGAGCCGAGTGGTCATCGAGAAGCCGTTCGGTCACGACCTGGACAGCGCCCAGGACCTCAACAAGTCGGTCAACGCGGTGTTCCCCGAAGAGGCCGTCTTTCGCATCGACCACTACTTGGGCAAAGAGACGGTCCAAAACATCCTGGCGCTGCGATTCGCCAATCAGTTCTTCGACCCGATCTGGAATTCGCATTATGTAGACCACGTGCAGATCACCATGGCCGAAGACATCGGCCTCGGCGGCCGGGCCGGCTACTACGACGGCATCGGCGCGGCCCGCGACGTCATCCAGAACCACCTGATGCAGTTGCTGGCGCTGACGGCCATGGAAGAACCGGTCAGCTTCAATCCACAGGCGCTGCAGACCGAGAAGATCAAGGTGCTGTCGGCGACCCGGCTGGCCGAGCCGCTCGATGAGACCACCAGCCGGGGCCAATATGCCGCCGGCTGGCAGGGCGGGGAGAAGGTGGTCGGCCTGCTCGACGAAGAGGGGTTCGCCAAAGACTCCACCACCGAGACGTTCGCGGCCATCACGTTGGAGGTAGACACTCGCCGGTGGGCCGGGGTGCCGTTCTACCTGCGCACCGGAAAACGGTTGGGCCGCAGGGTCACCGAAATCGCCATGGTGTTCAAGCGCGCACCGCACCTGCCGTTCGACGCCACCATGACCGATGAGCTCGGCGCCAACGCCATGGTCATTCGGGTGCAGCCCGACGAGGGCATCACCCTGCGGTTTGGCTCCAAGGTGCCCGGCAGCGCGATGGAAGTCCGCGACGTCAACATGGACTTCTCCTACGGGTCGGCGTTCGCCGAGGACTCGCCGGAGGCCTACGAGCGGCTCATCCTCGACGTGCTGCTCGGTGAACCGTCACTGTTCCCGGTCAACGCGGAGGTCGAATTGGCTTGGGAGATACTGGATCCGGCGTTGGACAACTGGGCGTCGCACGGCAAACCGGATCCCTACGAGGCGGGGACGTGGGGCCCGGAGTCCGCATTTGAGATGCTGCGCCGCACCGGTCGCGAATGGCGGCGGCCGTGATTGCGCGTAAGGAGGAGCGGCGCAGATGATTCCCGCCGGCGACGATGCAGAGCGAAGCGATGAGGAGGAGCGGCGCACATGATTGTCGACCTGCCGGAAACCACCACGACGGCGATCAACAAGAAGCTCGACAAGCTGCGTGACGAGATCGGCGCCGTCACGATGGGGCGGGTGCTGACGCTGATCATCGTGCCCGACAGCGACGCCGTCCTCGAAGAATCCATCAAGGCCGCCAACGACGCCAGCCACGAACACCCCAGTCGCATCATCGTCGCAATGCGCGGTGACCCCTACGCCGACCAGGCGCGCCTGGACGCCCAGCTGCGCGTCGGCGCCGACGCGGGCGCGGGCGAAGTCGTCATTCTGCAACTGTCCGGGCCGCTGGCCAATCACGCCGACAGCGTCGTCATCCCCTTCCTGCTGCCGGACATCCCGGTGGTGGCGTGGTGGCCCGACATCGCCCCAGCGAAACCAGCCGAGGATCCCCTGGGCAAGTTGGCTATTCGCCGGATAACCGATGCCACCAACGGCACCGACCCGTTGTCGGCGATCAAGAGCCGGTTGCCCGGTTACACCGACGGGGACACCGATCTGGCCTGGAGCCGTATCACGTACTGGCGGGCGTTGCTGACCTCTGCCGTCGACCAGCCGCCGCACGAGCCGATCGAATCCGCACTGGTGTCGGGCTTGAAAACCGAACCGGCGCTTGACGTGTTGGCCGGCTGGCTGGCCAGCCGGATCGACGGTCCGGTGCGCCGGGCGGTCGGAGACCTGAAGGTCGAACTGGCGCGCAAGAGCGAAACCATCGTGTTGAGCCGCCCCCAGGAGGGGGTGACGGCCACCCTGAGCCGTACGGCCCGGCCAGACGCCCTGGTTCCGTTGGCGCGCAGGGAAACCGGCGAGTGCCTGGCCGAGGACCTGCGTCGGCTCGACGCCGACGAGATCTACCACGACGCGCTCGAAGGCATCAAGAAAGTGGAGTACGTGTGAGCCCCGACGTGCAAGTGTTCCCGGACAGCGACGCCTTGGTATCGGCGGCCGGCGACCGCCTGATCGAAGTCATCCGGTCCGCCATCGCGGATCGGGGGCGGGCGCTCATCGTGCTGACCGGCGGCGGCAACGGCAACGCCCTGATGAAGTACCTGCGCTCCCGGTCGACCGACATCGACTGGTCGAGGGTGCACTTGTTCTGGGGGGACGAACGTTACGTCTCCGAAGACGACGACGAGCGCAACGAAAAGCAGGCCCGGGAGGCGTTGCTGGATCACGTGGACATTCCCGCCAGCCAGGTGCACCCGATGGCCGCCAGCGACGGTGAGTTCGGCGGCGACCTCGATGCGGCGGCGCTGGCCTACGAGCAATTGCTGGCCGCCAACGCCGACGGCGGCGAACCGGTCCCGAACTTCGACGTGCACCTACTGGGTGTGGGCCCGGAAGGTCATATCAATTCGTTGTTCCCCGACACCGCGGCGGTGCGCGAGACCACCCGCATGGTGGTGTCAGTCGACGACTCGCCCAAGCCGCCGCCCCAGCGAATTACATTGACGCTGCCCGCTGTTCAGCGGTCTCGACAGGTATGGCTGTTGGTGTCCGGCGGCGGCAAAGCCGACGCGGTGGCCGCCGCGATCGGCGGGGCCGACCCGGTGTCGTTGCCGGCGGCCGGAGCGGTGGGCCGCGAGGCGACGCTGTGGCTGCTCGACCAGGACGCCGCGGCCAAGCTTCCTGGCTGAACGCGTCGGGGTCATAATGACCCCCATGGCAGACAGAACCATGCGCGGCGGGCCCGAGCGAAGCCGACTCAAGACTCTGACTCAGGCCGCGTTGAACGCTGACAAGACGGTGGAGCAGGTTGAAGACGTGCTCGACGGTCTGAGCAGCACCATGCAGCAGCTCAACCAGTCACTGTCGAACCTCAACGCCACGGTCGAGCGGATGGAGACCGGCCTGGATCACCTGGACGGAACACTGTCGAGCCTGGACGACCTGGCCAAGCGGCTGATCGTCCTCGTCGAGCCGGTGGAAGCGATTGTCGCGCGCATCGACGACATCGTGACCATGAGCGAGACGTTGATGTCGCCGATCTCGGTCACCGAGCATGCGGTCCGGGGCGTGCTGGACCGGTTGCGTAATCGCACCGTGCGGTAGTCCGCCTCACATCTTGGTGCGCCGGGCCAACGCAAAGCAGTACAGCCCGTAGGTGATGATCCCTAGTCCGGCGACAATCAACAGCGCCACTCCGTACGGTTGTGCGCCAAGCGTTTTCAGGGCGCCATCGAGTCCGGTGGCCTTCTTGGGCTCCGAGCGCAGCGCGGCGACCACGACCAGCGCACCGGCGGCGGCGATCACTGCACCCTTACCGATATAACCGACCGTGCCCAGTCGTCGCACCAGGTTTCCGGACCGGCCGTGCAAGTCGTCGAGGAAGTTGCGGCTGGCGCCCTTGTGGATGTGGTAGACGCCGACGCCGACGACGATCAAGCCGCAGGCGATGAGCGCGACAGTGCCCGCGGTGTTCTGCATCAGCCGCGCACTGACCGTCGAATTCTGCTCACTGGCGGACTTGCCTGTGCCGCGGGCGAATCCGAACGTGGAGTAGGCGAATGCCAGATAGACCGCCGCGACCCCGAACGCCTTCGCCCGGTCCAGCACTCCCGACGACGACGAGCCGTCGCGCGCTCGATCGGTCGCGCGGCCCAGAAAGGTTTCGATCAATCGCCACATACCCAACGTCAGGAGTGTGATGGCGGCGATCCATAAGGCGAAGGTCCCGCCCGGTTTGGTCGCCAAGGCCGCCAGCGCCCCGGACTGATCCGCACTGCTTCTGTCACCGAAGGCGACCCGGATGGCCAGGTAGCCGACGATCAGGTGCAACAGCCCGCTCGCGACAAAGCCCGCCCGAGCCAATCGTTCGAAGACCCTGTTCTGGGCCAAGTCGGCCGGGGAGACAGACGTCGCGTTGTCGGACATCTGGCCCGGATGCCCGTTATCCGCTGTTGCGTAACGCGCTGGCCAACCCATTCATCGTCAACAGGATGCCGCGCTGCACCAACTCGTCGTCCTCACCCGAGCGGTACCGGCGCAACAACTCGACCTGCAAATGGTTCAACGGCTCCAGGTAAGGAAACCGGTTGAACACCGAGCGGGCCAGCGCCGGATTGTCGGCAAGCAGATCGTCTTGACCGGTGATCAGCTTGTACATGGTGATGGTGCGGTGGTGCTCGTCGACGATCTTGTCAAAAACCCTGTGCCGCAACGACTCATCGTCCACCAACTCGGCGTACCGGGCGGCCAGGCCCAAGTCGCTCTTGGCCAGCACTTGCGCCATGTTGGACAGCACGCTGCGGAAAAACGGCCAGCGCTGATACAGGTCATGCAGGGTCTGCTGGCGCTCCTCACGGCTTTCCGGCCCCGCCGCGATCCACTGCTCGAAGGCCGTGCCGGTGCCATACCAGCCAGGCAGCATCACCCGCGATTGGCTCCACGCCAGGACCCATGGGATGGCCCGCAGGTCGGAGATCGACTCGGTGGGTTTGCGTGAGCTCGGGCGGCTGCCGATGTTGAGCGAGCCGATCTCACTGACCGGTGTGGACGCCTTGAAGTACTCCACGAATCCCGGTGTGTCGTGCACCAATTCGGCGTAGGCGCGCTGCGCCAGGCCGGCCACCTCGTCGAGCACCGCGTAGGCCGGCTCGGCTTCGTCACCGAGGCCCTCGACATCGAGCAGGGTCGATTCCAGGGTGGCGGCCAGCAGGCTCTCCAGGTTGCGACGGGCCATCTGGGGTTCGGCATACTTGGCGGCGATCACTTCGCCCTGTTCGGTCAGCCGCAACGAGCCGTTCACCGCCCCGGGCGGCTGGGCGAGGATGGCCTGGTAGCTTGGCCCGCCGCCGCGCCCCACGGTACCGCCGCGACCGTGGAACAGCCGCAACCGAATCCCGGCCTTGCGGGCCGCCTCGACCAGGGCCAGCTCGGCGCGGTAGACCGCCCAGCTGGAAGCCAGATAGCCACCGTCCTTATTGGAGTCGGAGTAGCCGAGCATCACTTCCTGGATGTCACCGCGGGCGGTGATCATGCCGCGATACACCGGGAGATCGAGCATCGCCTGCACGATCGCCGCACCGTTGTGTAGGTCGTCGATCGTCTCGAACAACGGCGAGATACCGACCGGGCAGTACGGCTCGTCGCCGGAGGCGTCCAGCAGCCCGGCTTCCTTGAGCAAGATCGCGGCCTCCAACATGTCGGACACCGACCGGCACATGGAGATGACGTAGTTGGGCACCGCGGCCGGGCCGTACCTGTGCACCGCGTGGGCGGCGGCCTTGACGATGTCCAGCTCTTTGCGGGCCAGGTCGGAGAGTTTCGCCCCGGCTCGCACCAAGGGGCGTCGGGTGGCGAGTTCGGCGGCCAACAGCTCGACCCGTTGGTCTTCGGGCAACGAGGTGTAGTCGTGGTGCACACCTGCCCAGGCCAGCAGCTCGGCGACGACTTCCTCGTGCACATCGGAGTTCTGCCGCAGGTCCAGGCCGGACAGGTGGAAACCGAAGATGTGCACCCCTTCGCGCAGCAACGCGAGCCGGTCATCGGCCAGCAGCGCGCTGCCGTGGGTCCGCAGCGACGCATCGATGGTGTCGAGGTCGGCTCGGAGCTCGGCCGGGGTGTCGTAAGCCGGCAGACCGAGGTCAAGTGTGTGCTGGGGTTCTTCGTCGAGGATGGCGGCGGCCGTCGCGCTGAGCCTGGACCGGATGACCCGGACCGCCCGTCGATACGGTTCGTCGGAGCGAGCCTTCTCCTGGCAGGCCTCGGCCAGCGCCTCCAGCTCAGGGGTGACGCTGAGCAGCCGGGACGACATGGACAGCTCCTGCTCCAGGGCGGTGAGTTCGGCCAGGTAGTGCGCCAAGGCGGTGTAGGCGGCGCCGCCGGTGGCCAGCCGCACCACCTCGGCGGTCACGTTGGGGTTGCCATCGCGGTCCCCACCGATCCAGGAGCCGGGCTGCAGGATGGGCTCGGAAAGCAGATCGGCATCGGGCCACCGCTGCCGCAGCGCTTGGCGGACTTCGGCGTTGACTATCGGAAGCACCTCGAAAAAAGCCGATGAGTACAACCGCAGCCCGACGGCGATCTCGTCGTCGATCTGCAGGCGCGACAACCGGATCAGCGCGGTCTGCCACAGGGTCAGGACCTGGCGGCGCAACTCCGATTCGATGCTGCGGCCGTTGTCGGTTTGGGTGTGCCCTTCGGCGTGCAGCCGCATCAACTCGGTGATGCGGCGCTGGGTGACGAACACGGTGCGCCGACGGGTTTCGGTGGGGTGAGCGGTGATGACCGGGGACACCACGGCACCGGTCAGCGCCTCGGCCACCGTGGCCGGATCCAGCTGCGCGGCGTCGAGTTTGCGGTAGGTCGCGGCCAGGCTGCTGTCCTGCGGCGGTTCACCGGCGGCGACATGAATGGCGCGGCGCCGCTCCCGGTGGATGTCTTCGGCGACGTTGGCCAGCAGCGCGAAGTGGCTGAACGCCCGGATGACCGGGATGGCTTGGTGGATGTCGATACCTTCGAACATGCGTGACACCTCGGAGCGGTCGATCTCCGACCGCCGCACCCGGAACGACTCCACCCGCGCGCGCTCGACAAGCTCGAACACCTCGTCGCCGTTCTGTTCGCGCACGGTGTCACCCAGGATGGCGCCCAGCAGCCTGATGTCGGCCCGCATCGGCTCGGTCGCATCACGGCCCAGCTTGGTCCGATGGACGTCGCCGATGGGCTCGAGTGCGGTGTCGGATACCTCAACCATGCGTCCCAGTATTAGCGACCTTCCTGCCCGGCGCCTGTCGTCTCCCTTCGCGTTCGGTAGGCTGCCGGTCATGGAATTGGCCCTGCAGATCACCTTGGTGGTCACCAGCGTGCTGGTCGTGTTGCTGGTGCTGCTCCACCGGGCGAAGGGTGGCGGCCTCTCGACGCTGTTCGGCGGTGGGGTGCAGTCCAGCCTGTCCGGGTCGACGGTGGTGGAGAAGAACCTGGACCGGTTGACGCTGTTCATCACTGGTATCTGGCTGGTGTCCATCATCGGCATGGCCCTGCTGATCAAGTACCGCTGATCGGCTCTTGAACTACCCGCTGTACGGCCAGCCGTACCGGCCCCAGCAGCCCTTCGGCGCGCGGGTTCCCGGACCGCAGCAGTTTGGGCAGCCGCACCCCGGCATCGCCGTCACCACGCATTTTTCGCCGCTGTCCTTCATGCTGGCGCTGTTCAAGCCCAAGGTTTTGATTGACGGCTACGAGGCACCGGTCACCGGCTGGGGCCGCGCCGTGCTGCCGGCCCAGCCTGGCCGACACCGCGTCCACGTGCATGTGCCGTATCTGCTGCCTTCGAAAATCGGGGCGGCCGACACCGTGGTGGACGTCTATCCGGGTCGTCTGACCGAACTGGAGTACAAGGCGCCGGTGTGGGCTTTCAGCCCCGGCGCGCTGGGTTATCCACCGCAGCCCTACAACGGCGTGAGCATCCTGCTCGCGGTGCTGGCGATCTTGGTGGCCGTGCCGTTCCTCTTGCTGTTCTTGCTGGTGCTGATCGCCATCTGACCGATGGCGCCGCTCAGCCGGCGGCGCTGAGGATTTTGATCGCGAACACGAGCGAGTCGCCCGGTCGGATTCCGGCGCTGGGCTGGCCTTCGGGGTAGCCGTCCGCCGGCGTCATTGCAACCCCGACCGTGGACCCGACCTTCTGTCCGGCGATGGCCTTCTGGAAGCCGGTGATGACGCCGGTGAGCGGGAAGTCGACCGGGGCGCCCCGTTCGTAGCTGTTGTCGAAGATCGATCCGTCGCGTCCGTTGACGCCCATGTAGCAGACGGAGACCCGGGCGATGTTCGAGACGATCGGCCCGTTTCCGGCCTGCAAGGTGTGCACTTGGGTCTGGTTGACGCTGAACGGGGTGGTGACGTTTACCCGCGGTGCTGTCGTGTCGGTGGACCCGGTGATCGCGACGCTGCCGGTGGTGCCGTTCAGCGTCCAGTCCGGCGCTGCGCCGTTCTGTGGTGCCGCCGTTGGGCAGGAACCGGCCGCGGCCGCCGGGCCCGGCGCGGCGAAAGGCAGCAAGGTTGCCGCGACACAGGCTGCCAGCGCGACGAAGGAGTAGTTCCGCGAGAAAGTCACGGCCGTCACGCTACAGATGCCGATTGCCTTCCTCTGATGGCGGCCGGTCTGTCGCCGCTCAGCCGATGAGTTTCGGCGGCCTGGCCGGTCCAACCGTGGGACGGCAGTCGAGAGCGAGTGCCGCGGACCACAGGAGCCACCGATGCACGCCACCATCTTCGTCCACCTGCCCGTCGCCGACATCGAGCGCTCGCGAACCTTCTTCACCGACCTCGGTTACACGTTCAACGAGGCGTTCTGCGACGAACGAGCCCTCGCGCTGGTGCTGGGCGAGAATCAGTTCGCCTTGCTGACTCAGACCGCATTCTTCGACAGCTTCCATCCCGTCGAAACCACCGACGCGTCCAAGGCCAAAGAGTGCGTCGTGTGTCTGAGCGTCGAAAGCCGTGCCGCGGTGGACGCACTGGTGGACCGCGCTATTGCCGCCGGCGGCACCGCCGGTGACACCGAGGATGAGGGGTTCATGTACGGCCGCAGTTACGACGACCCGGATGGCCACTCTTGGCAGATCTTCTGGATGGACCCGCAAGCCGCCTAGAACCCCCGCACAGGTGCATTCCGGCTAACAAGAGTCGAAACGTTGGCGAAGGTTGATCAAGTAGCTCTGACACCAGTTCGGGAGTGACTTGGCTCGCCGCGGGGTGCTGGTCTCACGCTGGTCGGTTCCGGTGACCCTTGATCTTGAGATTCGCGGATCCCGTGGCGTCCGATTCACCCAAGGCAAGCCCCGTCTGCCGCAGGACCGTTGACCGGATCATGGGAGTGCTGCGGTGCGGCGCCAGCCCTCTCGGCGATGCCAACTGTGCGTCCAACCGCCCGTTCGACAGGCCGCGCAACTTTGCTCGCGTCATTCCCGGACGGATTTCTATGTTTGCCCGAAGTCGGTGACGGCGGTTCGGCCGGCCGGTGCCATACCAGTGCGAATCGTCAATAGCGGACGTACTGCGCCGCAATTATTGCCGGTGGCCGGGAAAGATGTCACAGTACAAGGGTGTCGGGCGCGCTCAACCTACCGGTTACTGGCGGCCTGAGCGGGCCTTTGCCCGATGCGGCCGGCTAAGAGGGGACCGGGGGTTCGGGATGGTGCTGGGACACGTCGTCGGCCGGCAAGCAGAAGAGCAGGCGCTACGCGAGTTCATCGGCGCAGTCCCACGCGAGCCTCGGGCGCTGATCCTCGAAGGCGACGCAGGCATCGGAAAGACAACGTTGTGGCTGGAAGCCCTGGAATGCGCCCGACGGAACGGCATTCAAACCCTGAGTTGTCGAGCCGCCGGCGCCGAGTCGGTAATGGCTTACAGCGTGCTAGCGGATTTGCTGAGCGAAATCGACGAATCTAGTTGGGCGAACCTGCCTGAGCCACAACAACATGCCTTGGACGGTGCGCTGCTGCGTCGCCGCCTCGACGGTGACGACATCGACCCGCGAGCGGTGGCAGCGGCGTTTGTGTCCGTCATCCGCCACCTTGCCGCTGACCGACCCGTGTTGATTGCGATCGACGACCTGCAATGGGTGGATGCCTCCAGCGCGAACGCGGTGTCCTTCGCGGCGCGACGACTTCCCGTGGGAGCCGCCCTCTTGTGCACCGTTCGTACCGAAGAGCCTGGACCGCAGCTGCGGCTGCCAAAACTCGACGACGTACATCGGATTCGTTTGCAGCCGTTGACCTTAGCCGAGCTGCGGCAGGTGTTGCTGGTTCGCCTGGGTACGTCTTTCCCACGGCCCACGCTGCTGCGTCTGCACCAGATCTCTGATGGCAATCCGCTGTTCGCCTTGGAGCTGGCGCGACAAATGGGTCCGGCACTCGACAGTTCGGCAGCGGGCTTGCCGCACAGTCTCGACGAGGTGGTGAGCGGGCGGGTCCGGCGAGTCAGTGCCGGCGCGGAAGAAGCGCTGCTGGCCATGGCCAGCTTGCCTGATCCCACGACCTCGGTGGTGGCCCGCGCCGCCCGCACCACCCCGGACCGCCTCGCCGAATCCCTCAGTGAAGCCGAAGCCCACCGCGTGGTGGCCATCGACGGCCACCGGTTGCGCTTCACCCACCCGATCCTGTCGCACGGCGTCTACAGCGAGGCGTCGCCGCGTCGCCGTCGCGACATGCATCGCCGGCTGGCCGAGCTGGTCGACGATCCCGAATTGAAGGCTCGGCACTTGGCCCTGTCCAGCACCACCGCCGAACCAGCGACCGTGGCGGCGCTCGACATGGCCGCCGACATCGCGCGCCGACGCGGAGCGCCCGCCGCCGCCGCCGAACTGCTCGAGCTCGCCATCGCACTGGGCGCCGATGATCCGGCGCGCCGGATTCGTTGCGCCACTGACCATTTCGATGCGAGCAACCCCGGTTCGGCACGGCAGATGCTCGAAGAGGTGCTCGACGGGCTCCCGCAGGGCGCCGCGCGTGCCGAGGCTCTGCATCAACTGGGTCTGGTTCGCCTCTACGACGACAGCTTCCCCGAAGCGGCGGAGATCTTCGCGTCGGCGCTGGCCGACGCCGACCTCGACCCCAGCCTGCGGGTGCGCACCCTGATCTCATCGTCCTACGCACTGCTCAATGCCGGACAGCTCGCTCAAGGTTATGAGCACGTGCAGCGCGCCGTCGCCGAGGCCGATGAGCTCGACCTGGCAGAATTGTGCAGCTCCGCCCTTGGGATGCGGGCGATGATGGATTTCATGGCCGGCCGCGGCGTCGATCATGCGGCCTTGGAACGCGCCGTATCCGCAGGGGTCCCCAACCGCCGGCTTCCGGTGCCTTTTCGACCGCAGGTGCAAGTGATTCTGTTGCGCGCGTGGACGGGTGAACTTCACGCCGGACGCGAGGGGCTTGCGGCGCTGCACCACCAATGCACCATTTCCGGTGAAGAAGGCGAGTTGATCTTCGTCGGGTTCCACCGCACCTTGATCGACATCTGGCTCGGCGATCTGCCCAGCGCGGCCCAACTCGCCGACGAGACGATGGAACGGGCAACGCAGCTCGGCGGGGACTTGCCTTTGTTCATCGCACTGACCCTGCGGGCCGCGGTGGCCGCGCACGCCGGTCGCTTCGACGAGGCTCGCCGCGACCTCGACGATGCCATTGCGGCTGCTCAACGCTGCGGCTCTAGGCGGCTGGCGGAATGGCCCGCCACCCTCGCCGGATTCATCGGTGTGTCCTGTGGGGACTACCACGAAGCGCTCAGTGCACTCGAACCCCTGCTGCCGATGGTGCAGATATTCCCGGACGCCAGCGAAGTGATCACCTCCTCGTTCGTGCCGGAAGCCGTTGAGGCGATGGTCGGCCTGGGTCGGCTCGACGACGCCGAGCCGCTGATTGACACGCTGGAACGCAATGGCCGCCGGCTGGACCGCGCCTGGACACTGGCGCTGGCTGCGCGTTGCCGAGCCATGCTGCAAGCCGGTCGCGGCGAACTCGCCGCAGCAACCGCGACCGCCGAGGTCGCGCTGGCCGAACACCAGCGCTTGCCCATGCCGTTCGAACACGCCCGGACCCAACTGCTGCTGGGCCAACTGCAACGACGACAACGCCAGCGCGACAATGCCGTTGCCACCTTGCAAGAGGCGCTACGAACTTTCGAGCAACTCGGCACGCGGGCATGGTCTGAGCGCGCCCAAGCCGAACTGGCGCGATGTCGCTCGGGTAAACGCCCTTCCACCTCGCTCACGCCGACCGAGAAGCGGGTCGCCGATCTGGCGCTTTCCGGCATGACCAACCAGGACATCGCCGCGGCGATGTTCATCAGTCCGAAAACCGTCGAGGTCAACCTCACTCACGTCTATCGCAAACTGAAGATCCGCTCCCGTACGGAATTGCACCGAGTGCTCCGTGCGGAGGTTGAGATTCCATATGAGTAGGAAAATCCCTGATGTGAGGGCCCACCGACCTGGTTAACGTCATGACGATGGCGAACAGTGGCGCGCACCCGGAGCAGTTCCTGGTCGAATGGTACGGACCGCAAGCGCCCGTGCAGACCATCGTCGACATCGCCGGACTCCTCGCCGACCATGCCACCGCGATCTCGGCCCGCGGCGCCGAGGTGCGACTGCTGATGGCCATGGCCATACCGGCAGACGAATACGCATTCGGCGTCTTCGCCGCGGAATCGGCGAACACTGTCGCGCAGGTATGCAACGACGCCAACGCGCCAGCCGAACGCATCAGCAAAGCCATCGGCTGGGTGCACACGTAGCCGGCACGGCTGCAAACGCAGACAAGACCCGCGTTACCGAAAGTGTAGGGAAATCCCTAATTGATCGGCTGGCCGTCCGGGCCTTAGCTGATAGCCATCGTGCGGGTGGTGTGGCGTCGTCGGCGCGTGAGATCGACGTCGAGGTGGCGACATTCATCCGGAACAAAAAGGGTCGGACCGCAAGTGACTTTTGCCGATGTTGAGGTGTCGCGAGAGCAGACACCCCCGATACAGAGGAGAGCAGCGGTGAAGCGTGGGATCGTCGTCGGCGTAGCCAGCGTAGGCATCGTGGTGGCGAGCTGTGCCGGTTGTTCGAGTAACAAGTCGAACCAGGGAGCATCGAACCCGCCGGCGCCGGCGGCCGCCCCACCGCAGGTCATCGTCGACGGCAAGAACCTGAACGTCACCGGTCCGGTGACTTGCAACCCGAACGGCGACAACATCAACGTCGGTATCGGCGACGCGGCCAACGGTATTGGCGCGGTGGTCAGCAAGGACAACCCGCCGATCGTGCATGCGGTCGGACTGGGGACCGTCGACGGCGTCACGCTCGGTTTCTCCGACGCCGCGCCAGGCCAAGGCGGCAACGCCGGAGCCGCGGCCAGCGGCAAGTCGTTGCAGATCAAGGGCACCGCAGTGGGGCCCGACTTGAGCAATCCGCAGGAGCCAAAGCAGGTATCGAAGTCGTTCGAGTTTTCCGTCACGTGCCCGTAGTGGGAGCGCACGCCCACACACAGCGTTCGGGTAGAAGCCCTAGAGGGGGATGTAACCAATGACCATGAAACGCCTGGCCGCAGCGGCGGCCGTTGCCGCGGGCCTGGGGATGTATGCGACGGCGTTGGATGCGGGCTTCGCCAGCTCCGACCCGTCGCCCTGCCCGAACTGGAACAAAGCCTGTAGCGGCGGCACCAGTCCGGCCAATCCCGGCCCGGGTTACGGAGGTACCGGTACCGTGCCGCCGCCGAGTTCGAGTGTTCCCGGAGCGGGCAGACCCTCGGCGACAGCGACAGTTACCAGTCCGGCGCCAAAGCCGACCGCCTCGGCACCGCCGACGACGTGGAGCGGCGCGCCGCAACCCACCACTCCCCCGACGACCGGGTGGACGACGACGATGGCGCCGCAGCCGACGGCGACCTCAACCTGGGGCGGCAGCACGCCGCAACCGTCGCCGACTGGGCAATGGGGTGGCAGCACGCCCCAGCCATCGCCTACCGGGCAATGGGGCGGCAGCACGCCGCAACCGTCGCCGACCGGGCCGTGGGGCAGCGGCGCGCCGCAGCCGACCGGAGCCGGACCGTGGGGTGGCGGCACGCCACAACCCACCGGAGCCGGACCATGGGGCGGCGGCACACCGCAACCCACCGGAGCCGGACCATGGGGCGGCGGCACACCGCAACCCACCGGCCAGGGCGGCTATGGGACACCGGTGCTCGACGCGCCGCCCAAGCAGCCGGACCACCCGCCGTACTATCCGCCGCGCGGTGACATCCCTCGCGGCAACCCGCAGTATGGCGGCCCCGTCGACTTGCCAACCGGCTTCTGGATCCCGGGGCGCGGAGCACCCACCCCACCGCGGCCGAGTGGCTACGGCTGGAACGACGGCCCGCCGCCTGGCTATCCCCCGCCCAACTGGGAAGGTCCGCCGCCCGCTGGTGGCTGGAACGGCCCGCCGCCTCCCGGTGGTTGGAACCGTCCCTGGGTCGGACCGCCGCGCGACGTGAGCTACGGACAGCGCTTCTTCGCACCGTTCACCTACAACACCTACACCGTGATTCCGGTGTTTAACTGGCAATACGGTGGTTGGGGCTACTGGTTCGACGGCATTTGGGCCCCGCTGTACTGAACGGGAAGGGCCGGTCGGGCTCCGGTCGCGCTAGGGCAGGGGCCCCCCGGCGGCGATAGCCGCCAGCGTCGCGAACTGCTCCCCGTCCAGGGACGCACCACCGACGAGGCCGCCGTCGACGTCTTCTTGGGCCACCAGGTCGCCGACGTTCTTGGCGTTCACCGAGCCGCCGTAGAGCACCCGGACACTGTCGGCGATCTGCGGTGAGGCCAGCGAGCCCAGTTCCTTGCGGATCGCCGCACACACCTCTTGGGCGTCGGCGGAGCTGGCTACCCGTCCGGTGCCGATGGCCCAGACCGGTTCGTAGGCGATGACGACGTGGCCGATCTGCTCGGCGGACAGGCCGCCCAGCGAGCCGCGTAGCTGTTCGAGGTTGTGCTCTAAGTGATTTCCGGCTTCCCGGACCTCGAGGTGCTCGCCGATGCAGACGATCGGGGTCAGTTCGTGCTTGAGCGCCGCGGCGGCCTTGGCGGCGACCAGGGAGTCGGATTCGTGGTGATAGGTGCGCCGCTCGGAGTGGCCGACCACGGCGTAGGTGCAGCCGAGCTTGGCCAAAAATGCCCCACTGATCTCACCGGTGTAGGCACCGGAGTCGTGTTGCGAGACGTCTTGTGCGCCATAGGTCAGGCGTAGCTTGTCCCCGTCCACCAGGGTCTGCACGCTGCGCAGATCGGTGAACGGCGGGATCACCGCGACGTCGACCTTGTCGTAGTACTTGTCCGGCAGCGAGAACGCGATCTTCTGCACCAGCGCGATCGCCTCGAAGTGGTTGAGATTCATCTTCCAGTTGCCGGCGATCAACGGCTTGCGCGTCACGAGTCTCCTCCGGTCGGCTGCGGCTCCCCGAGCACTGCGATGCCCGGAAGTGTCTTGCCCTCAAGGTATTCCAGCGACGCGCCACCTCCGGTGGAGATGTGGGAGAACGCGTCCTCGCCGATATTGAGCGCGCGTACCGCGGCCGCCGAGTCTCCCCCGCCGACCACGCTGAACGCACCCTTGCCGGTGGCGGCGACGATGGCCTCCGCGACCCCCTTGGTGCCCGCGGCGTAAGCCGGGAATTCGAAGACGCCCATCGGCCCATTCCAGAAGACGGTCCTGGCATTGGACAACAGGTTGGTGAACCGCTTGACCGAGCCCGGCCCGATGTCCAATCCCATCAAGTCGTCCGGGATGGCGTCGGCGTCCACCGTCCGGGGCGGGGAGTCGGCGGCGAACTTCTCGGTCGCGACAATGTCGACAGGCAACCGCAGCACGTCGTGGTAAGTCTCCAGCAGCTGGCGGCAGGTGTCGATCATCTCCTCTTCCAGCAGCGACTTGCCGACCGAATGTCCCTGTGCGGCAAGGAATGTGAAGCACATTCCGCCGCCTATGACGATGCTGTCGGCCTTGGTCGCCAGGGACTCGATGACGCCCAGCTTGTCCGACACCTTCGATCCGCCGAGCACCACCGCATACGGCCGCTCGGTCGAGCTGGTCAACTGCTCGAGCACCCGCACCTCGTCGGCGACCAAGGTGCCGGCATAGTGCGGCAACAAAGTGGCGACGTCGTACACCGACGCCTGCTTGCGGTGCACGACACCGAAGCCGTCGGATACGAATGCGCCACCAGGACTGACCAATTCGGCCAGCTGCCGGGCCAGTGCCAAGCGTTCCCCGTCGTCCTTGCTGGTTTCTCGCGCATCGAAGCGGACGTTCTCCAGCAACAGGACGTCACCGTCGGTCAAACCCTCGGAGCGGGCCAACGCGTCGCCGCCGACGACGTCACCGGCCAACTGCACATGCCGACCCAGCTGCTCCCCCAGCGCCGCGGCGACCGGTGCCAGCGACAGCTTCGGGTCTGGCCCGTCCTTCGGGCGGCCCAAGTGCGCGGTGACGACCACCTTGGCGCCGGCTTCCACCAGCGCCCGCAGCGTCGGGACCGATGCAGTGATCCGGCCGGGATCGGTGATCTTGCCGTCGTCGAGCGGGACGTTCAGGTCGCAGCGCACCAACACGCCGCGACCCGAAACACCGTCGGACAGCAGGTCTTCCAGCGTCGGAATAGCCACGGCTGCCCTGTCCTACAGGGACTTGCCGACCAGCTCGACCAGGTCAACGAGGCGGTTCGAGTAACCCCACTCGTTGTCGTACCAGGAGACCACCTTGGCCTGGCTGTCGATCACCTTGGTCAGGCCCGAGTCGAACAGCGAGCTGTGCGGATCGGTGACGATGTCGCTGGAGACGATGGGCGCGTCGTAGTACTTCAGAATGCCTTTGAGCTTGCCCTCAGCGGCGGCCTTGAACGCTGCGTTGATGTCTTCCACGCTGGCCGACTTGGACAGATCGGCGGTCAGGTCGGTGACCGAGCCGGTGGGGATCGGCACGCGCAGCGCGTACCCGTCCAGCTTGCCCTTGAGGTTGGGCATCACCAGGCCGATCGCTTTCGCCGCGCCGGTCGAGGTCGGCACGATGTTCAGCGCGGCGGCACGAGCGCGGCGCAGATCCTTGTGCGGGCCGTCTTGCAGGTTCTGGTCCTGGGTGTAGGCGTGGATCGTGGTCATCAGGCCGCGCACGATGCCGAATTCGTCGTCGAGCACTTTGGCCAGGGGCGCCAGACAGTTGGTGGTGCACGAGGCGTTGGAAATGATGTTCTGGCTGCCGTCGTATTTGTCGTCGTTGACGCCCAGCACGATGGTGATGTCTTCGTCGGTCGCCGGGGCGGAGATGATCACCTTCTTGGCGCCGGCCTCCAAGTGCCCCTTGGCCTTGGCCGCATTGGTGAACAGACCGGTGGATTCGACGACGACGTCGACGCCGAGGTCTCCCCAGGGCAGCGCCGACGGGCCCTCTTTCAACGCCAGCGCCTTGATCTTGTTGTTACCCACGACGATGGTGTCCTCACCGTCGAGGCTGACGTCAAAGGGCAACCGGCCCAGGATCGAGTCGAACTTGAGCAAGTGCGCCAGGGTGTTGTTGTCGGTGATGTCGTTGACCGCCACCACCTCGAGGTCGGCGCCGCCATGCTCTTTCTGGGCCAGCAAGGCCCGGTAAAAGTTGCGTCCGATTCGACCAAAGCCGTTAATGCCTACTCGGACCGTCACGTCTTTCTCCCTTGTCGTATTACTCGGCTAAAGAACCGCTCGTGGTCAGCCTAGTTGAGTACGGCAAACCCTTGCCGGGCCGGTCAACGGGGGTGACGTGGCGCACGTCCGCGGAATGGTTGAAGGGCACCGACGGACGTGTGTGACAACCATCCGTGATGCCCTTCCACCTGGAAGATTAAAGGACCGTCGGGGCCGATTGCGGCAGATTTGAAGTGCCCTCCGTCACATCCACATCCAGGGCTGTGTCGCGGGCTGTTTCGCGCCCGCTATCCGCTGCCGAGGCCGGCCAAACGTAACAATTTGAAACGACGCGGTGCGCCGCGGCATGTCTTCCACATTTGCTCCTGACAATCGTCTCGGTCGGCTAGACACGAGTTCAGTAAGGCATATGCGTGTTTGCTGCACCGACTGCGGATACCCGAGCGCGAATAAAGAGGAGTCAACGCTGATGACGGTCTTTGATCGGTTGCACATCAAAGTTGTTGCCACCGTTGGGTTATGTGGGATCGCCTTAGCGTTGAGCCCGGAAGCTGCGGCCAGCCCGTTCAAAACCGGCGGCGGCTACGCCTGCTATCAGGGGCAGTCAGGCGAGCTGGCGCCGGCAGCCGGCGGACCCGGAGCGGCCGGCGCACCGGCCGCCGCCGGTGGCGCTGGAGCAGCGGGCGGCGCGGGAGCGGCGGGCGCACCGGCACACCCGGGCTGCTACCCGTGCGACACCGCCACCGCACCGGCGTCCGGCGGGCCCGGCACGCCGGGAGGCGCCGGCGGACCCGCACCAGCGGGAGGACCTGCTCCAGGTGGTGGTTCGACACCGTCCGGTGGTCCTGCACCGGCTGCCAGCGGCCAGGTATGCACGGCCAGCGCTCTGCTCAATGACATGGCCGGGGTGCCCGTGGTGGTGCCGGGTCCGGTTCCCGCGGTGCCGGCCGGTGCGCCACTCATTGACCTTGCCGGGCCGGTCCCGGTGGGCGCTCCGGTCCCGGTGGGCGCCCCGGTCCCGGTCGGCGCCCCGGTCCCAGTCGGCGCCCCCGTCCCGGTCGGCGCCCCCGTGCCGGTCGGTGCCCCGGTCCCGGTCGGCGCCCCCGTCCCCGTCGGCGCCCCAGTTCCAGTCGGCGCCCCCGTGCCGGTCGGCGCCCCCGTGCCGGTCGGCGCCCCCGTTCCCGTCGGTGCCCCCGTTCCCGTCGGTGCTCCGGTGCCGGTGGGTGCGCCGGTCGTCGCGCCGATGCCGGCTGGGGTTCCGTTGATCGCGCTGGGGCCTGTGCCGGCGGGTGCGCCGGTACCGGCCGGTGCTCCCATCACCGACATGTCGGGGAGCTACACGGGCAAGGGTGACCCCACCGGTCCGGCACCGGCCGGCGGCCCGGTGCCCGGCCAGCCGTTCCGGCCCGGCCCGGCCGGCGGTGGCGCGAGCTGAACCAGCCGCCGCCGCACCGACGTCTGCCGCACGCACTGCGCCGGCGGGCGCGCCGAAAGCGTCGTCGACGCTCCCCGGTCACTTTCCTATTCAGCACTTCGTTAATAAAGGAATCGGAGTCATGCGTGCGGTTATTCGATGTTTTCTCACGGTCATCGCAATTGCTGCGACGGTGCTTTCGAGTCAGGGCGGGGTAAGCCTGACGGCTGCAAGTAACCCGTACGCATTTGCCGTCGCGTCGGTCCTACCGAGGCGCGGTGAGACAGTCGGGGTGGCGCACCCCGTCATAGTGACGTTCAAAGCGCCCATGACCGACCCGGCCAACCGTCGCGCTGCCGAGCGGGCCATCCAAGTCACCTCCTCGCCCGGGCTGACCGGCAGGTTCGAATGGCTGGACAACCACGTCGTGCAGTGGGTTCCCGACCGATTCTGGCCCGCACACGGCACGGTGGCTCTTTCGGTGGGCACCGTGGCGACGGACTTCAAAACCGGTCCAGCGGTCATCGGCGTCGCCAGCATCTCCAATCACACCTTCACCGTGAGCGTCGACGGCGCACCGGAGGGTCCGCCGCCCTCGCTGCCTGCACCGCACCACCGGCCGCATTGGGGTGAAGACGGCGTGATGCCGGCTTCGATGGGC
>NZ_LZLE01000025.1 GCF_001673155.1 Mycobacterium sp. 1423905.2 | reverse complement strand
CCATCGAAATCTACTGCCCGCAGTACGAGCCCGAGGAATCGAAAACCTAACGAGACGCGAAAGCGACGCCGCTGCCGCACCACGGCAGCGGCGTCGCTTTCGCGCACTCCCTAATGCACTTTCTGAAAGACGAGCCAGCGCAACTCGATCGGCGATTGTCCGGGCTCGACATCGAAGACGTCGAGGCCGTTGGCCCAACCTACGAACCAGTTCGTCGGCGGCCAAACGTGTTGCGGCAGATGAGCCTCTTCGTACTCGACGACTGAATCGTCGGCGACCAGCCGCAGTGGCAACTCAGCCGCCGCACGCGTCACCTCATCGCGAGTGAAGATCATTGTGTGGCATTGCTGCCCGAGTTCTACTGCGGCGCTGTCGGGAACATAGCCCGCGCGGGGCAAGAATGCGTTGAACACCAGCTGCCCGCCGGGCGCCAAACAATCGGCGGCCAGCTCGAATACGCCACGTAGTTCCTGGCTCGTCCGGAATTCCGGCACTACTTCCGAGGCCACGATCAACTGGTAGTCGGACCGGACCCCGTCCATGGTGTCGAAGGCGTCGCTTTCGATGACGTGCACGTCGAGTGACTCCCGTTCGGCGCTGGACCGAATGATGTCGGCGAACTTCGGAGTGATCTCCACCGCGTCGACCGGGTGGCCGCGCCGGGCCAGCGCCAGAGCATTGCGTCCCGTTCCGGCGCCAATATCCAACACCCGATAATCGGCCGGATCGGGCGCCTGCGCGGCCAGCCCCGACACCCGCGCGTCCGCCTCCGTGCCGAACAGCGGACCCTCGCGAGAAGCGACCCAGGTGTCGTAATCACCTGCGACGCTGAGCCATTCGGCTTGGACGCGATAGTTCATCCCCACCCCGAACGGAGCATGGTAGGAGATGACGATGTTCGAACGTTGCGATGCTGCGTAGGCCCGCGCCAATTCCGTCTCCAACATCGTTCGCAACTGGGCGGTTTCGTCGGTGGTCTGTTGCGCGCCCACACTCGCGAAGATGTTGTCGCACATCTTCATGTACTCATCGATCATGGCGGGAACCGCAGGCACTGTGATGTGCCCAGCGGCGATGGATCGGCGATATAACCGCCGCGCCATCGCCTCTCGAAGTGCGGATGGGTCGAATTCGGTGGGCGGATCCTGCATGAGATTCTTCTACCTGACCCAGCCCGCTCCATACCACCGCTGGACCGACCAGGCAGTGACTCTGAACGTCGAGTGACATCCCGACGACTCAGACGTTAACTGCCATCAACAACGGGCTCAACATCATTCGGACAGCGCGTTGCCATTCGCGGCTCAACGTGGCTGCCAGGTAAACAACGCATGTACAGCTGCTGGCCAAGGTGGATCTGCAGCGCGCCGGTCGGAACAATCGAGATGTAGGCAGCCAGCCAGCGAGGTGGGATGGCGCTGGCAATGGCGATGACGAATTCTCTTCGGGAGCCTCTGGAATGTCTTTACGCCTTGTCGTAGCGGCGGTCCTGGTCGCATCTCTTGGCCCGCTCGCGGTCGGCACCGCTCACGCCGACGCGACCGACGACAAGTTCCTGGCCAGCCTGCGCTCGGAGGGCATCACCGACCACGTCTCCGGCGCACACGCAATCGAGGCCGGTCATTTCGTGTGCGTGAAACTGGACAACGGCATGTCTGCGACCGACGTCGCGAACGACGTGCTGAACAGCAGCAGTATGCCCGCTTACCATTCCGGCTTCTTCGTCGGCGCCAGCATCGACGCATACTGCCCGCGCCACAAGGGCGCCATTCCTGGGTCATAGGCATGCCACGCCCACCGACGGCCGGCCACGTCGAGAGCCGCGTATATATAGGTGTCCCCCCACACACACGTCCACCTGCGTCGTGTCGACATTTCCCGCCGCGAGATTTTTTCCGGCAGACGGTTCAAGTGCCCGAAATATGCCGTTCAACGAGACCTCGACGGTCACCTGCGGCAAACGAGTGCACCCAAATGCTGTGGAGTGACTGTGCTAGGCCCCTAACCTGGGCCAACGCTGTTACTGTGTCGTTACACCAAGTGAATTCGTCGTGCCGTCGAGTGAACAAATGCTAACAGGCGCCATCGAGGCCAGCTTGGGACCAGGCAGTCATCTACTCTCTTGGCTGAGAGCGATGCTGGGGAACATCTGAGGGAGGAAACAGCATGTCGTTCGTGACCACACAGCCGGAAGCTCTGGCGGCGGCGGCGGGGAACCTGCAGGGCATCGGCACCACGATGAGTGCCCAGAACGCGGCGGCGGCCGCCCACACGACCGGGGTCGTGCCCGCAGCGGCCGACGAGGTGTCAGCGCTGACCGCCGCCCAGTTTGCGGCGCACGCACAGATGTATCAGGCGGTGAGCGCGCAGGCCGCGGCGATCCACGAGATGTTCGTCAACACGCTGGCAACAAGTTCCGGTTCGTACGCGGCAACCGAGGCCGCCAACGCAGCCGCTGCCGGCTAAGGCAATACAGCGGCTCGGGACGGATTGGCGACGGGCGTGGGCTCTGCGGCAACCTCCCACCGGCCGGTGACTCCGCCACAGCTCAATCGCGCTGTGAGCCGGAGTCTCGAGAGTTCTTCGTCAACTCGGACGGCGCGGTTTGGGTTGGACGTGTATCTGAACATGCAAGACCCGGTGGCCGCCGGCTGACGGAAGGGGGGAATCAGCCGAAGTTCTCGGTCGGTGGTTGTGTCACCGCGCAGCCGATCCGGCCATTGCGTCCGTAACAACAGTTCAAGCACCAACAACTAAGGAGAAACCAGCATGGCTGGACGCTTTATGACCGACCCGTACGCGATGCGGGACATGGCGGGCCGTTTCGAGACGCACGCCCAGACCGTCGAGGACGAGGCCCGCCGCATGTGGGCGTCCTCGCAGAACATCTCCGGCGCCGGCTGGAGCGGCCAGGCCCAGGCCACCTCGCTGGACACCATGAGCCAGATGAACCAGGCCTTCCGCAACATTGTCAACATGCTGCACGGGGTGCGCGACGGACTGATCCGCGACGCCAACAACTACGAGCAGCAAGAGCAGGCCTCCCAGCAAATCCTCAGCAGCTAGCTTCCAAAGCCACAGCTGCGTACGCTTTCTGACCATAGGAGAACATCGATATGACCATTAACTACCAGTTCGGCGATGTGGACGCCCACGGCGCTCTCATCCGCGCACAGGCCGCCAACTTGGAGGCCGAGCACCAGGCCATCGTTCGCGATGTGCTGGCTGCCGGTGACTTCTGGGGCGGCGCCGGTTCGGTGGCATGCCAGGAATTCATCACCCAGTTGGGTCGCAACTTCCAGGTGATCTACGAGCAGGCCAACCAGCACGGCCAGAAGGTTCAGTCCGCCGGCAGCAACATGGCGCAAACCGACAGCGCCGTCGGCTCCAGCTGGGCCTAAAACCGAACTTCAGGCGCGGCAGCACACCATCCGGTGTGCTGCCGTGTCCTGCAGTTATCAGGCACGTCAACATCTGAGGCAGGGATGGACCAGCAGAGCACCCGTACCGATATCACCGTTAACGTCGACGGCTTCTGGATGCTCCAGGCGCTCCTGGATATCCGGCACGTCGCACCGGAATTGCGGTGCCGGCCGTACGTATCCACGGACAACAACGACTGGCTCAACGAGCATCCCGGCATGGCGGTCATGCGGGAACAGGGCATCGTCGTCGGTGACGCCGTCAACGAGCACGTTGCCGCGCGGATGAAGGTGCTTGCCGCGCCCGATTTAGAGGTCGTGGCGCTGCTGTCGCGGGGGAAGTTGCTCTACGGCGTGGTCGAGGACGAGAACCAGCCGCCCGGCTCCCGCGACATTCCCGACAACGAATTCCGGGTCGTGCTGGCCCGGCGTGGTCAGCATTGGGTGTCGGCCGTCCGAGTCGGTAACGACATCACCGTCGACGACGTCTCCGTCACCGACAGCGCCTCGATCGCCGCGCTGGTGCTCGACGGCTTGGAGTCCATCCACCACGCCGATCCCGCCGCGATCAACGCCGTCAACGTGCCCCTCGAGGAGATGCTCGAGGCGACGAAGTCCTGGCAGGAGTCCGGTTTCAACGTTTTCTCCGGCGGCGATCTGCGCCGCATGGGGATCAGCGCCTCCACCGTCGCGGCGCTGGGACAAGCCCTTTCTGATCCAGCTGCCGAAGTTGCGGTGTACGCGCGGCAATACCGCGACGACGCCAAGGGACCCAGCGCGTCGGTGTTGTCCCTCAAGGATGGATCGGGCGGGCGTATCGCTCTTTACCAGCAGGCGCGCACGGCCGGGTCCGGTGAAGCGTGGCTCGCCATTTGTCCGGCTACTCCGCAACTGGTGCAAGTCGGTGTGAAGACCGTTTTGGACACGCTGCCCTATGGAGAATGGAAAACGCACAGCAGGGTGTGACCGTTGGTCGCCAAAAGCGCTGTGTCACAACGACTTCGAAGAATAAATGCAGTCGAGATGCGAACCGGCCGAATTGCTCTAGAATCGGCTGCAATACCAAAAACAGGGTCAACAACAACTATTAGTCGCGAGGCGAGGCAAATGGAATCGGACTCAGTCGAGCCGCAGCTCCCAAGGGGTTGTGACACCTTGGGCGACTCGGCGGGCCAACCGAAAGCACTTCGCCGGCGGTTGAATGGCCAGAATGAAGGTTTCTTAATGGCAGTCACATTGGCAGGGGGTGCAGGACGGTGACCGCAGTAGTTGATGCGCCACAGACCGATCTTGAGGGCGTTTCGTCGCCCCGAGCAGTCGTCATCGGCATCATGGCCGGCGAAGGCGTTCAGATTGGCGTCCTGCTGGACTCCAATGCGCCGGTTTCGGTGATGACCGAGCCGCTGCTGAAGGTGGTCAACAGCCGACTCAGGGAGCTTGGTGAGACCCCGCTGGAGGCCACCGGACGTGGCCGCTGGGCGCTGTGCCTGGTTGACGGCACGCCGCTGCGGGCCACCCAGTCGCTGACCGAACAAGACGTCTACGACGGTGACCGGCTGTGGATCCGGTTCATCAGCGACACCGAACACCGGTCGCAGGTCATCGAGCACATCTCGACCGCCGTCGCGGCCGACCTGAGCAAGCGGTTCACTGCCATCGACCCAGTCGTCGCGGTGCAGGTCGGTGCCTCGATGGTGGCGACCGGCGTGGTGCTCGCCTCCGGCGTGCTGGGTTGGTGGCGCTGGCACCACAACTCCTGGCTGCCCACCATCGCCACCGCCGTCATCGGCGTGTTGGTGTTGGGGGTTGCGCTCCTGCTGCTGATGCGCGCCAAGACCGATGCGGACCGCCGAGTCGCCGACATCATGCTGTTCAGCGCGCTGGCGCCGGTCACCGTCGCGGCCGCCGCGGCACCGCCCGGTCCGGTCGGTTCGCCTCAAGCCGTCCTCGGCTTCGGTGTGCTGACCATCTCCGCTGCGCTGGCACTGCGGTTCACCGGTCGCCGACTGGCGATCTACACCGCGATCGTGACCGTGGGCCTACTGACGACCCTGGCCAGTGTGGCCCGAATGGTCGCCGCCACCAGCGCAGTGACGATGCTGTGCACCCTGGTGCTGGTCTCGGTGTTGCTCTACCACGCCGCGCCGGCGCTGGCGCGCCGCCTGGCGGGCATCCGGTTGCCGGTGTTTCCGTCGGCTACCAGCCGGTGGGTTTTCGAGGCGCGACCCGACCTGCCCACCACGGTGGTACGCACTGACGGTGGTCCGCCGGTGCTGGAAGGCCCCGCTTCGGTGCGCGACGTGCTGCTACAGGCCGAGCGTGCCCGCTCCTTCTTGAGCGGCCTGCTGGTAGGGCTCGGGGTGCTGATGGTGGTTTCGCTGTCCGCCCTGTGCAACCCGCACACCAACGAGCGCTGGTTGCCGTTGCTCCTGGCCGGGTTCTGCGCCGGCTTCCTGATGCTGCGCGGACGGTCGTATGTGGACCGCTGGCAGTCGATCACCTTGGCCGCAACCGCCGTGATCATCGTGGCCGCGGTGTGCGTGCGCTACGCCTTGGTGTTGTCCTCACCGCTGTCGGTGTCGATCGTCGCGGCGGTCTTGGTGCTGCTGCCGGCGGCGGGTCTGACCGCGGCCGCGGTCGTGCCGAACACGATCTACAGCCCGCTGTTCCGCAAGTTCGTGGAATGGATCGAGTACCTCTGCCTCATGCCGATCTTCCCGCTGGCATTGTGGTTGATGAACGTCTATGCAGCGATTAGGTACCGGTAGCAGCAGCTTGTGGCGTGGTCGCGTAACCACCGCGACCGTCGCCGCAATGCTGTTGGCCTCAGGTGCATTGGCCGGTCTGCCGCCGGCGTATGCCGTATCTCCACCGACGATTGACCCGGGCGCGCTGCCGCCAGACAGCCCGCCCGGTCCAGTAGCGCCGATGAAGCAGAACTCCTACTGCACCGAAGTGGGAGTTCTGCCCGGTACCGACTTCCGGCTGCAGCCGAAGTACATGGACATGCTGAACCTGTCCGAGGCGTGGCAGTTCGGGCGCGGCACCGGGATTCGGGTCGCTGTCATCGACACCGGTGTGACACCGCACCCGCGCTTCGCGCACCTGCTCCCCGGCGGTGACTACGTCATGGCCGGCGGGGACGGGCTGTCGGACTGCGACGCCCACGGCACCATCGTGGCGTCGATGATCGGCGCGTCGCCGGCCAACGGCGCGGTCGCCCCGCCGGCGGCGCCGCGCCGGCCGGTGACGATTCCCACGACCGAGAAGCCGCCACCGCCACAAACAATCACGCTTTCCCCGGTGCCGAACACGACCGTGACGGTCATTCCCGCACCGCCGCCGCCGTCCCCGTCGGAGGGGGCGCCACCTGGTTCTCCGCCCGGTCCGCCCGGGCCCGGCAACCCGCCCGCGGCCAGCCACGGCAGGGGGACGGTGACCATACCCGGCTACTCCGGCGGGCGCCAGATCGTCGGCGTGGACAATCCGCGCCCGCGTGACCCGGCGCCTTCACCGCCGCCACCGGCACCCCCGGCGCCGGCGCCGAGTCCGACGACCGGGCCGGCAGCCGACGCGTTCAGCGGCATCGCTCCGGACGTCGACATCATCTCGATCCGGCAGTCCAGCCAGGCCTTCGGGCTCAAGGACGCCTACACCGGCGATGAGGACCCGCAGACGGTCGCCAAGATCGACAGCGTCCAGACGATGGCGCGCGCGATCGTGCACGCCGCCAACATGGGGGCTTCGATCATCAACATCTCCGACGTGACCTGCATGAGCGCCCGCAACATCGTCGATCAACGTGTCCTCGGCGCGGCCGTCCGCTATGCCGCGGTCGACAAGAACGCGCTGATCGTGGCCGCGGCCGGGGACAGCAGCAAGAAGGACTGCAAGCAGAATCCGCCGTTCAACCCGCTGTCGCCCAACGACCCACGCAACTGGAACTCCGTCACGACGGTCGTGACACCGTCGTGGTTCAGCGACTATGTGCTGACCGTCGGCGCGGTCGACGCGAGCGGCCAGCCGATGGCGCAGTCGAGTGTCGCGGGCCCCTGGGTGTCGATCTCCGCGCCCGGAACCGATGTCATGGGGCTGTCGCCTCGAGACGACGGCCTGATCAACGCGATCGACGGCCCGGACAACTCGTTGTTGGTCCCGTCTGGAACGAGCTTCTCGGCTGCCGTCGTGTCGGGTGTGGCCGCGCTGGTCCGCGCGAAGTTCCCCGAACTGTCGGCGTACCAGATCATGAATCGACTGATCCGCACGGCACGGGCGCCGGCGCGGGGCGTAGACAACCAAATCGGATACGGTGTCGTCGACCCGGTGGCGGCACTGACCTGGGATGTACCCCAGGGACCGGCGACGCCGCCGAAGCAACTGTCGGCGCCGCTGGGCCTGCCGAAGCCGCCACCCCCGCGCAACATGTTGCCGGTGTGGATTGCGGCCGGGGGACTGACCGGAGCATTACTGATAGGCGGTGCGGTGTTCGGAACGGCGAGTTTGATGCGGCGATCACGGAAACAACGATGAAGGCGCAGCGGAAATTGGGATTGTCGTTGTCCTGGCCACGGCTGACCACCGTCTTTCTGGTCGACGTGGTCATCCTGGTGCTGGCCAGTCACGCCCCGGAGTCCTGGCAGGGTCCCAACCGCATCGCGTTTTGGGTCGGTGTCGGCCTGGCGGCAATCGTGACGTTGCTGTCGCTGGTCACCTATCACGGGATCACGGTGACCTCCGGGCTGGCTAGCTGGCTCTGGGACCGGTCCGCCGATCCAGGTACCGCCCTGGGCGCCGGATGCACCCCGGCCAAGGACTTCAAGCGTCGGTTCGGCCGGGACGCGGTGGGCGTGCGGGAGTACAAGGGCCTGCTGGTGAGCGTCGTCGAGGTGGGCGACGGTGAGGGCGACCCCGCCGGTCGGCATCGGCACCGCACCGCGGGATCCGCAGTTCTGCCGATCGCGGCGGTGGCCGACGGGTTGCGTCAGTTCGACGTCCAGCTCGACGCCATCGACATCGTCTCGGTCCAGGTGCGCGGCGGCGCGGAAGCGGCCAAGGCGTCGGCTTCGCTAGAGGAGTGGGGACCCGAAGAGTGGGGCGTGGTGGGCGATCAGCCCGCCGCCAATCGCCGCCGCACCTGGTTGGTGCTGCGGATGGACCCGCAGCGCAACATCTCTGCCGTGCTCTGCCGTGACTCGTTGGCCTCGACACTGGTCGCGGCGACCGAGCGACTGGTACAGGACCTCGACCGGCAAGACTGCGCTGCCCGAGCGCTGACCGCCGACGAATTGGCCGAGGTGGACAGCGCGGTGCTGGTCGACCTGGAGCCCACGTGGAGTCGTCCGGGTTGGCGTCACCTCAAGCACTTCAACGGGTATGCGACCAGCTTCTGGGTGACGCCGGACCACATCGACTCCGAAACGATCGCTCAGCTCTGGCAATCCGACACCCAGGAAGTCGGTGCCACGGTTCTGACGCTGCGGCTGACCAGTGACAACGGCCGTCCGGTGTTGTCGGCCTGGGTTCGCTATCACAGTGACGGCCGGCTGCCCAGGGAAGTCGGGTCCGGTCTCAACCGGTTGACCGCTCGGCAGCTGGCAGCGGTTCGCGCCAGCCTTCCGGCTCCGACGACGCGTCCTCAGCTCGTCGTCCCGAGCCGGGAACTGAGAGACCACGATGAACTCGAGCTGCCCGTAGGTCATGAGCCGGAGCATGCATTAAGCTCCGCGGGGCAATGACTCGAGCCCAATCAGCCGCTGAAGACGCCCGCAATGCGATGGTCGCCGGCTTGCTGGCGTCCGGAATATCGGTCAACGGACTGCAACCCAGCCACAATTCGCAAGTGGCCGCCCAGATGTTCGCCACCGCCACCACACTGGATCCGGCGATGTGCGACGCCTGGCTGGCTCGCATCTTCGCCGGGGAGCAAAGCCTCGACGTGCTCTCCGGCGCCTGGTCGGCAGTACGGACCTTCGGATGGGAAACGCGTCGTCTGGGCGTCAGCGACCTGCAGTTCCGCCCCGAGATCTCCGACGGGCTGTTCCTGAAGCTCGCCATCACCAGCGTTGACTCGCTGGCCTGCGGCTATGCCGCCGTGCTCGCCGAGAACAAGCGGTACAAGGAGGCGGCCGACCTGCTCAACGCCGCCGAACCGCGGCATCCTTTCGATGCCGAGTTGGTCGAGTACGTGCGCGGTGTGTTGTACTTCCGCACCAAGCGGTGGCCGGACGTCCTATTGCAGTTCCCTGAGGGCAAGCAGTGGCGCCACCCGGAGCTGAAGGCGGCGGGTGCGGCCATGGCGACCACTGCGCTGGCTTCGCTGGGTGTGTTCGAGGAGGCCTTCCGCCGCGGGCAAGACGCCATCGAAGGTGACCGGGTGCCGGGCGCGGCAAATATCGCGCTGTACACCCAGGGGATGTGCTTGCGCCATGTTGGGCGCGAGGAAGAAGGCGTCGAATTGCTGCGCCGCGTCTACTCGCGGGATCCGAAATTCACCCCGGCTCGGGAAGCGCTGGACAACCCCAACTTCCGGCTGGTGGTCACCGACCCGGAAACCATCGAGGCACGTACGGATCCGTGGGATCCGGACAGCGCACCCAGTCGCGCCCAGACCGAGGCCGCTCGCCATGCCGAGGCTGCCGCGAAGTACCTGGCCGAAGGCGACGCCGAGCTCAACGCAATGCTGGGCATGGAACGCGCCAAACGGGAAATCAAGCTCATCAAGTCGACTACCAAGGTCAACCTGGCGCGCGCGAAAATGGGCCTGCCAGTACCGGTGACCTCCCGCCACACCCTGCTGCTGGGGCCGCCGGGTACCGGCAAGACGTCGGTGGCTCGCGCGTTCAGCAAGCAACTGTGTGGACTCACGGTGCTGCGCAAGCCGGTGGTCGTGGAAACCAGTCGCACCAAGTTGCTCGGCCGCTACATGGCCGACGCGGAGAAGAACACCGAGGAAATGCTCGAAGGTGCCTTGGGTGGCGCGGTGTTCTTCGACGAGATGCACACCCTGCACGAGAAGGGTTATCAGCAGGGCGACCCGTACGGCAACGCCATCATCAATACGCTGCTGCTTTATATGGAGAATCACCGCGACGAACTGGTCGTTTTCGGCGCCGGCTATGCCAAGGCCATGGAAAAGATGCTCGAAGTCAACCAAGGTCTGCGCCGACGGTTTTCCACGGTCATCGAATTCTTCAGCTACACCCCAGAGGAGTTGCTGGCGCTGACCCGGTTGATGGGTAACGAGAACGAAGACGTCATCACCGAAGAAGCGGTCCAGGTGCTGTTGCAGCCGTATACCAAGTTCTATACCGACGAAACCTACTCCGAAGACGGCGACTTGATCCGCGGCATCGACACACTGGGTAACGCCGGTTTCGTGCGCAACGTGGTGGAAAAGGCGCGCGATCACCGCAGCTTCCGCCTCGACGACGAAGACCTCGACGCGGTGCTCAACAGCGACCTGACGGAATTCAGCGAACGGCAGCTGCTGCGGTTCAAGGAATTGACCAGCGAAGACCTGGCCGAAGGTCTCAGCGCGGCAGTCGCCGAGAAGAGATCCAGCTAAGTTGCTGCGGGTAGGCGGTTGTAGCTAACCCATAGCCGACCCGGCTCCGCGGCGGCCCGGTCGGCTCGCTCGGCGGTCACGCCGGTCTTTCTATTAACTCGTCGTAACAGCCGCGAGTCGAATTGACGCTGCTGGGCCGCGATGCCACCATGACGCTCAAAGCGCCTCGGGCGCCGCAGTTTCTGCAGGACACCGGGTTCGAGTGAAGGATTGGCGTCGAACGGACAGCGACACCCATGGGTACCGCAGGGGGCCCCTTCTATGTGTTGTGTCCAAGACACTTCATGCCGCGCCAGCGCCGGATACGCTGTGTTCACCTGAAGTTCGGATGAGTGGACCAAGGCTTCTGGCAAAGTCGGCCAGCCGACCGCATTGCACGGCGTGGAACACCGCGACACTCCCGGCTGAGGGCTTTCACGACGGGGAGGTGGGGCGGAACTGATCCAATCAGCAGTGGTATTCCGAAGTTGTTGACCGTTATCTTCCGATCCGGTCACGGCGCTTCCTCTGCCGTCTGAATCGACTGGCGCAGAGTACCCGAGCCACGTCGCGCAGATGCGCTCGTCCGATCGGCAATTCTTTGACACCACCGCAGCGGCCGGGCCCGAGCCGGGTCGGACTATCCGACAAGGAGACGTCCGATGTTTTTCGTTGCGACACAAAGCAATCCAATGCCGCTTTCGGCCATGACAGCTGCCCCTACGGGCACGGCCGGTTAGGGGGCGGCAATGGATTACGGTGCACTTCCCCCAGAGATCAATTCCTTGCGCATGTATTCCGGGCCGGGTTCGGCGCCGCTGTTGGCAGCGGTGACTGCGTGGGACGGGTTGGCCGCTGAGCTCCGTTCGACAGCAGCCGCCTACGACACGGTGATCTCGGCGTTGACCAGCGACGAGTGGCTGGGACCCGCGTCGGAATCCATGGTGGCGGCACTCGCGCCGTACCTCACCTGGATGACGATCACCGGGATGCAGGCCGAGCAGACCGCCCGGCAGGCCGCCGCGGCCGCCGGTGCCTACGAGGCGGCCTATGCCATGACCGTGCCACCACCGTTGGTGGCCGAAAACCGTACGCAATTGGCCGCATTGGTCGCGACCAACTTGCTCGGTCAAAACACACCCGCCATCGCGGCCACCGAAGCCGCATACGGAGAAATGTGGGCCCAGGACGCGGCGGCCATGTACGGCTATGCCGCGAGATCGGCCGCGGCATCGACACTGACGCCCTTCACCGAGCCGGCGCAGACGACCAATCCCAGCGGTCAGGCCAGCCAAGCAACGGCGGTTACTCAAGCCACCGGCAACGCCGGCGGCAGCCTCACCCAAACCGAACTGCCGCAACTCATGTCCTCGGTGCCGGGCAGTCTGCAGGCACTGGCCGCACCGGCAGCCGCGTCGCCCTTGGACGCCGTCCCGGGTTCCGGCCTGCTCGCCGACTTGCTCAACTTCCTCGACGGAAACGACGGCAACCCCTATGGGATCTTCCTGAACTCGTCTCTGGTCAACGGGTTCGTCTCGGCCGGCTATGTCAGCCCAGCGGTAATCGCCCCCGCGGTCTGGGCGGCCATTGCCGACACCAATGCGGTCGCATTGGGTGCCCAAGAAGGGGCCTCGGTACCGCCCATGGGTTCCGGGTCAGGAAACGCTTCGTGGATACCGGCCGGGTCACCGGCGAGCCCCACCGGCGTGCCCCCGCTGGGGGAGACAACTGGGGCCGCAGTGGGCGCGGCCGGGGTGACGGCCGGTACCAATCAGTCGGCGGTGGTCGGGCGTCTGTCCGTTCCGCAGACATGGACGGAGGCGACCGCGGTGGCCAATCACGCGGGAGCTGCGGCACCTGGCGGTGGCTGGACCAGTTCGGCCGCGGTTCCAGAAGCCGCGGCGGGGATGCCCGGTGTGCCCGGCATGCCGGCACCGGGAATGTACGGCCACAGCTTCGGCAATGCGCCGCGCTACGGATTCCGACCGACGATCATGGGCCGCCCACCTGCCGCCGGCTGACCGATAGGAGGCAGCTAAGACGTTGGCAATCGGAGCCGGGCCGATAGGTGGCTTCCGAGCCAACACCACGATCACGGTTGGCTGAAGGAGGTGCAGGCCATGGATTTCGGTGCACTCCCACCCGAAATCAACTCCCTGCGCATGTATTCCGGGCCGGGCTCGGCGCCGATGTTGGCTGCCGTGACGGCATGGGACGAACTTGCCGCCGAAATGCATTTGGCTGCAACGGCTTACGAATCAGTGGTCTCGGCGCTGGTCAGTGAAGGGTGGCTAGGGCCGGCCTCGGCGGCGATGGCGGCCGCGGTTGCACCGTACGTGACCTGGCTGAGTGTCTCAGGCTTGCAAGCGGCGCACACCGCCGGTCAAGCTGCGGCGGCGGCGGCGGCATATGAGGCCGCCTTCGCGCTGACCGTGCCGCCTGCTGTGGTGGCAGCCAACCGAGCGCGGTTGCTCATGCTGGTGGCCACCAACTTCCTGGGCGTGAACACGCCGGCGATCGCGGCGACCGAGGCCGAATACGCCGAGATGTGGGCCCAGGATGCGACGGCAATGTACGAATATGCCGCCAGTTCGGCCCAAGCCGCGACGCTGACACCGTTCGGCGAACCAGCGCAGACCACCACCGCGTCCGGCCCGGCCAACCAGGCCGCAGCGGTCGCGCACGCATCGGGCAGCGCGGCGAGCAACCTCACCGGGACCCAGTTGCCGCAACTGATGTCGACGGTGCCGGCAAGCCTGCAAGGACTCTCTTCACCGGCGGCCGCCTCCCCGCTCGACGCCATTCCCCAAACCGGCCTGTTGGTCGACATCCTCAACTTCCTTGACGGCAACGATGGCAACGCCTTCGGGATCTTCCTGAACTCCACGCTGGTCAATGGCGTGGTATCGGCCGGATATACCGCGCCGGCGCAGATCTTGCCCGCCGTGACCGGAGCTTTGGCCGACACCAATGCGGTAGTGACCGGCGGAACCGGTGCGGCTTCCGCACCGATCGCGAGCGCCGACGCCGCCGATGTTGCGTGGAATGGGGCGACGGTCGCTCGCTCGGGTCTGGGCGGAGTCAGCGCCGGCACCAACCAAGCCGCTTGGGTCGGCCGGTTGTCCGTTCCGCCGAGTTGGACGGCGGCCGTCGAGGTAGCCGACCATGCCGGCACCGCACTGCCCGACGCGGCCCTGAGCGGCGCGGCCGCCGCCCCGCCAGCGGGCTCGGGCGTGCCCGGTGTTCCCGGCATGCCGACCCCGGCGCCGTACGCGCGGAGCTTCGGCAGTGGCCCGCGGTACGGATTCCAGCCGACGATCATGTCGCGGCCCCCGGCCGCCGGCTGACCGGCAGACGGCGATCGGCAGCGACGACTAGGGCCCCTGCTCGAGCGCTGAGTTGACTCGAAAAACTTCCAGTGCCACCATGGCCATTGCATGCACCTCGCTAGGTGAGGCGTCCGCTCGGATACAGGCCACTGACCTCGAACGTCGAAAGACGCCCAGGGTCAGGACAGCTCTTCCCGGCTTAAGGGTTGAGCCCAAGTGGCTTCCGGCTTGATAAGCCGGATACGCCGTCCGGTGCCAAAGCTCTGACGAGAGGGGTGCCGCGCCCGGTGTATCCCGCCGGGCCCTCATCCCGTGTGCGCCCCGATGGCATCCCCGTATGCCCTGGCCCGCAGGAGGTGAGAGCGAAGTGAGTCCCGGCGATTATCCGCATTCCAGATCGACCATTTCGTCTCGATCCAACCCCGGTGCCGGTTCGGCATTCTGACGCCTTTCCCGCTGCCCTGAGCCACACGCGTCCGCCGCGCCGACGCGTGTCTTGAAGCTGCGTGAAAACACGGTTAGGACCACGGGTTTGGGTCCCTCCTGCAACGAGAGCTAGCCGAAAGAGGGGCAGCGATGACTTTCGCAGTGAACTATGCCGCACTGCCGCCCGAGATCAACTCCGCGCGCATGTACAGCGGAGCCGGCGCCGCTCCGCTGCTGGCTGCGGCGTCGGCGTGGAACGGCTTGGCAGCCGAATTACGTGCTACCGCAACGTCTTACGGCTCGGTGCTGACCGCGCTGACCAGTGAGGAGTGGCACGGACCGGCGTCGGCGTCGATGGCGGCCGCAGCGGCTCCCTACGTCGCGTGGATGAGTTCGACCGCCGTGCAGGCAGAGCAGACGGCCGCCCAGGCCGAGGCGGCAGCCGCCGCGTACGAGGCCGCATTCGCCGCCACGGTTCCACCGCCGGTGGTCGCCGCCAACCGGGCTCAGCTCATGATGCTCATCGCCACGAACATCCTGGGTCAGAACACTCCCGCTATCGCCGCGACCGAAGCACAGTACGCGGAGATGTGGGCGCAGGACGCCGCCGCCATGTACGGCTATGCCGGGTCCTCCGCGACCGCCACGCAATTGACGCCGTTCGTCGAGCCCACGCCGACGACCAACCCCACCGGCCTGGCTGCCCAGGCCGCCTCGGTGAGTCAGGCCGCCGCGGGTGGAGCGCAGAACACCCTCTCGCAATTGATGTCCGCGGTGCCGAGTGCGTTACAAGGCCTGTCCGGATCCAACGGCACGTCGGGCCTGTCCGACGTTGCGGACCTGATCTTGACTGGCACGGGGCCCACCGGGTTGGAGAGCTTCTGGGCCGAGTGGGGACCCAATGCAAACATCTGGAACACGATCACGTCGACGGGTCTGTTCACCCCCGGCGCAACCGTCGGCACCTTGTCGAGTTTGTTTGGCGCGACGGCAGTTTCCGGGGTTGCCGGTGACGTCACCGACAGTGCTGCCGCCGGTGTGGCGAGTACATTGTGGGCACCGTTCGCATCGACGACTGCGCTGGGCAGCGTGACGTCCGCTGGTGCGGGCAACGCCTCGCTCGTCGGCAAGCTGTCGGTACCGCCTTCCTGGACGGCTAGCGCGCCGGCAGGTCAGATCGGGACGGCATTGGGCGGGACACCCATGGTGGCGCCGCCGCCGGCCGTCGCGGCCGGCATGCCGGGAGTGCCGCTGGGCAGTATGGCCAGCCAACCGTACGGTCGCGCGGTTCCTCAATACGGTGCTCGACCGACCTTCGTCGCACGTCCACCGGCCGCCGGTTGACAGGCCGGGGCAGCGAACTCGCAGGAACTGATCAGGCTCAGTACAGCGGTCGACGGTCACCTTCTCCTATCGTTGGTCGTAACGGGTAGGAGAACGCGGCATGGCCGTCAGCTGTCCGCTCGGTGCAGTGGCTTGCGCTTGACCGCACGCAGGCCGAGGCCCGGCGTATTGCTGAATTGAACGTGATTTTGTATTCGGCTAAGTCTGCGAGAGCGTGGCAAAAGCACTTTATGGCCACGCACGTTATTGCCGTCCTGCGGTCGCAGACCAGAACAGCGAAGCAGGCGCCTTTGCGTGCTTACTGAAGTTTGCTGAGCAGCACGATCTCTCAGCGGCGCAGGCGCCGCGGTGAACCCATCGATACGCGCTGTTTACGCCGGGATCACACCGTGGGAACGCGTCGAAAATACGTTTCATTGGGACGGGGGCAATACCAGCTGAATCGGCGTGAATAGCGTAATTCGCGCGCACCAGATAAGAACCATGCGGTCGTCTAGTTCATCGGCGAGCTTGGCCGGTTATGAGGGGACAAGGGGTAACGCGTATGGATTTCGGGGCGCTGCCACCGGAGATCAACTCCGGCCGCATGTATACCGGTCCAGGGGCAAGTCCCATGTTGACCGCCGCGGCAGCATGGGACGCGCTCGCGGCCGAATTGCACTCCACCGCAGCGTCTTACGCATCGGTGATCGAGGGCCTGACGGCCGGTTCTTGGCAAGGACCGACAGCGATGGCGATGGCCGCCGCGGCCGCACCGTACGTCTCGTGGATCTCTGCCACCGCCGCGCGGGCCGATCAGGTGGCCATGCAGGCGAAACTTGCAGCGGGCGCGTATGAGACCGCATTCGCCGCGACCGTTCCGCCGCCGGTAATCGCCGCCAACCGGGCTCAGTTGTTGGCACTGATCGCCACCAACTTCCTCGGCCAGAACACCCCGGCAATCGCCGCGACCGAGGCGCAATACGTGGAAATGTGGGCCCAAGACGCGGCCGCGATGTACGCCTACGCCGCCACGTCGGCGGCCGCGACGCAGCTGACCCCCTTCACCGAGCCACCACAGACCACCGATACGTCAGGCACGGTCATGCAGGCGGCTGCGGTATCACAGGCCACCGGCGCCTCGACCGGCTCGGACCTCACCACGCAGCTGTCGCAATTCATCACCTCGCTGCCGAATGCGTTGCAGGGGTTGGCAACGACCGTCGCATCGGCACCGACAACCGGGTCGACGTCGTTGCTACCAGGATTGGCGTTGCCCCAGATCGCCCAGGTGTCCTTGCCGCCATGGTTGGCGACCAACCTGGCGAACTGGAATTCCATCTTCTCCGTCCTCACCGGGCCGTTTTCGTTGCAGGGCTGGACGTCGATACCGGGTGGTCCCTTCCTGTCCTTCGGGCAGGTATACGCCTATGGCCAGAACGGGCAAGGTCTTCAAGCGTTCTTCACCCCCGCGCAACCGATCACCGGCGCCTTGGCGCCCATCGCCGAATCGGTCACGCCCCATCTGAGTACTGCCGGGTCGGTCGGCGGAGCGGCGTCGGGCGCAATGGGCCGCGCGGCCCTGGTCGGAAGCTTGTCAGTGCCGCAGGGCTGGACCACAGCGGCTCCGGCCATCAGAACGGTCGCCGCGACGCTGACGGCCAATCTCGCCGCCGCGCCGACCTCGTCGCTGGCCGCGGAGTCTGGTGTGTTCGGGCAGATGGCGCTGTCCAGCTTGGCAGGGCGCGCCCTAGGGGCCACCGCCGCGGGTTCCGGAGGTGGCGGCGTCGCGGTCGGCTCGCTGGGCGGCGTCGTCGCGGAAGCCGATCCGGCCGCAGCCATGATCTTCGTCCTCCCGGCGCTGGAGGACTGACGCGCGATGACTGGTAGCCCGGCCAATTGTGTTTTTTCGCAGACCTTTCCGGCGTCCGCTCTAGACAGAGGGTAGGCAGAGATGTTCTATGCAGCATTTCCACCGGAGATCAATTCCGGGCGGATGTACACCGGTCCAGGATCGGGGCCGATGTTGGCCGCCGCGGCCGCCTGGAACGGGCTCGCCGTTGAATTGCAGTCCACGGCCGCTTCCTATTCGTCGGTCATCGCGGCCTTGACCGCCGGCCCGTGGGTCGGCCCATCGGCCATGGCGATGACCGCTGCTGCCGCACCGTACGTGGCTTGGTTGAGCGACACTGCCGCGCAGGCGGCCCAAGCGGCCAGCCAGGCCACCGCAGCGGCCGCCGCATACGAAACGGCTTTCGCCGCGCACGTGCCGCCGGAAGAGATTGCGGCTAACCGTAGCCAGTTGGCGTCGCTGGTGGCGACGAACCTGTTCGGGCAGAACACCGCCGCGATTGCCGCCACCGAGGCTCAATACGGCGAAATGTGGGCGCAGGACGCCGTGGCCATGGACACCTACGCCGGGTCATCCGCCGCTGCAAGCGAAGTGACGCCGTTCACCGAGCCGCCGCAGATGGTCAATCCCGGCGGGCTGGCGGCCCAAGCCGGGGCTGCGGGTCAATCGGCGGGCGCCGCTGCGCAGTCGCTGCTGGCCGCCGGCGACCCGATATCGGGATTGCTGCAGACGCTGGCCAACCTCAGCACCGACTACACCACCACCGTGACCGGCATGCTCAACAGCCTGTTCGGGCCGGCTGGCGCATCGACGTACACGGCTTTGTACAACGCGGTGAAGGTTCCGCTCGGGTTCAGCACACAGTTCAACGACATCGGACTGTTGATCAACTTCCCGGTGTCCCAGTTCCTCAAGTTCGGCCCGAAATCGGCTGCCGCACTAGGCGAATTGCCCAAAGACGCTCTCGGCGCCGGCCTGGGAGCCCCACACTGGGGCCGCGGCTGGCTCACCAGCGCGACGGCCGCGAACCCGTCGGCGAGCTTCGGTCGGGGCATGTTGGTAGGCGCGTTGACCACACCGCCGAGTTGGGCTGCCAATACCCCGGCCATCCAAACGGTGGCAGCGGCGCTGTCAGCCGCCGGGCCGCAAGCGGTGCCCGCAGCCGAACTCGGCCAGGGCAGCCTGCTCAGCTCGATGTCTCTGGCCGGAATGGTAGGTAGCGCCCTGGGCGCCGGAGCCCCCAGCGTCTTGCCCCGGGCCGGCGCCCGGACCCGGCTCACCCCGGTCAAAGACATGAAAGACCTCAAGTCACCCGACCAACTCAAGCGGTTGGTGGCCCAGATTTCGGAGCAGCCCCAAAGCGTCCAGCACCACACCGTCGACCAAGAGGGTCTGGACAGCTTGCTCGAACAGTTGGCGAAGAAACCCGGCATCCACGCGGTGCACCTGTCCAAAGGCGACAAGCCGAGAGTCCTGCCGTCGGATGCGCAACTGGGATAGGCAGCGACTCGGTCAGTCGACCGGCGCGGGAAGGGGAGTCATGAAACTGCTTGTTGCGGTCATCGGCATCTGCGCCGCGATCGGCTTCGCCGCGCCGGCGTGTGCCGACCCGGACGACGGACCGGGCGGTGACGACGCGAGTTTCCTTGCGGCGCTGCGGTCGGCCGACATCGCTTACAGCAATCCCGCTCAGGCGATCGGTTCAGCCAGAGCGGTGTGCACCTGCTTGAACAATGGTGAATCCGGCCTTGAACTCGTGCACGACGTCAAAACGCGCAATCCGGCATTCAACATGGACGCCGCGGCCGAGTTCGCCGTCATTTCAGCGAAATACTATTGCCCACACCAGCTCGCCAAGAGCTGACTAGGGCCGCCGCAAAACTCATGCGATGCCGCATCCGCTATTTCATCTAGCGGACTTTGCTGAACCATTGACGTAGCTGCCCAAAACCCTGGCGTCCGTCGATCCGGGCCGCAGAGACCGTTAACTTTGGATATTTGCCGGAAACAAAGGCCGCTTACGCACACCGAGAATCGCACCAACGGGAAAAGTCGGTCGGCACCGCCATATCCAGCGCCGACGCACGCACTGCTGGTCGACACGCGTGCAGTTATTCCGGAACAGCATTGGGAAATCTCTTGAGATTTATATGAGCTCGGCCAGGTTTACGGCCAGAAGTGTTAACCCCTGATTACGATGGCGGCCACCAAGGGGACCGGAGGTAAGTGATGGACTTCGGGGCGTTACCGCCAGAGATCAACTCTGGACGCATGTATATGGGGGCGGGCTCCGGGCCGATGTTGGCCGCTGCGGCGGCATGGGATGCGTTGGCCGCTGAATTGCATTCCAACGCGGCGTCGTATGAATCCACGATCCAGGGCGTCACGGTGGGGTCATGGCAGGGGCCGGCAGCTGCCTCCATGACCACCGCGGCCACGCCGTTCGTGGCGTGGATGGGCACGACCGCGATCCAAGCAGAGCAGGCAGCCACGCAGGCCAAGGCGGCCGCGGTCGCTTACGAGACCGCATTCGCGGCGACGGTCCCGCCTCCGGTGATCGAGGCCAATCGCGCCCTGCTGATGGCGTTGATCGCCACGAACATCTTCGGCCAGAACACTCCGGCGATCGCGGCCACCGAGGCGCAGTACCTCGAGATGTGGGCACAGGATGCCGCGGCGATGTACGCCTATGCGGGCTCCTCAGCTGCTGCCAGCGAGCTGACGCCCTTCACCGAGCCCCCGCAAACCACCGACCCCTCAGGGGTGGCGCGACAGTCGGCTGCGGTCGCGCAGGCGACCGGCTCGGACATCCAGTCCCAGCTGGCTCAATTGATGAGTGTGGTTCCCAATGCGCTGCAAACCGTGGGGCCGGCGGCTGCTGCGCCAACGGCGGCGGCGACGCCCGTCGGCTCGATCATCGAGGCGATCTATCCCATTACCGCAGGACTCAGGCCGTTCTTCGCGGCGGTCACCGGCGCATACAGCCCCATCGGGGGCATCATCTTGCCGGGCGGCTGGTGGCTGCTATCCCTGCAAATCCTGGGCTTGGCACAGAACGGGCCAGGTGTCGCCGAACTGCTCGGCGGCGGCAAGGCGATCGCCGGGGGGCTGGCGCCGCTGCGCGGCGGATATGTCTCTTCGGTGAGTCCGAGCCCGGGCGGAGTCACGGGATCCATGGGTCAGTCGACCTTGGTCGGCTCCCTATCCGTGCCGCAGGGCTGGGTCACGGAGGCCCCGGTGATGCGGACGCTGTCGTCGATGCTGCCGGGCACCAGTGCGGCTGCTGCACCAACCGTCGGGGCCGCTCCGCCGGGAGCCTTGTTCGGCGAGATGGCGATGGCGAGCTTGGCGGGTCGCGCGTTAGCGGGCGCCAGTGTGCGCACGGTCGCCGGTAGCGGTACCGGAACTACCGCCGGTGCGGTGGCTGATGATGTCGCCAGCACCGCGACCATCATCGTCATCCCGGCGGACTGATCAAGAACCTTGAAGAAGAAGGAGAGAACGCATGTCATTTGTGACTGCACAACCGGATGAGTTGGCCGCCGCGGCAGGCAACCTAGAAAACATCGGCGCCTCGATGACGGCGCAGAGCGCGGCGGTGGCGGGCCCGACTACTGGCGTGATTCCTGCGGCGGCGGATGAAGTTTCGGCGTTGACCGCAGCGCAATTCGCCGCGCACGCGCAGCTGTACCAGGCAGTCAGCGCCCAAGCAGCCGCGATCCACCAGATGTTCGTCCGCACGCTGGCCAGCAGCGCGGGTTCGTACGCCGCCACCGAGGCGGCCAACGCGGCCGCAACGGGCTAGCCGCGAAAAGGAGAATGCGCAATGAGTTTCGCGTTCCGTCCGCCGGAGATCATCTCCGGTGAGATGTATACCGGTCCGGGCGCGGGGCCGATGCTGGCGGCGGCCGCCGCCTGGGACGCGTTGGCCGGGGAGCTGCAGGACACGGCGGTGTCATACGGTTCGATCGTCGACGCGCTGGCCAGCGAAGCCTGGATCGGCCCGTCCTCGGTCGCCATGGCGACCGCGGCCGCGCCCTACGTCGCTTGGCTGTCAGCGACTTCGGCGCACGCGAAGTTGGCGGGCGACCAGGCGAAGGCGGCCGCCGGTGCCTATGAAACCGCCTTCTCCGCCGTCGTGCCGCCACCGGAGATCGCAGCCAACCGCGCCCTGCTGGCAGCGTTGGTGGCGACCAACATCTTCGGGCAGAACACCGGGGCAATTGCTGCCACGGAAGCCCAGTACACGGAGATGTGGGCGCAAGACACGGCAGCGATGTTCGGCTACGCCGGTTCATCGGCGGCCGCCTCCAGACTGACGCCCTTCACCGAGCCACCGCAAACCACGAATGCATCGGGGTTGGCCAACCAAGCTGCGGCGTCCGGGCAGTCCGCCGGCCTGGACAGCGCGACCGCCGCGGCAGCCACCGCCGTGCCCAGCGCTGCGGCGCTGCCCTTCCCCTTCGACATCGTCACCCAACTGCTGCAGGCTCTCGGCAGCGCCTCCACGGCATATATGCAGTTCTGGAGCCAGCTGCTCAACACGGTGACAGGCACACCGTTGGCGGGCATCACCTGGGAGAACACCTTCGGAATCTTGGCCGACATCGGGCGGTTCAGCACGGTAGCCAACGACAGCATGAGCCCGGTCAACCTCGGCATGACCGAGTTCAAGATGTTCTACAAGCCCCCGGTCGACGCGCTCGAGATTCCCAAGTCGGCGCTGGGAGCCGGGTTGGGGCTGCGGTCGGCCTCCTTGACCAGTTCCGCTGCGGTATCGGCCGGCGTGGGTGAGTCGAACGTGGTGGGCAAATTGTCAGTGCCCCCGAGTTGGGCGTCGGCGACGCCGGCGATCAGGATGGTTTCCGCCGGACTGCCGGCCACCAGCCTGGCCGCCGCGCCGGCAGCGGGCATCCCGGGAGATCTACTCAGCCAGATGGCGCTGGGCAGCCTCACCGGTGGCGCATTGGGCGCAGCCGGGCCGCAGGTCTTCACCGCAAGCGGCGCCCGGGCTCGCGCCAACGGCGCGAAGGGCGCCGTCGAGCCGGTCAAACTCGACAGTGTCATCGCCAAGCTGCAGAAAGAACCGGAGTCGGTGCAGCACTGGAATGTGGACAAAGCCGGTCTGGACAATCTGCTCGATAAATTGTCCAAGGAACCCGGCATCCATGCGGTTCACGTCACGAACGGGGACAAGCCCAAAGTCACCCTGCCCGATGTGCCGTCGAGATAGCTGCGGCGATGCGCAGACTGCTGTTAGCCTCCGTCGGCGTGTTGTCCGTCATCGGTTTCGCGGCGCCCGCAAACGGTGAGCCGCAAGGGGACGACGCGGCGTTTTTGGTGGCTTTGGACAATGCCGGCATCGTCTACAACAGCCCTGGGCAAGCCGTCGCATCGGCCAAAGCGGTGTGTGGCTTGATGAGCAAGGGTGAGACGGGTTTGCAGGTGGTCAACGACATCAAGGATCAGAATCCTGGGATGACGTTGGATGCCGCGGCCAAGTTCGCGGCGGTCGCGTCGAACACCTATTGCCCCGAACACCTGACCCCGAAAGGCGGATAGCGACGATCCGGTGTCGCCGGAATTCCCCGTGGGTTACCGGTGTCCAGCCGGTTTGCCTGGACTCCACCTCTCGTTAACCCGCTTGTGGTTAGCTGCCCTCGCTGTCCAAGGATTGCGAGAGAGGGGGCCGTCATGCACACCCTGACCGTCGCTGATTTCGCACTGCGTCTTGCCGTCGGAGTGGGATGCGGTGCGCTCATCGGGTTCGAGCGGCAGTGGCGAGCGCGCATGGCCGGGTTGCGCACCAACGCGCTGGTGGCTACCGGCGCAACGCTTTTCGTACTGTATGCGACCGCGACCCAGGACAGCAGCCCCACCCGGGTCGCGTCGTATGTGGTGTCGGGGATCGGGTTCCTCGGCGGAGGGGTGATTCTGCGCGACGGCTTCAACGTCCGCGGCCTCAACACCGCAGCGACGCTGTGGTGCTCGGCGGCGGTGGGTGTGTTGTCCGCTTCGGGCCATTTGGTGTTCGCGTTGATCGGTACCGGCACCATCGTCATCATTCACCTGCTGGGGCGTCCGCTTGGGCGGCTGATCGACCACGACAATTCAGCCGAAGACGACGAAGGCTTGGAGCCCTATCAGCTGCAGCTGATCTGCCGGCCCAAGGCGGAGAAATACGCGCGGGCGCAGATCGTCCAACACACCAGTAGTAACGACATCACGTTGCGGGGCATCCACACCGCACCCACTGGTGAGGACAACATGGCGCTGACGGCTCATTTGTTGATGGGCGGAAACGTGCCGGCCCGGTTGGAGCGGCTGGTCGCGGAATTGTCGTTGCAGCCAGGAATTTTCGCGGTGCACTGGTATGCCGGTGATCAGACGAACCCGATCTTGCCCGCGCCGCACCCTGATTAAGGGCGGGCCTGCAGATCCGGTGCTGCCGCGGCCAACAAGTCGCTGCGACTTCTAGTCAACGGCGGGTAGATGCGCCGAGTGTTGATCGTCTGCTTGGTGGCCTTGGCGTCGGCGCCAGACTTGACCACCGTGCGCTCCCAACCCTCGGTGTACACCGCGCCGGCCGGCCCTAGATCGAGAACGGTGACATACCAGGGGATTCTGAGAGGCAGCATGGGCTCGCCGAACAGATCGCTGATCACGTTGTAGCCGGCATAACGGCCCATCGGCCGACCATGTTGGCACGACATGACCGAGTGGTGTTCGTCATCCATTCGAGCCCTAGCCACATCACCGGCGGCGAACACTGCGGGCACGCCGACTACACGCAAGTAGTCGTCCACCCCGACGCGTCCCAGCCGGTCGCGTACCACCGGCAGCTGCTCGGTCAGCGAACTGGCGCGCATGCCGGCACACCACACCACGGTTCTGGTGGGTATCTCTTCACCCGACGACAGCAACACCGACTGCCCATCCACCGCCGCCACACCGACGCCGGTCATTGTCTCGATACCGTCGTCCGCCAATGCCTTCTCGATGACCGGCCTTGCGGATGCACCCATGTCGGAGCCGACGACGATGTTGTGATCGACCAAAACCACACGTGGAGTCACGTCGCCGGCGCGGACCTCTCGCAGCCTGGCGGGCAGTTCGCACGCCGTCTCGATGCCGGTCAGGCCGGCTCCGACCACCACGGCGGTGGCCGCTGCGCGGGTTGGCGGCCCGACGGCCAACCGCCTCAGGTGCCGTTGCAACGCCATCGCACCTTCGTAGGTGTCGACGTCGAAACCGAACTCGCGCAGACCCGGTAGGTCCGGTTTCACCACGCGGCTGCCCGAGGCGAGAACGAGTCGTTCGTAGCCGATCACGTCACCCGATGAGGTTGTCACCGTGCGTCGTTCGGGGTCGATCGCGCGCACCTCGGCGGTGATGTGCGCAATCCCCGCAGGCTCTAGCACGTCGGTGAGGGGGATGCGGCACGCGGTCAAGTCGGCCTCGTAGTTGCGAACGCGTATGTCGTGGAACGGTGTCGAGCTCAACACCGTGATGCCGACCTCATTCGGGGGAACGGCCAGTTCATCGGCTCGCCGCGCGGCACCCAGCGCCGCCCACAGCCCCGCGAAGCCCGAGCCGATCACCACCACCGGAATCAACGGCTCAACACCTCACGCATTTGGACGAGCGTGGCTGCCGCCTTCTTACCTGGCAGCAGCATCCAGGTGTGCAAACCGCCGTCCACTTCGTGCCAGCCGATCTGGATTCCTTCGGCCGCCGCCCGGTCCCGGAAGGCCCGAGCGTCGGGGTTGAGCACGTCGTGGGTACCGGTGAAGATCGTCAACCGCGGCAAGCCGGCCAGGGACCCGACGCTCGGACTGAGCAGAGCATTGTCGAGCGGGTCCCCGCCGGCATAGCGGATCCCGGCCGCACGCAGATCGTCGACGTTGAGAAACGGGTCGATTTTCGCCACCGCGGCCACCTCGGGATCCGGTAGAGCCAAGTGCAGCCACGGCGACAGCAGCACGGCATCCGTCGGCTGGGGCAGCCGGGCATCACGCACCGCATGACACAAGGCGAAAGCCATTCCGCCGCCCGCCGAATCACCCATGAAGGCAACAGAATTCGGTTCTTGGTCGGTCAAGATCCGCCGGTACACCTGCAACAGGAACGGAAACACCTCCCGGTAGGTGTGTTCGGGAGCGATCGGATAAATCGGCACCGTCATCGTCCGGCGCATGGTGAGGGCGATCTTGGCGATCGCCGGCCAGTGAAAGTGGGGGAGGAGATCGAGTACGTAGGCTCCGCCGTGCAGATAGAGCAGGTGACCGGTCAGCGTTTCGCCGTCGGCCAACAGTGGAGTCACGTGGTAGACCGGACGCCCGTTGAGGTCGGCCCGGGTGACTTCGACCTTCCGCAAGACTCGCCTCGACGGGTTACCGGCGTAGGGAGGACGGGGGTGCGCTGCCCAACGCTCCAGCTTCGCCGGGGGGAACAGCCGGTTGCGCACGCCGGTGGAGCGCAGCAGTCGCTGGCCAAAAGTGGGTTTGAGCGTTTTGCTGTCCATCGCTGCCCCAGTGTGGACTAGGCGATCACCAGACGCTCGCCGGGAGTCGTAGTCTGTTCGTTGTGCACGGCCTCGATTTCCTGTCGGTACTTCCGCCGCAGATGCGGGACCCGGTGTTGTTTGCCATTCCGTTTTTCCTGCTACTGCTGATCCTCGAGTGGACAGCGGCGCGCAAGCTGGAAAGCATCGTCACCGACGAGTCGCGGCCGGCGTCCGGCGCCTACTTCACCCGCGATTCGGTCGCGAGTATCTCGATGGGCCTGGTCTCGGTCGCCACCACGGCGGGCTGGAAGACGCTGGCGCTACTCGGCTACGCCGCCATCTATGCCTACTTGGCACCGTGGCACCTGCCGGTTTCGGCTTGGTACACGTGGGTGATCGCGATCGTGGGTGTCGACCTGCTCTACTACGCCTACCACCGCATCGCCCACCGCGTTCGGTTGATCTGGGCGACCCATCAAGCGCACCATTCCAGCCAATATTTCAACTTCGCGACCGCGTTACGGCAGAAGTGGAACAACAGCGGCGAAATCCTGATGTGGATGCCATTACCGCTCATGGGTGTTCCGCCGTGGCTGGTGTTCTTCGCGTTCTCGGTCAACCTGATCTATCAGTTCTGGGTACACACCGAGCGAGTCGACAAGCTGCCGCGGATCTTCGAATTCGTCTTCAATACGCCGTCACATCACCGGGTCCACCACGGCATGGACCAGGTGTATCTCGACAAGAATTACGGCGGCATCTTCATCTTGTGGGACCGGCTGTTCGGCACGTTCCAAGCGGAGTTGTTCCGGCCGCACTACGGTCTGACCAAACAGGTCGACACTTTCAACATCTGGAAGCTGCAGACTCACGAGTACCGTGCGATCGCACGTGACTGGCGGTCGGCGACACGGCTGCGGGACCGACTGGGCTATGTGTTCGGGCCGCCGGGATGGGCGCCGCGGACCCGGGCCAAGCGAACTGACGCTGTCCCGGTCGCTACTTCTCCGTAACATCGTCGGTAGCTGGCGCGAAAGACCTACCGTCGGGTGAAGGCACCCGCCATCGCCAGTCTGCCGGTGCACGCGGTGCCGGCTTCGACGGATCGGAGATGATCGTGCGCCGTCTGGCTATCCGAGGATTCGCCGCATCCGCTATCGCCGCTGCCCTGACGGCGGGCCTGCCGCCGGTGACCGCCAGCGCCGATCCCGTCGCGGTCTTCCCGGGCATGGAGATCCATCAGGGCAACCACGTGTGCACCCTTGGCTATGTCGACCAGGCCCGCAGAATGGCGTTTTCGGCCGGGCACTGCCGCGGCGGCGATGTCGTCACCGATAGGGACAACAACGTCATCGGCCGGCTAGCCACGTTCCGGGACAACACACCCACGGGAACCACCGTCGCCACCGACCAGGTCATCGCCGACTACGAAGCGATCGTGCTGGCCGACAACGTCCGGACCAGCAACGTCCTGCCGGGCGGACGCGCGTTGCAGTCCAGCGCCGGCGTAGTGCCCCACCCGGGCGACGCGGTCTGCCACTTCGGTATCACCACCGGCGAAACCTGCGGGACGGTGGAGAGCGTCAACAACGGGTGGTTCACGATGTCGCACGGGGTACAGAGCCAGCAAGGTGACTCGGGCGGGCCGGTCTACTCGAACGTGAACGGCCGGGCCGGTCAGATCCTCGGAATCTTCAACAGCATGTGGGGCGACTTCCCGGCCGCCGTGTCCTGGCAGAGCGCCTCCGAGCAGGTCCACGAGGACATGGGCGCGACTCTCACGCATTAGGCCCAAGGTATCGGTTACCGCGTGTCAGACTTTGCGGCGTGGGCGTAGGCCAGGATTCGCGGGAGTCCATCGAGCAAAAGGTCATCGAGGTTGGCCGTCGTCAACTGGCAGACCACGGCGCGGCCGGGTTGTCGCTCGGCGCCGTGTGCGAGCAGCTGGACCTTGTGCCCGCAGATCTGCACCGCTGCGTGGCCAGCCGCGACGAGCTGCTGACCCTGCTACTCGTCGACGCCTACACCGAGCTGGCCGACACCGTGGACCGAGCGCGTAATGAAACCGCCGCCGACATGTGGCGTGACGACGTGTTTGCCATTGCGCGCGCGGTTCGCGGCTGGGCGGTTACGCACCCATCGCGGTGGGCGTTGCTGTACGGCAGCCCGGTTCCCGGTTACCACGCTCCGCCCGACCGCACCACCGGAGTGGGCACCCGGGTGGTGCGGGCGTTCTTCGACGCGATCGGTGCCGGAATCACCATGGGCGACATTCTGTTGACCACCGACCTTGCCCCTCAACCCATGTCGTCGGACTTCGAGCGCATTCGGGACCAGTTCGGATTTCCCGGCGACGACCGCTTGCTGGCCAAGTGCTTCTTGCTGTGGGCGGGCGTGGTGGGTGCGATCAGCCTCGAGGTCTTCGGCCAGTACGGACCCGACACGCTGACCGATCCCGAGGCGGTGTTCGATACGCAAATGCGGATGCTCGTCGAAGTCCTCACCCGACGCTGACCAATCAGCAAATTAGAACGTGTTCACCCGAACCCGTCGGGCTGAGATCTGACGATGACGGCAAAGCCACTCGTGGCCTTTAAAGCCGTGAACAGGGTGGGTTATTCTGCGAGACGATGAACCTTTCCGTTCAATCGCCGACGCAGATCGCATGGGTTACCTCCGATTTGGACGCCACCGAAACCGCCTTAACCGGCCTCTTAGGCGCCCGCAAATGGGTCCGCATCCCCGACGTGCACTTCGGCCCGGACTCGTGCAGCTACCAAGGCCGGCCCGCCGATTTCGTTGCCAGCATCTCGTTGAGCTACCTCGGGGATATGCAGCTCGAACTGATCTCTCCAGTCCGCGGGGAGAATATCTATAGTGACTTCCTGCGCGACCACGGCCCGGGCTTGCATCACCTTTGCACCGAAGCCGACAGCCTCGAGCAGCTCGACGCCGCGCTCGCTGACGCCGTCGACCACGGTGCGCAGGTGGTTCAGCAAGGCGTGATGCCCGGCGGTATTCACTTCGCCTACGTATCGGCGCCGCAGGCTGGAATGCCGTATCTGGAAATCGCCTACCTCTCTCCGGAGATCAAGGCGTTCTACGACTACATCAAACAGGAGCAGCGGTGAGCACCGACATACCAGACACGGTCAATGCGGACTCGGTGACGTCGTGGTCGGACGACGTGGACGTCCTGGTGATTGGCTTCGGCATCGCCGGCGGCTGCGCGGCGGTCAGCGCGGCCGCCGCCGGCGCACGGGTGCTGGTGCTGGAACGCGCGGCCGTTGCCGGGGGAACGACTTCGCTTGCGGGAGGACACTTTTACCTCGGTGGTGGGACCGCGGTCCAGCAGGCGACCGGTCACACGGATTCGCCGGAGGAGATGTACAAGTATCTGGTGGCGGTGTCCCGGCAGCCCGACCACGCGAAGATCAAGGCTTACTGCGACGGAAGCGTCGAGCATTTCAATTGGTTGGAAGACTTGGGTTTTCAGTTCGAGCGCAGTTTCTTCCCGGGCAAGGCCGTGATCCAGCCCAACACCGAGGGCCTGATGTACACCGGAAACGAAAAGGTGTGGCCCTTTTTGGAGATGGCGGTTCCCGCACCGCGTGGGCACAAAGTGCCGGTACCGGGCGATACGGGCGGTGCCAGCATGGTGATCGACCTCCTGCTCAAGCGCGCGGCGAGCTTGGGGGTCCAGATCCGTTACGAGACTGGGGCGAGCGAGCTCGTCGTGAACGATGCGGGCGCGGTGACCGGAGTGATCTGGAAACACTTCGCCGAAACCGGTGCGATCAAGGCTAAGTCGGTGATCATCGCGGCCGGAGGGTTCGTGATGAACCCAAACATGGTTGCCAAGTACACTCCGAAACTCGCCGAGAAGCCTTTCGTGCTGGGCAACACCTATGACGACGGCCTGGGCATCCGGATGGGCGTCTCGGCCGGCGGCGCCACCCAGCACATGGACCAGATTTTCATCACCGCACCGCCGTACCCGCCGTCGATCCTGCTGACCGGCATCATCGTCAACAAGCTCGGGCAGCGGTTCGTCGCCGAAGATTCCTATCATTCGCGGACGTCTGGCTTCATCATGGACCAGCCCGACAGCGCGGCGTACCTGATTGTCGACGAGGCCCATCTGGAGCATCCCAAGATGCCGCTGGTTCCGTTGATCGACGGATGGGAAACGGTGCCGGAAATGGAAGCCGCACTTGGTATTCCGCAAGGTAACCTGGTCGCGACGCTGGACCGCTACAACATTTATGCCGCCAAAGGCGAAGATCCCGACTTCCACAAACAGCCGGAATTCCTTGCGGCACAGGACAAAGGGCCGTGGGGTGCGTTCGACATGTCGCTCGGCAAAGCCATGTACGCCGGGTTCACCATCGGGGGGTTGGCCACCTCCGTTGACGGGCGGGTGCTGCGCGACGACGGCACGGTGATCGACGGTCTCTACGCGGCCGGAGCGTGCGCCATCAACATCGCCCAGGACGGTAAGGGCTATGCCAGTGGGACGCAGCTGGGCGAAGGTTCGTTCTTCGGGCGCCGCGCCGGAGCGCACGCGGCCCGTCGTTAGCGCCAGAGCGCACGCGGCCCGTCGTTAGCGCCGAGATTGCCGCCATGGTCGTGACCCGCGGCGAAAGCACAACCGCCACGGCAATCTCGACGACGACACCTAAACCGGCGCGGGCTGCTTCTCCACCCGACCCAGCCGCCACTCGCCGCCGCCCAGCAGCTTGAGCTCCTGTTCGTGGTGCTGTTCGACGGTGTTGCGGTGGCTCACACTGACCACCACACATTCCGGCAGCTCGGTGCGCACCAGCTGGTACAGCGCGAACTCCAAGCCCTCGTCGAGGGCCGAAGTCGACTCGTCCAGGAACACCGCGCGCGGCTTGGTCAGCAGGATGCGGGCGAACGCGATGCGCTGCTGCTCCCCGGGGGAGAGCACTTTGGCCCAGTCCTGCTCCTCGTCGAGACGGCTGTAAAGCGGGGCCAGGGCCACTTTCGTGAGGACGTCTTGCAGCTGGGCATCGGAGATGTTTTCCGGCGCATTGGGATAGCAGATGACGCTGCGCAGCGTGCCCAACGGGACGTAGGGCAGCTGCGACAAGAACATCGTTCCGTGGTCACCGTCCGGGCACGACAACGCCCCCGACGCATACGGCCACAACTCGGCGAGGCTGCGCAGCAGCGTGGTCTTGCCCGCGCCCGAACGACCCGTAATAACGAGGGAGTCACCGGCGTTGAGCTGGACGTCGAGCGGATCGATCAGCCGGTCGCCGCCCGGCGTGCGGACTTCGACGTTCTGCAGTTCCACCGTGCCGTCCGTGCTGGGCTTGACGAACACCGACGGCAACGCGCGGCCACGCTCGTTGGCGTCGACGAGCCCGTGCAACCGGATGATCGCCGCCCGGAATGACGCGAACGCGTCGTAACTGTTGCGGAAGAAGGACAGCGAATCGTGGATATTGCCGAACGACGTCGCGGTCTGGCTCACGTCGCCGAAGTCGATCTGTCCGGAGAACAGTCGAGGCGCCTGAATCACCCACGGCAACGGGACGATCGCCTGGCTCACCACCAGGTTCCAGCCGTTGAAGGCGATGCTGCGGTTCACGAACCGTAAATAGTTGGTGATGATCGGGGTGAACCGTTGCGACAGTTGACCGCGTTCCACCCGCTCGCCGCGGTAGAAGCCGACGGCCTCGGCGGCGTCGCGCAACCGCACCAGCGCGTAACGGAAAGCGGCGTTGAGTTTCTCGTTGCGGAAGCTCAGCCAAATCAGCGGACGACCGATGACGAACGCGATGATGGTGGCCACCAGGACGTACACGATGACCGTCCAGAACATGGCGCGCGGCAACGAGACGCCGAAGAGGGTCAGGGTTCCGGACAGGTTCCACAGGATCGCGGCGAACGAGATCACCGAAATAACCGCTTGCACCGCCCCGAACAGCAGCGTGTTCGTCGTGCCGTTGGCCGGCTGGTTGGGCGTACTGCCGGTCCCCGCGGTGAAGATGTCCACGTCTTGCTGGATGCGCTGGTCGGGGTTGTCGATGGTGTCGTCGATGAACAGGTCGCGGTAGTAGGCTCGCCCGCTCAGCCAGTCGGCGGTGACGTGTCCGGTGAGCCAGGTCCGCCACGCGACGATGAAGCGCTGCGTCAGGTAGATGTCCGCCATCACGCGGGCGACATGGATGACCGCCATGATGCAGAAAATGCCAATGGACACCCAGAAGCCGTGCACCCCCGAGTCCCGTACCGCGTTGTTACCAGATGCGGTGCCTTGGAACGCTTTCTGCAACGCGGTGTACATGTCGTTGCCCTGATAGCTGAACAGGACGTTGAGCCGCACACTGAGCACCACCGATAGCAGCAGCACGCCGAGCATCAGCCACACCCGGACGCTGTTGCGCCCGACGAAGTAGTCCCCGGTGACCCGCCAGTACTGCCGGCCCCACGTGGTCAGGTACCTGATCAGCAGCAGCACCACGAGCACACAGACGGCGCTGATCGCCCAGGCTTTGGCGGACCAGAACACCGAGTCCAGCAACGCCCTAGACCAGTCGATGGACGGCTTAAACGGCTTAGGGCCCAAGGCGACGTCTCCTCACAGTCGGTGGCTGCGCGACGGAAATCCTCCGGCGAACGTACCTGACGAAGCTGGCTAGGCTCCGACTATGACCACCGACGCCGCACCCGCCCAGACCATCCATGCCGGCCGGCTGATCGCGCGTCGGCTCAAAGCCAGCGGCATAGACACGATTTTCACCTTGTCGGGCGGCCACCTGTTCTCCATCTACGACGGCTGCCGCGAGGAAGGCATCCGCCTCGTCGACACCCGCCACGAGCAGACCGCGGCCTTCGCCGCCGAAGGCTGGTCCAAAGTCACCCGGGTGCCGGGGGTGGCCGCGCTGACCGCCGGACCCGGCGTCACCAACGGCATGAGCGCGATGGGCGCGGCACAGCAGAACCAGTCACCGCTGGTCGTCCTCGGCGGTCGAGCGCCGGCGCTGCGCTGGGGGATGGGTTCGCTGCAAGAGATCGACCACGTGCCGTTTGTGGCGCCGCTGGCCCGCTTCGCCGCCACCGCACAGTCCGCCGAAGATGCCGGCCGGCTCATCGACGAGGCGCTGCGCGCGGCGATCGGTGCGCCGTCGGGTGTGGCGTTCGTGGACTTCCCGATGGACCACGTGTTTTCGATGTCCGACGACGACGGCCGTCCCGGCGCACTGCGGGAGATGCCTGCGGCAGCACGCGCCGACGGCGCGGCTCTGGACCGGGTTGCCGGCCTGCTCGCTGCGGCACAACGGCCGGTCATCATGGCCGGCACCAACGTCTGGTGGGGCCATGCCGAGTCAGCGTTGTTGCGGCTGGCCGAAACCCTGCAGATCCCGGTGCTGATGAACGGGATGGCCCGCGGGATGGTGCCCGCGGACCATCCGCTCGCGTTTTCCCGGGCACGCTCAAAAGCGTTGGGCGAAGCCGACGTTGCGCTCATCGTCGGCGTCCCCATGGATTTCCGGCTCGGCTTCGGCGGGGTGTTCGGCCCGCAAACCCAGCTGGTGGTGGCCGACCGCGCCGAACCCGACCGCGAACCGCCGCGGCCCGTCGTCGCCGGCCTCTACGGCGACCTCGGCGACACCCTGGGCGCCCTGGCCGCGGGCCGCGGTGCCGACCATCAAGAGTGGATCAGCGAGCTGCGGGCCACCGAAACCGCGGCGCGCGAGAAAGAGCGGTCCGAGCTCGCCGACGACCGCGCGCCGCTGCACCCGATGCGGGTCTACGCCGAACTAGCCCCTCTATTGGATCGTGATGCCGTCGTCGTGATCGACGCCGGGGACTTCGGTTCGTATGCGGGTCGGGTGATCGACAGCTACCAGCCCGGGTGCTGGCTGGACAGCGGGCCGTTCGGCTGTCTTGGTTCGGGTCCGGGTTATGCGCTGGCGGCCAAACTGGCGCGCCCGGAGCGACAGGTCGTGCTGCTGCAGGGCGACGGGGCCTTCGGATTCAGCGGCATGGAGTGGGACACGCTGGCGCGGCACAACGTGCCCGTGGTCTCCGTCATCGGCAACAACGGCATCTGGGGCTTGGAGAAGCACCCGATGGAGGCGCTGTACGGCTACTCGGTGGTGGCCGAGCTACGCCCAGGGACCCGCTACGACGAGATCGTCCGCACGCTGGGCGGCCACGGGGAACTGGTGTCCGCGCCCGCCGAGCTGCGCCCGGCGCTGGAACGCGCCTTCGCCAGCGGTCTGCCCTCGGTGGTCAACGTGCTCACCGACCCCGCCATCGCCTATCCCCGCCGCTCGAACCTGGCCTGACCCCACCGCGAGCGTGCGCAGCGGTACGGCTGCGCCCGGCGTGTCGCGGACAAACACGCACGCCCGTGCCGGTGGGTGGGTCGCGTACCGTTGGGGCGTGCCTAAGACCACCCGCGCTCAGCCCGGCCGCCTGAGCAGCCGATTCTGGAAGCTGCTGGGCGCCAGTACGGACAAGAACCGCAGCCGCTCGATGTCCGCGGTCACCGCGTCAGAGGAATTCGACGAGAAGGCCGCCGACCTCAGCGACGAGAAACTTCGCAAGGCCACTGGCCTGCTGGATCTCGACGACCTGGCCGAGTCCTCCGACATCCCGCAGTTCCTGGCGATCGCGCGGGAAGCGGCCGAGCGGGCGACCGGGCTGCGTCCGTTCGACGTGCAGCTGCTGGGCGCGCTGCGCATGCTTGCCGGCGATGTCATCGAAATGGCGACCGGTGAAGGCAAGACGCTGGCCGGGGCCATCGCGGCAGCCGGATATGCGCTGGGCGGCCGGCACGTGCACGTCGTCACCATCAACGACTATCTGGCCCGCCGGGATGCCGAGTGGATGGGTCCGCTGCTGGAAGCGATGGGCCTGACCGTCGGTTGGATCACCGCCGAGTCCAGCGCCGAAGACCGCCGCACCGCGTATGCCTGCGACGTCACCTACGCCTCGGTCAACGAGATCGGGTTCGACGTACTGCGCGATCAGCTGGTGACCGACGTCGAGGACCTGGTTTCGCCGAACCCGGACGTGGCCCTGATCGACGAGGCGGACTCCGTCCTGGTGGACGAGGCGCTGGTGCCGCTGGTGCTGGCCGGCACCAGCCACCGGGAAACCCCGCGGGTGGAGATCATCAAGCTGGTCGGCGAGCTGGTGCCGGAGAAGGACTTTGACACCGACTCGGACAATCGCAACGTCCACCTCACCGAAGCCGGCGCCCGCAAAGTGGAAAAGGCGCTCGGCGGCATCGACCTGTACTCCGAAGAACATGTGGGCACCACGCTGACCGAGGTCAACGTGGCCCTGCACGCGCACGTGCTGCTGCACCGCGACGTGCACTACATCGTTCGCGACGACGCGGTGCACCTGATCAACTCCTCCCGGGGCCGCATCGCGCAACTGCAGCGCTGGCCCGACGGCTTACAGGCCGCCGTGGAAGCCAAGGAAGGCATTGAGACCACCGAAACCGGCGAGGTGCTCGACACCATCACCGTGCAGGCGCTGATCAACCGTTACACGACGGTGTGCGGCATGACCGGCACCGCGCTGGCCGCCGGTGAACAGCTGCGCCAGTTCTACAAGCTCGGCGTCTCGCCCATCCCGCCGAACACCCCGAACATCCGCGAGGACGAGGCCGACCGGGTATACATCACCGCGGCGGCCAAAAACGATGCGATCGTCGCCCACATTGCCGAGGTGCACGAGACCGGGCAGCCGGTGCTGGTCGGCACCCACGACGTCGCCGAATCCGAGGAGCTGCACGAACGGCTGCTGCGCCGCGGTGTGCCCGCGGTGGTGCTCAACGCCAAAAACGACGCCGAGGAAGCTCAAGTCATCGCCGAGGCGGGCGAATACGGGCGGATCACGGTGTCCACCCAGATGGCCGGCCGCGGCACCGATATCCGGTTGGGCGGGTCCGATGAGGCCGACCATGACCGAGTCGCCGAACTCGGCGGCCTGCACGTGGTCGGCACCGGCCGGCACCACACCGAGCGGCTGGACAATCAGTTGCGCGGCCGGGCCGGCCGCCAAGGCGACCCCGGTTCCTCGGTGTTCTTCTCCAGCTGGGAAGACGACGTGGTGGCGGCCAACCTCGACCACAACAAGCTGCCGATGGAAACCGACGAGGACGGTCGCATTCTGAGCCCCAAGAGCGCCGGCCTGCTCGACCACGCCCAGCGCGTCGCCGAAGGCCGGTTGCTCGATGTGCACGCCAACACCTGGCGCTACAACCAGCTGATCGCCCAGCAGCGCGCCATCATCGTCGACCGTCGAAACACGTTGCTGCGCACCGCGACTGCGCGCGAGGAGCTCGAAGATCTGGCGCCCAAGCGGTACCAGGAGCTGTCCAAGGACTTGTCCGAGGACCGCCTGGAGAAGATCTGCCGGCTGATCATGCTCTTTCACCTCGACCGCGGCTGGGCCGATCACCTGGCGTATCTGGCTGACATCCGCGAGAGCATCCATCTGCGGGCGCTGGGTCGGCAGAACCCGCTCGACGAGTTCCACCGGTTGGCGGTGGACGCGTTCGCCTCGTTGGCCGCCGACGCGATCGAGGCGGCGCAGCAGACCTTCGAGACCGCCAACGTGCTGGACGAAGAACCGGGGCTGGACCTGTCCAAGCTGGCGCGCCCGACGTCGACGTGGACCTACATGGTCAACGACAACCCGCTGTCCGACGACACGCTCTCCACGCTGAGTTTGCCCGGCGTCTTCCGCTGAGGCCCGCGAGTGTGCGCCCAGCCGCACACTGGTGCCCGAGTGTGCGGGCAGCCGCGCAGTGGGCGTTGGACTAAGGTCTCGGCTTATGGAGCAGGTGCTCGCGCCGAATCGGGTGCTCACGGTGCCCAACGTGCTGAGCGTGATCCGCCTGGCGCTGATCCCGGTGTTCGTCTACCTGATGCTGGTCACCCACGCCAACGGCTGGGCCGTCGCGATCTTGATGTTCAGCGGCGCCTCCGACTGGGCGGACGGCAAGATCGCGCGACTGCTCAACCAGTCCTCCCGCCTGGGCGTACTGCTGGACCCCGCCGTCGACCGGCTGTACATGATCACCGTGCCGCTCGTCTTCGGGCTCAGCGGCATCGCGCCCTGGTGGTTCGTCATCGCCCTGCTGGCGCGCGACGGCGCCCTGGCCGCGACCCTGCCGTTGCTGCGCAGTCGCGGACTCACCGCGCTTCCGGTGACCTATGTCGGCAAGGGCGCGACGTTCGCCCTCATGTCGGGCTTTCCTCTGGTGCTGCTCGGTCAGTGGCCCACCACGTGGAGCCACGCGGTGGGGGCATGCGGTTGGGCGTTCCTGATCTGGGGCTTGTACATGTACCTGTGGGCATTCGTGCTCTACATCGTGCAGATGGTGCTGGTGATGCGGCGGATGCCCAAGACGGCGCGTAAAGCGGGTGCGCGTGGCTGATACCGACCGCACGCTCGGCGGTTACGACCCGAACGCCGGCTACAACGCCCACGCCGCGTCGCGCCCGCAGACCATTCCGGTGCCGTCGCTGCTGCGTGCGCTGCTCTCCGAGCATCTAGACCCCGGCTACGCGGCGGCGGCTGCGGCGCGGAACGGCTCGGAGGCCCCGCGGCGCGGCCGCGACCGCGCATTCAACTGGATGTGGCAGGCGCTGGCGGCGACCCTGGTGGCGACGGTCTTCGCCGCGGCCGTCGCCCAAGCCCGCTCGGTAGCACCCGGCGTCCGGACCGCCCAGCAATTGCTGGCCACCAATGTGCGTTCCACCCAGGCCACCGCCACCCGCTTGGCGCAACGGCGTAACGCGCTGTCGGCCAAGGTCGATGAGGTCCGGCGCGCCGCCCTCACCGACGACGCCGAAGGCCAGCGACTGCTCGGTCGCCTCGACGCGCTGAGCCTGCCCGCCGCCAGCACCCGTGTCGTCGGCCCCGGTCTGACCCTCACGGTGACCGACCCGGGAGCCGGCCCTAATTTGTCCGATGCGTCCAAACAGCGGGTCAGCGGCAGGCAACAGGTGATCCTGGACCGCGACCTGCAGCTCGTCGTCAACTCGCTGTGGGCCAGTGGAGCCGAAGCGATCTCGGTGGACGGCACCCGGATCGGACCCAACGTCACCATCCGTCAGGCCGGGGGAGCGATCCTCGTCGACAACAATCCGACCAGCAGCCCCTACAGCATCCTGGCAATCGGGCCGGCTCACGGGATGCAAGAAGTCTTCGACCAGAGCCCCGGTATGCGCCGGCTCAAGTTGCTGGAAATCTCCTACGGCGTAGTGGTGAGCGTCGACGCCGGAGACGGCTTGACACTGCCCGCCGGCACCACCCGAGATGTCCGATTCGCCAAGCAGATTGGGCCCTAGTGCATGATCGGTATCGCTGCGCTTGCCGTCGGGATCGTGTTGGGGTTGCTGTTTCATCCCAATGTGCCCGAGGTGGTCCAGCCGTACCTGCCCATCGCCGTAGTCGCCGCCCTCGACGCCGTATTCGGCGGCCTGCGCGCCTATCTCGAACGCATCTTCGACCCCAAGGTCTTCGTGGTGTCGTTCGTCTTCAACGTCTTCGTCGCCGCCTTGATCGTCTATGTCGGCGACCAGCTGGGAGTGGGCACTCAACTATCCACCGCCATCATCGTCGTCCTGGGCATCCGCATCTTCGGTAACGCTGCCGCATTGCGCCGCCGATTGTTCGGAGCCTGATCGAAGTGAGGCCACGGTGACCGACGACGTTCCAGAATCGCAACCCGACGAAACCTCCGACGCGGCAACGCAACACGAGGAGCCCGAGCATTACGCCGCGCGGCGGGGCCGTCACGAACTCCCGGCGGATCGTCCCCGTCCCGAGATCGGGCCACTGCGACGCACCGGGCTGTCCACGTTGCGCAGGGGCGGTCGCTCGCGCTGGGTGTTCGGCGCGCTGGCCGTCCTGCTCTGCCTGGTCCTGGGGATCGCCATCGTCACCCAGGTCCGCCAGAACGAATCCGGGGATTCGCTGGAAAACGCCCGTCCGGCAGACCTGTTGGTGCTGCTGGACTCCATGCGGCAACGGGAGGCGGCGCTGAACACCGAGGTGGCCGACCTGCAGAACACACTCAACGCGTTACAGGCCTCCGGCAACAACGACCAAGCGGCCATCGAAAGCGCGCAATCCAGATTGGCCGCGCTGTCCATCCTGGTCGGTACTGTGGGCGCGACCGGTCCGGGCGTCACGGTCAAGATCGAAGACCCCGGCCCTGGCGTGGCGCCGGAAACCATGCTCGACGTGCTCAACGAACTGCGGGCCGCCGGCGCCGAGGCCATCGAGATCACCGACGGCCGCCAATCCGTCCGGGTCGGCGTAGACACCTGGATCGTCGGCGCTCCGGGCTCGCTGAGCGTCGACTCCAAGACGTTGGCGCCGCCGTATTCCGTTCTGGCCATTGGCGATCCGCCCACGCTCGCTGCGGCGATGAACATCCCCGGCGGCGCCGACGACAGCGTCAAACGCGTCGGGGGGCGGATCACCGTGCAACAGGCCGACCGAGTGGACATCACCACCTTGCGGCAACCAAAACCGCACCAATACGCTCAGCCCGTCAAGTGAACTAGAAGCCGGCGAGACCCGACCAGAACAGGATCACCGTGAGCGATATCCCGTCCGATCTGCATTACACCGCCGAACACGAGTGGGTTCGGCGCAGTGGGGACGACACCGTCCGCGTGGGAATCACCGACTTCGCGCAGTCGGCCCTGGGCGACGTGGTCTTCGTGCAGCTGCCGGATGTCGGCGCCGCGGTCACCTCCGGTGAATCCTTCGGCGAGGTGGAGTCGACCAAATCGGTGTCGGACCTCTACGCGCCGGTGTCGGGCACCGTGTCTGCGGTCAACGGGGATCTGGACGGCAGCCCCGATCTGCTGAACTCCGATCCCTACGGCGCGGGCTGGCTGGTGGAGATTGAGGTCGAGAACTCCGACGTCGCCGCCCTCGAAGCCGCGATCGGCGAGTTGCTGGACGCCGAGGCCTACCGCGAGACCCTGGCCGAGTGACGGTTGCTAAGGTCGCCGAATGCGTCGCGAGTCGACGATGCGGACCGCGCACAGGTCCTCAGGGGACTTCAGTTGGACTTAGAAAAGCCGGGGTATCGGGCTTACGATCCTGCAGTGGTGGGCGCATTCTCGACCCGTGCGCGGTACGGTCGGACATAACTGTTCCGAAGTAGTAAAAAGCAGTAAAGGCAGTACAGGCGGTAATTCCGAGTGACAAGCCGGCCGAACGGGCCGGTAGACAACGCCACAGCGGCCAGTGAGGAGCAGCGGGTGACGGACATGGATAACGACCAGACTTCTGACGAAGTCACTGTGGAAACGACCTCGGTCTTCCGCGCCGACTTTCTCAATGAGCTGGACGCTCCCGCGCAAGCGGGCACCGAGAGTTCGGTATCGGGAGTCGAAGGGCTTCCCGCTGGCTCGGCGTTGCTGGTCGTCAAACGCGGACCCAACGCCGGGTCTCGCTTCCTGCTGGACCAAGCCATCACTTCTGCGGGCCGCCATCCCGACAGCGACATCTTCCTCGACGACGTCACCGTGAGCCGTCGTCACGCCGAATTCCGGTTGGAAGGCAACGAGTTCAACGTCGTCGACGTCGGCAGCCTCAACGGCACCTACGTGAACCGTGAGCCGGTGGATTCCGCAGTGCTGGCCAACGGCGACGAGGTGCAGATCGGCAAGTTCCGCCTGGTGTTCTTGACCGGCCCGAAGGGTGACGATGACGGGGGATCCGCAGGCTAGTGAGCGCACCCGATAGCCCCGGACTGACCGGGATGTCGATCGGGGCGGTCCTGGACCTGCTGCGACGCGATTTTCCCGACGTCACGATCTCCAAGATTCGCTTCTTGGAGGCCGAGGGGCTGGTGACGCCGCAGCGTGCGGCATCGGGTTATCGACGGTTCACCGCATACGACTGCGCACGACTGCGTTTCATCCTCACCGCCCAGCGCGACCACTATCTCCCGCTGAAGGTCATCCGGGCCCAACTCGATGCCCAGCCCGACGGCGAGCTGCCACCCTCCGGAAGCTCTTACGGCGTACCGCGATTGGTCTCGGTCTCCAACGACAGCGCGGCGCCCGAGGACGCGCCGGACGCTGCGACGGTGGCGCCCAGCAACATCCGGCTCAGCCGAGAAGACCTGCTGGAACGAGCCGGTGTCGAAGAAGAGCTGCTCACCGCCCTGCTCAAGGCCGGCGTCATCACCGCCGGGCCGGGCGGTTTCTTCGACGAGCATGCGGTCGTGATTCTGCAGTGCGCGCGGGCGCTGGCCGAGTACGGCGTCGAACCGCGCCACCTGCGCGCCTTTCGGTCCGCGGCCGATCGGCAGTCCGACCTCATCGCTCAGATCGCCGGCCCCATGGTCAAGGCCGACAAGGCGGGCGCCCGAGACCGCGCTGACGACCTGGCGCGCGAGGTCGCCGCGCTCGCGATTACTTTGCACACCTCATTGATCAAGTCGGCCGTTCGCGACCTTCTGCACCGCTGAGGACTAGACTTTCGTTGACAGCTTGGTGTTTGACGGCAAGACCCTAGACATGGTGTTCACCGCGTCGTCACGCTGAGTGTTAGGTCGACACGGCGGCATATGCGGAGGGCAGACACAAATGGGCGAAGTTCGTGTTGTCGGCATTCGCGTCGAGCAACCGCAGAACCAGCCGGTGCTGCTCCTTCGCGAGGCCAACGGTGACCGGTATCTGCCTATCTGGATCGGCCAGTCCGAGGCAGCGGCCATCGCTCTCGAGCAGCAAGGCGTCGAGCCGCCGCGGCCGTTGACGCATGACCTGATCAAGGATGTCATTGCTGCTCTTGGGCATTCACTCAAGGAAGTGCGCATCGTCGACCTGCAGGAAGGCACCTTCTACGCCGACCTGATCTTCGACCGCGACATCAAGGTGTCGGCCCGGCCGTCGGACTCGGTGGCAATCGCCCTGCGCGTCGGCGTCCCGATCTACGTCGAGGAAGCGGTTTTAGCCCAAGCCGGCCTGCTCATCCCCGACGAGGGCGACGAGGAATCCAGCAGTGCGGTGCGCGAAGACGAGGTGGAGAAGTTCAAGGAATTCTTGGACAGCGTGTCACCCGACGACTTCAAGGCCACCTAGTCGGCTTCGGCTGGGCCCGACGGCAAACATCACGGATGCGTCTCATATCACACACGTGCAATGTCGACACGCCCGGCGGATATCAACCACTGACGACCCCTGCGGCCATACTTTGAGGACGAGTTGATGATCAACGGGGAGCATGGCAGCTGCCGAACGGCGTATGCTCTCTAGCACTCGGGCCTGAGAAATGTGGCTGTCGGAGCAGTCCGTGACGCAGCTAGTACCCCCAGCGCGATCGGCGAGAGGAAAGCACCGTGAGCGAACAGCCACGTCAAGAACAGCTCGACCTTGCCGACCGCCCGGCCACCACGACCCCTGGCGTCGTCTCCACCGAACCCGTACAACCGGGGCTGTTCCCCGACGACTCCGTGCCTGACGAGCTGGTCGGCTACCGCGGACCCAGCGCCTGCCAGATCGCGGGAATCACGTATCGGCAACTGGACTACTGGGCCCGCACGTCGCTGGTGGTCCCGTCCATCCGCAGCGCGGCGGGGTCCGGCAGCCAGCGGCTGTACTCGTTCAAAGACATCCTCGTCCTCAAGATCGTCAAGCGGTTGCTGGACACCGGAATCTCGTTGCACAACATCCGCGTCGCGGTCGACCACCTGCGTCAGCGCGGCGTACAGGACCTCGCCAACATCACGTTGTTCTCCGACGGCACCTCGGTGTACGAGTGCACATCGGCCGAAGAGGTCGTCGACCTGCTGCAAGGGGGGCAGGGAGTGTTCGGCATCGCCGTGTCCGGCGCCATGCGAGAGCTGACCGGCGTCATCGCCGACTTCCCGGGTGAACGCGCCGACGGCGGCGAGTCGATCGCCGCGCCCGAAGACGAACTGGCATCTCGGCGCAAGCACCGCGACCGCAAGATCGGCTGATCTTCCCGACGCCTTTCGCCGGCGACGGTGCGCAGTTGTCCGCCTAGGCGGCGCTGAGCACCGACGAGTAAACTGGACCACGCATCGCTCTCGCGCGGGAGAGTTCTGTGGCCGCCAGCTACGGACGCCGAAGGAGCAATACCTCTCCGTCAACCTCTCAGGCACCCGGACCGCCCGAGACAACGATGCCTCTGGAAAGCGGTGACGACCCGACCGGTCCTCACCCGCCGATGGGGAAAGGCGCCACAAACAACGGCGCCGAATCTCTCAGGCGCCCGGGATCGGGTGAAGACAGAGGGGGAGGGCTCATAGTCCTTTCCCGGTGTCAGGAGTTCGCCTTGTCCACGTTCGCAGACCGACACATCGGCCCCGACAGTGCTGCCGTTGCGACCATGCTCGCCGTCATCGGCGTCGATTCGCTCGACGCCCTGGCAGCCAAGGCGGTCCCCGCCGGCATTCTCGACAAGCTCACCAACACCGGCGCCGCGCCGGGTCTAGACCGCCTGCCCCCAGCGGTCAGCGAAGCCGAGGCGCTGGCCGAGCTGCGCGCGCTCGCCGACTCCAACACCGTCGCCGTCTCGATGATCGGCCAGGGTTACTACGACACGCTCACGCCGCCGGTCTTGTTGCGCAACATCATGGAGAACCCGGCGTGGTACACCGCCTACACGCCGTACCAGCCGGAGATCAGCCAGGGTCGACTGGAGGCGTTGCTGAACTTTCAGACGATGGTGACCGACCTGACCGGGCTCGAGATCGCCAATGCCTCCATGCTCGACGAGGGCACCGCGGCCGCCGAGGCCATGACCTTGATGCATCGCGCGGTCCGCGGCCCGGCCAACCGGCTGGCCGTCGACGTCGACGTATTCGCCCAGACCGCGGCCGTGCTGACCACTCGCGCGCGGCCGCTGGGCATCGAGATCGTCACCGCCGATCATCGAGACGGCGACGGTGTTGGAGTCGGCGAGCGCGCGCAGCTCGGCCAGCGCCTCGGCTTCGCTGACCG